>JAKOVF010000080.1 GCA_029782225.1 Chloroflexota bacterium | reverse complement strand
TCGCACCAGCGGATATGACGCTGCGCGGACAGATCTGCCGCTTCATTCCAAGCTGAGAGCGGCTCGCCGATAAACAGGCCGCTCAGCCGCTGCCCTGAGCCTGTCGAAGGGTCGTGACCTTCCACCACTAAGGCAACCAATGTGACCGGCGTCTTCAACCTGGATGCCGCAGCATGAATCATCTTGCGGACTGGCGTATCCCTGATCCCAATCGTACCGACGACCCCCGCCAGCGCCCCCAGCCAATGCGTGGCGTTGATCATGTCCGGGCCGGAGATGCCTGGGAATAGATACTTTGCACCGCCTGAAAAACCGACGACTTCGTGGGGGAAGGTCGGACCGAGAATAATGAGGTGGTCGTATTCCAATGCGGCCTTATTAATGGGAATATCTACTCTGTCAGGCAGTGATGCGTGCCAACTTGCCCCTGCGATCTGTTTGATCTCGTCCTGTTCCATCACGCCGATCGATGCCAGGACGGATGGTTGATCCCATGCATGGTTGAGCAAGCCAATATGTTTGAAGGTCGTTGAGCGTTCCTCTGCAGTAATGCCGACCAGTTTATTGAGGCTCTCTGCACTTAAGGCCGGATGCGTCCCGAGTGCGACCATGAAATCAAGTTGTTTTGCGTCCTGCAAAATATCCATGAGCGCGCGGAACAAAAAGGGTAATGGTAAAGAGCGTGTGTGATCGGGAATCAGCACAAGCACGCGCTGCCCGCGGAATTTGTCATCGAGTGCCTTTTGCAGAGTCCCCATGATCTGGTCGTTCGATAGTAGTTCGCCGGCAGGTGCAATGGCTTGTGTATTGATCATAATAATTACACGCCGCTGAACGCGGAGAATCCGCCATCGATTGGAATGACCGCGCCGGTGACGAAAGCTGCCGCAGGGGAGAGCAGCCACATCGTCGCGCCGAGCAGGTCATCGGGAGTCCCGAAGCGATTCATCGGCGTGTGGGTGATGATGGAGCGACCGCGCGTGGTCAAGTCGCCGGAGTCCTTCTCAGTGAGCAGGAAGCGATTCTGTTCCGTAAGAAAAAAACCCGGTGCAATCGCGTTGACGCGGATGTTGGGCGAGTAGTTCTGTGCCAGGTGGATGGCCAGCCATTGCGTGAAGTTGCTCACTCCTGCTTTCGCGGCTGAATAGGCCACGATGCGTGTAAGGGGGCGGATGGCGTTCATGGATGAAACATTCAGGATCACACCGCTTTTTTGCTCTGCCATGATCCTGCCGAACACTTGCGATGGCAGGATGGTGCCGAGCAGGTTCAGGTCAAAGACCCAGCGCAGAGCATCTGCTGGCAGATCGAAGAAGGAATTTTCGGGGTTGGTCGTGGCTTGAGATTTGTTACCGCCCGCACCGTTGACCAGAATATCCACGCGGCCCAATGCGCTTTGAATTCTCTGTGCCGCAGCTTCGATGCTGGCTTTGTTCAGTACATCGCAATCAAGACTAATGGCCTCTCCGCCTGAAGAACTGATTTCATCTGCCAGAGATTGCGCGGCTTGCGGATTGACATCTAATATTACGACCTTGGCGCCCAGGCTTGCCAACATGCGGCACATGGATGCACAGAGGACGCCTGCGCCACCGGTGACCACAGCTATCTGGCCGGAAAAATCGTAGAGTTTGTGGAAGGAGTCTTTATCCATGTTCACTCAATGGAAAGGAACGGTGTGAGGTGACGGGTGAAATGCGTTTCCAGATTTGCGGCATAGGCTTCAGGGTTGGCTCTTAGGATGCTTGTGAAGCGGTCGTAGAACCTTAAGCTGCCATCGGCGTTTTGATCAGTTAGTACAGAGCCAAACGTGACATGCAGGATCTCGCGTGCATCAAACTGATCGAGCAGCGCGGGCCAGTTCGTGACACGGTCCGGCAGGGGAGCGCGTCCCAATTCAGCGGAGACATGGTAGCTGGCTTTATCGGTGTCGTATCGTTCACGCGCGAATGTGTAAATCTCGCGGAAGAATCCAACATCGATGGCCGCGATCGTGCGGAGGGCTTCAAGATAACTCGTGCCCGCCGTTTTGAGATGGACAAGTCCGCGGGTCTGACGCGAGGCAATTCCATAGATACTAAACTTGTCAGAGCCGGAGTGGAGGCTAAGTTTGTAGGGTCCGAATTCGCGGGCAATGGCAGCGTGACCAGCGATATCGCTTTCAAAGGCATTTGTGTCACCCATATAGTCCACACCTTTTTCGAAGCGGCCAATATAACGCGGTGCCAGGCTGACCCATTTCACACCCAGCCGCTTGAGTTCGCTGGCAATGTAGACATGCTCCGAGTGCGAGGTCGGCTGATCGGTTTCATCTACTGAGACTTCCAGTTCAAAGGGGCGCGTCCCTGCCGCTTTTTCAAGGTGATGGTACATCGCGGCGACATGTGCCACTGCCGTGCCATATTTGACAGCGGCCTTGAGCAATGTGGCTTCATCGAATGTAATTGAAAGATTCTCAATCCTGAAAGATTTGTTCAGCAAGCCTGATTTACCCGGTTGGATTTCGGGCGGTAACTGCTCTGCCAGCTCACGCAGTTCGGTCAGGCTGGCGGTCTCGGTGCGCTTATCTACAAATGCGCCGGGATCGATGGTGAAGAAAGTGAAACCCGCGGCAAGACAGATATCAATATCCTCGGGAGTTTTTAGATGATCTGCATCTGCCCCGACGCCAGCTTGCCAGCCCTCGGAGAAAATGCCCCAGGTCGCGTCATCCATGACTTGCTGCGGGGTGCGACCGGTGCGAGTCATCTCGCGGATGGATTGTTGGGCGAAGATGGGTGCGATCTTCCCGTCAGCGGCGCGCGCGGCGCGGACATGGCCGGGAGTTGCGAGCCCAATTCGGTCACCCATACCGGCCGATGTTTTCAGTCCCAGCGGACGCGGCTGAAGCCAGGACAATTGGGCGCGCAATCCGGCTGCGGTGTGGGGAGTGAGAGGGGCGAGCAGCAGGGTCTTCTCGCCGAATTGCACGCAGGTTCCTTCAAATGATTTGAACACCGGGGCTTCGGGATGTGCCAGCACAGCTACGCGGGGTCCGAGGGGAAATTGAGCCAGCCCATATTCCACACCGTTGGCGGAGGTGAAGGAGCGAGGGAAAATATTGAGGTTTGCTGAAACGAGGGAGTGTTGATTGACCATGGTTCGATTCACTGATTCATTTATCTTGCAAGCCGGGCGGTTGACTCGCGGATCAACAGTTGACCTTTGAGTATTCTTTCGTTTCCTTGCGCTGCCTGCTCCTGATCGGTGGGCTTATTCAACAGCTCCAGCAAAAGCCGTGCGGCTTCTGCGCCGATAAATCGTTTGGGTTGATCCAGAGTGGTAAGTGGGGGATTGGTATAAGCCGAGAAGACAATATTGTCGAAGCCGGTGATCGAAATATCTTCGGGGGCGCGCAGGCCGGCGTTTTGCAATTCCTTCAAAACGCCGATCGCCATCATATCGTTGAAACAGACCAGGGCCGTTGGGCGTTCGGACAGGCGGAGAAAATGATTCACAACCTCGCGGCCTTGCTCCGCTCCACCGCCGGGGACTTCAAGAATGAATTGTTCTGGAACGACCAACCCGGCCGCGTCCATTTCTTGACGGAAGCCGGTCAGACGGTCCAGCGTGGTGCGGCCGGAGAGGGAATTCCCGATGTAGGCGATTCGCCGATGTCCCAACTCGATCAAGTGGTGTGTCACCTGTCGGCTTCCATCCACATCATCGTGATAGATTGAATAGCGGAAATCCTCGGCCGCCTGGTTATTGACCACGACAATCGGCACACCATATTGGAGAAATTGCCGGCTTTGTTCTTCACTGAATGTAGTTGAACAGATAATGACGCCATCGACCCGGTGTTGAACCATTGCCTGCGCGATCTCACGTTCCCGTTCAGGATCACGATGTCCGGCCGCAATGAAGAGGCTGTAGCCACTCCGCTGGACATTCTCTTCGATCCCTTGCAGGATCTCGCTAAAGAAAGGGTCATCGACGTTGCTTAAGATGACACCCAGAACCTGTGAGCGATTGGTTTTCAGAGCCCGAGCTGCCGCGCTGGGCAGATAACCCAGTTCACTGGCAATTTGCTGGATGCGCTGCGTAGTGTCATCCGAGATCAGCGGATTACTGTGCAGCGCGCGTGAGACTGTTGAGTGTGACACCCCTGCTTTCCTGGCAATATCCTTCACCGTGACTTGCATCTTGGGTTCCTTTGCACACGTGTGCATGATTCTGGGCGTAGTTTAATCACTTATGTGATAAATGTCAATATTTTGAAAGAACACTTGCAAAGTTGAAAAAAATGTCGTATGATGTTCAAAATGAAAGAAATATTGCAAAAATCCTGAGAATGAAGGAAGTCCCAATGAACCGAAATATTGAAGCCATCTTCCTCGATGTGGGAAATACACTGCGTATTGTCATTGAAGATCCGGAATTCATGGCGCAGGCGAAAAAGGACTTGATGACCCTGGTAGGGGCCAAAGAATCTGAAAAGGAGTTCTTCGATGGCCTGGACGCCAGATGGAAAGCCTACCGCAAGCAGTCCAAGGCATCTTTGCTGGAAGCTTCTGAAAAAGAATTGTGGACGAAATGGCTGCTCCCGGATTGTCCGGCAGAGAAGATCGCTCCGTTAGCGGGGAGATTAACTCGTCTGTGGCGTGACCATGATGGACGGCGTGTGCCGCGTGCGGATGCCAAATCAACGATTATTGAACTCCATAAACGCGGCTATATCCTTGGCATCATTGCCAACACGATCACCGAGACAGAGATTCCCGACTGGATGGATTCCGATGGCGTGACGCAATATTTCAAGGCAGTTGTGCTTTCTTCCAAGGTTGCGTTGAGGAAACCAAATCCGGAGATTTACTGGGAGGCTGCTCGACGGGTAGGAGTCGAACCCTCAAAGTGCGCGTACGTGGGTGACAACCCGGTCCGCGATGTGGAGGGGACTCAGGCGGCCGGCTTTGGCATGATGATCCTTTTCGAAGAACCGGCCACGCTGGCGAAGGAACCTCCCAGCGGGGTCGTCAAGCCGGATTACACCATCCGCGAAACCTGCGAACTGCTCAATATTTTTCCGCCGCGTAAATAGCCAGGTTCAAGGGTGCAATATGCAGCAAAACATCGAAGCTATCTTTCTGGATCTGGGCAATACGCTGAGAATTCTGGTCAAGGATCAGGAGCACATGGCAAGAGCACGCCGGCAAATTACAGGACTGGTCGGGACTGATGAGAACCCTGAAAGCTTCTGTGAAAAGCTGAATGAACGTTACAAGGTCTATCGAAAATGGGCCTTTGAAAACCTGCAAGAAGCCCCGGAAGCCGAAATGTGGACACGCTGGCTCACGCCGGATTTTCCGGCAGAGAGGATTACGCCGCTGGCCGGCGAGTTGACTTTCCAGTTCCGCCAGTCCATGGGAAGACGAGTTGTGGTCGAGGGTGGCAGGGAAGTAGTGGCGGAACTTCAGAGGCGGGGATATATCCTCGGCATCATCAGCAATCTAATCGGTACGCGCGAGATTCCCGAATGGCTGGAAGCTGAGGGATTCTCGAAGTATTTCAAATCGGTTGTGCTGTCTTCCGTTTTTGGGAAGAGAAAACCAGACCCGGCCATTTATCTCGAAGCTGCGCGCCTTGCCGGGGTGGATCCATCCCACTGCGCATATGTAGGTGACAACCTCAAGCGTGATGTAACCGGCACGCGCCAGGCTGGTTTTGGGATGCTCATCATCATGATTGCTCCGGAGGAACTGGCACAGGAAACTCTCACTGATGAGAATCGCCCGGATGTGATCATTCACGAGTTCAAGCAATTGCTGAATATCTTTCCAGCCTTGGAGAACCAGACTCTGAAGGTCATATAACCTTGGGGTCTCCACTTTGGATAAGGAGCAACTATGCTCACGGGTCAACGTTCGCGCGGGGCGGTTGAGTTGAGCAGGGCAGTCAGGGAACTATATCAATCCGGGCAAACAGACTATTCCATCGAACCGATCGTTCTCACGGACAAACAGGGAAATCCAATTGGCCGTGTCAAGGATGGTGATGCGGTTATATTTTGCTGCCGCCGCGGGGAACGTGAGGTCCAATTGACGGAAGCATTCACTGAGTCCGGGTTTGATCATTTTCCGCGGCCTTCTTTTCAAAATCTCAAATTTGTCATCCTTACGCTGTATCACGAGAAGTTTAGGAATTTGCCGGTTGCCTTTGCGCCTTCAAAGGTCACAGACACCTTGAGTGAAATCGTCAGCCGCGCCGGGCTTCGTCAACTGCACACAGCCGAGTCTGAGAAATTCGCCCATGTCACATTTTTTTTCAATGGCGAGAACAATCAGCGTTTCGAAGGCGAGGATGATGTTCGCATTCCTTCGCTGAAAGGCGTGCCTTTTGATCAAAATCCTGAACTCAGCCTGCCGCAAGTGACTGAGCAGGTATTGCTCGGCATTGAGAAGAAGTACGATTTCATCGTGACGAACTTTGCTAATGGTGATGTCATCGGACATACAGCAAATAATCAGGCCAAGTTCAAATGCGCGGCTGTAGTTGACGCGAGGCTGGGTCAGGTCGCGGATGCGGGGTTGGCCAATGATTATGTTGTTTTCATCACTGCCGATCACGGCAATCTTGAGGAAATGTTCACCGCGGACGGCTCACCGCATGTTGCTCATACAACCAATCCCGTGCCGTTCATCGCTCTCGATCCTCGCTCTCCCTCAACTCTGTGCCTGCGCGACGGAAGACTCGCAGATGTCGCCCCGACGGTTTTATCTGCGCTCGGCATCTCTCAGCCCGCTGCGATGGATGGTGCGACGCTCGCATCCAATCACGATTGGAGCGGACAGCGCCGCGTGCTGCTTATCATCCTCGATGGCTGGGGAATTGGCAGTTGTGATGCTGGTAATCCCATCTTTCTTTCAGAGACGCCAGTATGGCGCCAGTTGCTGCGTTCCAATGCCAGTTCCAAATTGGAGGCGGCGGGCGAAGCGGTGGGATTGCAATCGGGCAAAACCGGGAACTCCGAAGCAGGTCATATGAATTTGGGGGCAGGCCGCTTGGTTTTACAGGATGATGTCCGCTTGGATCAGGCAATGAAAGATGGCTCATTCCAGGCCAATGAAGTGTTCTGCCAAACCATCCAGGAGGTCAAACATCGAGGCGGCAACCTGCATCTGATCGGACTCCTGACCGAGAAGAGCTCGCATGGTTCCATGGATTATCCACTTGCATTACTGCGCATAGCGAAAGAGGAGGGCTTGCGGGATGTGTATCTCCACATGATTCTCGATGGGCGCAGCACGGAGCCGGGCAGCGCGCCACGGTTGCTGGAAAAACTGCAGGGCAAAATGGAAGAGATCGGCCTCGGGCAGATCGTCACCGCAGTCGGGCGCGGAATTGCTCTTGACCGGGATGGCAATTATGGCAAGACTCAACGTGCCTACGAGGCTTTGGTCTGCGGCAAAGGCAAGCAATTTGCCATGGATTAGGAGCGGCAATGAAGAGTACGAAACTTCTGCAAAAACTGATTATTCCTGCCACAACGAAAATTGTTCTGCTCATCCTCGATGGGTTGGGAGGCTTGCCACTCGAACCAGGCGGCAAAACGGAACTGGAAACAGCGCATACTCCCAACCTGGACAGGTTGGCGGAGCAATCCGCTTTGGGTCTGACTCAGCCGGCCGGCCCGGGAATCACCGTGGGAAGCGGCCCAGGGCATCTTGCCATTTTTGGCTATGACCCCGTTGAGTATGAAATTGGCCGCGGTGCCCTGGAAGCCCTTGGCGTGGATTTTGAACTTGGCCCTGATGACGTGGCGGCGCGCGGCAACTTCTGTTCAGTGGACGAAAACAGTATCATCACTGACCGGCGTGCCGGACGTGTCCCATCTGCGAAAGCTCGTGAGTTGGTCGAGTTGTTGAACACCATCAAAGTGGACGGTATCGAATTCTTTGTTGAACACGTAAAGGAACATCGTTTTGCATTCGTCATGCGCGGGGAAGGGTTAAATGACGCGCTCTCAGACACGGATCCGCTCAGAGTTGAGGCGCCAATCCTGAAGGTCCGGGCAATGAAGCATGAAGCGGAAAAGGCCGCGCGGGCCGCCAATCAGTTTATCGAACAGGCGCGGTGTCTGCTGGCGGACAAACATCCCGCGAATATGATCACTCTGCGCGGTTTTGCCAAACTCCCCACCTTGCCAACTTTTCAGGAATTATACAAATTGAACGCGGCAGCCATCGCCATCAATGGAATGTATCGCGGTGTGGCGCGGCTGGCTGGAATGGAAGTCCTGGACGCAAGTGGCGATACCATTGCGGATGAATTTGCCAAACTGGAAGAGTGCTGGCACGATTTTGATTTCTTCTATCTGCATGTCAAGAAAACCGATACTTTTGGCGAGGCCGGGGATTTCGAGGGCAAAGTCCGCGCGATCGAGGAAGTGGATGCGTTGATGCCGCGTCTCATCGCGCTCAAACCGGATGTGGTGATCGTCACAGGCGATCATTCGTCTCCAGCCGTGCTCAAATCCCATTCATGGCATCCTGTTCCCATGCTGATGTATGCCAACCATGTGCGCGCGGATGGCATCCCTGAATTTGGGGAACGGGCCTGTGCACGCGGCAGTCTTGGCATTTTGCCGGCCAAACACATCCTGCCGATCGCACTGGCAAATGCCGGAAGAATTTCCAAATATGGTGCGTGAGGTGAAAAATATGGCAACAACCATTGACTCTGACGATTTCCCGCGGCTTTTGTTTGAGAAAATGAAATGTATCAATCCTGCGATTGAAGATCTGGAGTTTTATGAGTTTCGTTATGGCCTCAATAATCTAAATCCAGAAGATGGCTGGGAATCGCTGATGCTGGAACGAAAAGAGGACATCGAACGGCGTGTAAGCAGCCGTGCATTTTATGATGCTATTCAGATCAAGCGGCGTGTGGATGACCGGATCGTTCTGGATGAACAAATCGTTCGTTTGACGACTATGCTTTTTGCGGGACTGGTCAGCGGCACGTATGAAGTGGATTGGGTCAATTCTCATTTCTACTTCGATGTGCGCGGCTTTTTCTTTTTGCATCGCACCACCTATTTTACCGATGCAGTGGTGACACACCTGGGCGGAAAACCGTTTATGCAGTTTGAAAAGAAGCAAAAAAGCTTCGCATGTCTGCAGGATGTAGGTTATAAGGCGTTCAAGGAAGCCAATGCGGAGGTCGACAATTGCTTCATCCAGAGTGTGAAGAAGCTTATTGCTTTGCGCGGAACCCCCATCCTGCTTGCCATTGCCGGGCCCACCGCAGCCGGGAAGACAGAGATCGTCGAGCTCCTGCGCGAGACTTTTGAGCAGGCCGGGCAAAAGACAACCTCCATTGAGCTGGATAATTTCCTGACAGACCGCGATTATCGGGAAGAAAAGGGAATTTTCACCCAGGGCAAGGAAGCCCTTCACTTCAAACTTCTTGAGCAAGGTCTGCGGGATATTACTCAAGGTAACAGGATCTCGATCCCTCGCTATGACTTTGTTTACGCCACATCGAGTCATGATCTGAACGGCAACCTCAAGCCTGACGGAGTGCCGATTGAGATTGAACCTGCCGACATTGTATTCATCGAAGGCAATTTCCCCTTCCTGATTGAAGAAGTGGTCCATCTGATCGGTCTCAAGGTTGTCTATCTCACCGATGACCCGGTCCGCTTGCAGCGCAAATGGAAACGTGACATTGATTACCGCAAGAAATACGAACCAACCTACTTCCGCAACCGCTACTTCAAAGACCAGTTCATCATGGCTGAGATCGCCTATCGTCCCCAGATGGAGGTCTGTGATATGGTGGTGGATACCACCGGGGCAGCGCTTTGGACAACTGCCGAAGTCGCGGAAATACTACATCGAAGCTAGATCGCCTTATCCATATTGGACATCTTTTAAACTATGGTCATGCCTCCGGCTTTGAAATCCAGAAAGTTCCTGCTTTACTGGATCGGCCATCTAATCTCCATTGCAGGTTCTCAGATGCAGTTATGGGCCTTGTACTGGCATCTGCGTATCCTGTCGGATCAGCCCATGGTGATCAGCGGGATCGGGCTGGTGCGATTCCTGCCGATCATTCTGCTATCTCTGGTCGCAGGTGTAGCCGCAGACCGATTCAATCGCCGGAAGATAACGATTATCACCCAGATTGCCCTGGGTTGTGTCGCCTTGATCCTCGGGCTTGGAACCTGGCGGGGAATAGCATCCCTGTGGTTGTTGTTCGGGCTGATGGCTATCCAATCGATCGCCGTGGCATTCGATGTGCCCGCCCGGCAGGCGCTCATCCCTTCCATCGTGCCGCGTGAGGATCTGGCGAATGCCTATAGCCTCACCTCGATTGCATCCAAAGTGGGAGGAATCCTGGGCCCGGCTATCTCGGGAGTCGTCATCGCGTTCATGGGCCTGGAATGGGCTTATTGGATCAACGCCATTTCCTATTTGGCCGTCATCGTGGCTCTGGTGGCGATGGGGAATATCCAGACGGAAGTGGAAAGATCAGCCCTCAAATCAAACGGAACATTTGCGGAGATACGGTTAGGGATCGAATTCATCAAAAACTCTCCCATTATCCTGTCAGCAATGATCCTTGATTTCTTTGGATCTTTCTTTTCATCGGCCAATACCTTGCTGCCGTTTGTAGCGAAGGACATTCTGCACGTTGGACCGATTCAATATGGATGGTTATCTGCTTCCCAGTCAATAGGGACCCTGCTCATCGGCGTGTATCTCTCGCAGCGGGCCCACCTTAGCCGTCAGGGCGTGCTGATTTCAATTTCAGTCATCATGTTTGGTCTTGCAACGGTCGTGTTTGGACTGGCGACATCCTTCTGGCTGAGCATGGCTGCACTCATCCTCATTGGTGTCTTCGACGGCCTGAGTACAATCATCCGCAACACCGTGAGACAGCTCTTGACGCCGGATGCCATGCGCGGCCGGATGATGAGCATTACCCAGATTTTCTTCAAGGGAGGGCCGCAACTGGGGGAGATGGAGGCTGGTCTCGTCGCCCAGGCTCTAGGGGTTCCCTTTGCGATTGTTTCGGGCGGGGTTGGCTGTGTCCTGGCGGCTGTCGTCGTGCTGAAAAGGTATCCTGCACTCTGGATCTACAACGACGAAGGGGCCTCGCAGGGTGGCCTGGAGACGAAATCTATGTCTACCCGCTCGGATAGAGCCATGCCAAGGTGACAAAAGTCACGTCTTTGAAAGAACACTTGCAAATCATAAGAGAATGTTGTATCATTTCCAAATGAAAGTAAAGTTTCAGAATTTTCTTTTTTGAAAGTATGATTTATTAGAGGATAAGGTTATGAACCCGGAAGTGACAGCCACGATGCCTTCTGACTTTGGACAGATCATTAGTGAACACTATAAGGATCTGACGAAGAGCGAAAAACAGATTGCGGATTACCTGCGCAAGAATCAGGATGAATCTGCATTTTTATCTGCGGGTGAGCTGGCGAATCGATTGGATCTCAGTGAGGCCACTCTTGTCCGCTTCGCGCGTTCGCTGGGGTTTGACAGTTATCCCGCAATGCGTGAGGTGCTACAGGAAAATTTCCGCCACCGCGTAACCCACTCGGCCCGCCTGCGCAGCCGTCTGGACGATTTGCGCGAAGCGGGGGATATCTTTGAGCGGTTGGTTGTTTCTGAAATGGATTACATGACGCAGTCGCTTCAGACTGTGAACAGGGAGGCTCTCCATCAGGCCGTGGAACTGGTGAAGTCACGCAAGCGCATCTTTATCTTTGGACTGGGTCCCTCTGTTTCCCTGGTTGACCTACTGAAAATCCGCCTCGAGCGTTTTGGATATCAGATCATCACGTTGACCACCACCGGGCGCGAGTTCCTCGAGCCGCTCGTATCCATGACAGATCAGGATCTCTTATTTGCCATTTGCTTTTTTGATGTGACCGCTGCCCTGGAATTGGTGCTGGATTACGCGCGGGACATTCATTGCCCGGCCATTATGTTGACGGATACTCTTGGCTCCATTATCGGTGACAAGGCGGAGGTTGTGCTTTCTGCCAGGCGCGGCCCCATCGGCGGTCTGCATTCACTGGTGGTGCCGATGACGATTATCAATGCTCTCTTGCTGGCGATTGCCGGAGAGGAAAGCAACGTGATGGAGAGCCTCGACAGGCTTGATCAGTTACGGGAGCGCCTCAAACAATATAACGGTTCAACTGATTAAAACCATACCGACAGCATAGCTTTAGAAGTTCCTGATCAAGAGATTTGCTCGATTCGTTGCCGACTGCATTGTTCCATCCTCTATCAGGAGAAATCTATGGCGAGTCTTGATGCAACTGTGGGGGGATCTTCCTCTACACGCCTGCTTGCAAATCTGAGAAGATTTATCCGCTGGCTGACCACGCCCTGGGTGGTCCTGTCCTTGATCATGCTGGCAGTGATGTTCGTCATGGTTGTGATCCCTTTGTATCGATTGGTCGCGACCACCGTGGTCTGGGGACCCACCGATCTGCCCCAACACCCGGAGGCTGTTCAGGGGGAATTGACCATCTACCACTACGTCCGGATGCTTTCAGGCAGGTTGGCCCAAATATATACCTATGCCCCGCTGCAACATTCGATGACCGTGGGAATTGGGTCCACCCTGCTTGCGCTGGTGATCGGTGGATCTCTGGCCTGGCTGGTGGTGCGCACCGATATGCCAGGCAGGAAGCTTGTCAACCAACTTGCGGTGATCCCCTACGTCATGCCATCCTGGACCCTTGCCCAGGCCTGGGTCACATTTTTCAAGAACAGGCTTTCCGGAGGAACGCCAGGAGTGTTCGAATTCCTGGTGGGCCATGCTCCCCCGGACTGGCTGTCTTATGGGCCGGTGCCGATCATCATTTGCAGCGCACTGCATTATTACACCTTCTTTTTCCTGTTCGTGTCGGCGGCGCTGATGTCGATCGATTCGAGTCTGGAGGAGGCGGGGGATCTGATGGGCGCCAGCCGCTGGCGAATCCTGCGCAAGATTACCTTCCCGCTTGTCATTCCGGCAATCCTTTCCGGAGTCATCATGACCTTTTCCAAGGTGATGGGCACGTTCGGGGGTCCGAACATTTTGGGGACACCTGTCAAGTACTACGTCCTTGCCACAATGCTGCGTGGGAGCCTGGGCATTGGAGATAAGGCGGATGCGTTTGTGCTGGCAATCGTCTTGATTCTGTTTGCCATTACGACCATTTCACTCAATCAGAGATTAATCGGCACGCGCAAAAGTTATGAGACTATTGGGGGACGCGGCTTCATGGCGCAGTTGAGCAAGTTGGGAAAAATGAAACGTGCCATGTTGATTGCCGTGATCATTTTTCAGATCCTGGTCATTGCCATTCCCATGGGCCTGCTGATCTATTCCTCACTGATGTTGATCGATGGGAACTACGCCTTTAGCAATCTCACTTTGCAGCATTGGATCGGACAGCGCGGATCAAATTATAACCACGGGGAACCGGGCGTCCTTCTCAACCCAAAGATATATACAACCGCCTGGAATTCGATCAAGTTATCCCTGTATACGGCCTTCTTCACGGCCTTGCTGGGCGTCATTCTCGGTTACGCCATCGTCAAAGGCCGCGGCACCCGCCTGTCTAAATTGGTCGAGCAGCTGGCGTACATACCGTATGTGATCCCGGGCATCGCCTTTGGCGCTGTTTATATTGCTATGTTCGCCAGGAGGCTGGGGCCGATCCCGCCCTTATACGGCACTTTTGCCCTGCTGGTGATCGTTTCGGTCTCCAAGCATCTTCCCTATTCTTCCCGGTCGGGGGTCTCGTCGATGATGCAGGTCGGTCATGAGTTGGAGGAGGCTGCCATGGTGTCCGGCGCGAATGCCTGGCAGCGTTTCAGGCGGATTATCTTTCCGCTTACCACCTCCGGTTTCGTATCCGGTTTTCTGCTGACGTTCATCACCACCATGCGAGAGCTGTCCTTAATTATCCTGCTGGTCACGCCTGCAACCCAACTGCTGGCCAGCCAGACAATGTTCTATATCGAAAATGGAGACGGCCAGATGGCGAACATTGTCATTTTGATCCTGATCGGGCTCACGATGATCGGCAACTTCTTGATCGGAAGGTTCAGCAAGGGTGGCAGCCTTAAAAAGGGTCTTGGATTTTAAGAGAGGAAATCATGGCTACAACAATCACCATAAAAAATCTTAGCAAACATTTCGGCAAAGTTGCTGCGGTCAACACTGTTAGCCTGGATATCGAAGCAGGAGCATTCCTTACCCTGCTCGGACCTTCAGGCTGTGGAAAGACGACCCTGCTGCGCTGTGTAGCTGGTCTGGAAGACCCTGATGGAGGCGAAATCTACATCGGCGATAAGCTGGTTTTCTCCTACGATAAGGGCATCTCGTTGCCTTCCGGGAACCGCGAACTTGGCCTGGTCTTCCAGAACTATGCCCTATGGCCGCACATGAAGGTGGAAAAGAATATCACTTTTGCACTCGAGATCCAAAAAATGCCTAAAGAGGAGATGCAAAAGCGTGTCAAAGAATCGCTGGCGGAAATGAAGATGGAAGGGTATGAAGACCGCTACCCGCGCGAAATGAGTGGTGGGCAGCAGCAGCGCATCGCCCTGGCGCGCATGTTAGCTTACCGTCCCAAGGTCTTCCTGATGGATGAACCCTTGTCCAACCTGGATGCGCGCCTGCGGATGGACATGCGCTCGGAATTAAAGCGGCTGCACCATGTTTCCGGGGCTACGACAATTTACGTTACGCACGACCAGGTGGAGGCGCTCACGATGTCTTCGCGTATTGCGGTGATGCGGGAAGGTGTGATCCAGCAGCTGGACACCCCTGACCGCGTTTACCATTACCCGGCCAACCTGTTCGTGGCGGATTTCATTGGTAATCCAAAGGTGAATCTGCTGGAGAGCGTCATTAGCGAGAAAAACTGTGTTGACCTGGGGAATTTCAAGCTCAGCATGGATACGCATAACGCCACCGGTAAAGTTGTGGTTGGTGTGAGACCGGAAGATATAGCCATTTCGGAATCGCCGGTTGCCGGAGCAACGGAATTCAGGGCTTACTCTGTGCTGCCCTCTGGAGCCGATACAACCATCGTCGCCCGCCAGCAGGATCTGGAGATCACCGTTAAGGTGATGGGGATCAGCCATATCAAGATGGATGACAAGATCTGGCTGAAGTTCGATCCAAACACGATCAATCTATACGACCAAGAGAGCGGGAACCTGATTGCTTGCTAACTTGAGTGCAGGCAAGCTGCTTTTCGGGATTCCAACCTGGATGATCAATGACATTGAAAATCACGAGCCGAAAGGAGGAGAATCGAATAAATTGTGCTTCATGAATGTTATGTTTCGTTTCACAAATCCATTTCCTGACCATGTTCTGTTGAGGAGAAAGAAATGAAAACGTTCGTAAAGTTAATGACTCTGATTGTGTTGCTCAGCCTAGTCGCAGGCTGCGGCGGCACACCGGCTGCAACCCAGCCTCCCGCTGTCACCCAACCCCCTGCTGCCACCCAGCCACCAGCCGCTGAAGTGCCTCTCAGTGCGGCTGAGCAATGGGCGAAGGATAATGGCGTCGGACCCTACCAACCGGCATCCCTGGATTGGGCGGCAATCGAAGCGGCCGCGAAAAAGGAAGGATCCGTGACGGTCTATGCCAACTCATCCAAATTCGAGAAACTGCTCGATACATGGAATGAGTTATACCCGGATATCAAGCTTGAAGGCGGGGATACTGATGGCATCTCCACCAAGATGCAGGCCGAACAGGAAGCCGGGAACGTTGTTGCCGATGTCTGGTTCAACAGTGACGGGCACATCTTGTATGGCTTATTTGCGCCCAATCAATGGATCTGGTCGTTTGTCCCTGATGGTTATTCAAATCCAGCAGTAACCAAAGAACGCCCCTTCGCCGTTGAGCGGCACTCCGTCGATGTATGGGGTTATAACCAGGAGATCCACCCGGAAGGCTGCCCGATCACAAACTGGTGGCAACTGGTCGATCCCTCGCTGGCAGGGAAGGTATTCATTGAGAATCCGCTCGCGGATCCCAGCACGACGGCCAAGTTCACCCTGATCGTGGACCATGCGGACGATATGGCAGTGGCCTATAAGGAATTCTACGGCAAGGATTGGACCACTGATCCGGCTGCCGCAGCAGATGCCTTCGGTGTGGCACCCGAGAATGCAGGCTATTTATTCATTCGGAAGCTGGCCCAGAATCAGCCTGTCCTGGAACCCGGTGGTGATGAAGTTGACACAGCATTTGCATCCATCGGTATGGACAAAACGGCAGAACCCGGGTATGGCTTCACCGGTTGGGACAGCTATGATGGTACCCTCAATGGAGAATTAGCCATGGCGCCCTGCCTGACCATAAAACCGGTCATCGGGATCCTTAAATCCAATTATGTGGCCATTGCCAATAAAGCTCCACATCCCAATGCGGCCAAACTGTTCATAAAGTTTGTTCTCGAACAGGATGGCTTCAAGCCCTGGAATAAGGTCGGCACTTTCCCCGGGAATTACAACCTTACTGCCTGGGATGGCGCGCCCAATATTACCGAGATCAAGGTCTGGTCCAGTGATGATGCGTTCGCCTGGGCAAACAACAGCAAAGTACGCGACTTCTTCGCTGCCGAGCTACTTTCTGCTCCAGGTGATTAAACGAGTTCAGTAGGAGCCTAGTAAATATCTTTGGACATGGACAGTCTACGTCCATGTCCAAAGACCTGGCAGGTATTTACCTCAACGATTAGGCCGTTCTTCAAAAAACCAAGATACAAACAAGCGTCTGGCCGATAGGTCTAGCCAGAACGTTATGGTGAAGTGTTTTCAAATTTGGAGACAAGCGGGATGACGATACAGGCAGTTTTCTTTGACATGGGAGGGACAATCGAGACTTTTGGGTTCACGCGTGAACTTCGCCTGAAAGCCACACTTGAGATTCAGGAACGGCTTCGCCGGGCTGGCATTGATCTGCAGATGGATAATGAGCAGCTTTATGAAGTCATCTTTAGCGGATTACAGCGCTACAAAAGCTGGAGCATAGAGACCCTGGATGAATTCCCCCCCCAGCAAGTCTGGTGTGAATATATTTTGCCGGGATATTCAGTTGATGCAGCAAAGCTGGCGGGAATCGCCGAAGATTTGATGCTTTTTATCGAAACTCATTTTTATGAACGCAAAATGCGACCGGAGATCCCGGCGGTTCTGGAAGCCATTAAGAACATGGGGTTGAAAATTGGGCTGATTAGTAATGTCAACAGCCGTGGGCAGGTCCCCACGAATTTGGTTGAGTACGGCATTCGTCATTATTTTGATCCGATTGTATTATCTAGTGAATACGGCCGCCGCAAGCCGGACCCCGCCATATTCCATTATGCGGCTCGGCTTGCCAATGTTCCAACCAGTGCCTGCGCCTATGTCGGTGACCGCGTTGTGAGAGATATTGATGGAGCCCGCCGGGCAGGGTTTGGTCTGGCGATCCAAATCCGACATGATTTCGAGCACGGCGAAAACGATGCAGGGGCAACACCCGATGCAGTGATCGAAAATATGACCGGTCTGCTTGATATCCTGAGGGCGGCGTCGCACCAACCTGAAAATGTTACATCGATTGGTCCAATTCGCGCGATCCTGTTCGATGCTGGTGATATTCTCTATTATCGGCCCAACCGGGGAGGCAACTTCAAATCTTTTCTTCGAGAATTAGCGATTGAGGGGGATCAACATCACCGTGAAGAAAAAGAGATCTTCTATGAGCAGGCCTATCGTGGGGAGGTAACCCAGGATCAATACCGCGAAGAGATTCTGCGCGGATACGGGATCACGCAAGCAGAGCAGGTTGAGCGAGGGAAACAGGCCCTGGAAGACGACGATAACAACGTCGAGTTCTTTGAGGGCGTGAAAGAAACACTGCTTGCACTAAAGGAAAAAGGATATTTGCTCGGCATCGTGACCGACACCGCCAATCCGCTTCATGCCAAGTTCAACTGGTTTGAACGCGGCGGCTTTGGCCATGTCTGGGACTCGGTTGTCTCATCAAAAGAATTAGGGATACGTAAGCCTGACCCCAAAATTTATTGCGCTGCTCTTGAACAACTTGGAATTGATGCGGGGCAGGCAGCCTTTGTTGGTCACAAGACATCCGAACTCGAAGGCGCCAAAACGGTTGGAATGACAACGATTGCGTTCAATCAAGACCCGGATGCCGAAGCCGACTATTTTGTCACGACCTTTTCGGATTTATTGAAACTGACGATCATTTCTTAGATAGGCGCTATCTTATAAAGGTAAGGAATTTACATGACTGCGAACATCGAAGTTATCTTATTTGACATGGGGGGCACGCTTCGGAACTCCATCCCCACGTCTGAGGCTGCAAAACAGGAGAAGGTTTCTCAGATCATGGCATTGATTGGCGCCAGTGAGTCTCCGGAGAAATTCGTCCAGCTTCTCGTTGGGCGCTCACGGCAGTACATCAAGTGGGCCAGAGAAACGCTGACTGAATTAGACGAGCAAAAATTGTGGACGAAGTGGATGCTTCCAGAATGGCCGGTTGACCATGTCGAAAAGCTCGCAATCGAGCTGAATCAACTGTGGCGTGAAGCTACAGCCACGCGTATTCTATTCCCTGAGACGAAAGAAACGATCCTTGCTTTGTTCCGACGCGGCTACCGCCTTGGGATCGTCAGCAACACGGTCAGCAGCGTCGAAGTGCCGCGAGCTTTAAAGGAGCAGGAGATCGCAGGCTGTTTTGAAACCGTGATCCTGTCCTGCAAGGTCGGGATGCGAAAACCGGACCCTGCCATCCTTCTGGAAGCAGCACACAGAATGAATGCCCAGCCGGAAAACTGCGCTTATGTTGGGGATCGCCTCGATCGTGATGTGGAAGCCTCCAGAAAAGCCGGATTTGCAAAGGTGATCATCCGCCGGGATTCTCAGGCCTTTCCGGCACATCGGGCCGATTTTCCTGATGTGATTGCCGATCATTACATTGACGATTTGAAGGATCTGCTTGAATTATTTCCCGAAGTGGAAAACAGAAAAGAGATCGGGCCCAGATTTGATGCATCGCTTTCAACTATGTGGCTGAAGAGGAATTTTCCACGCCTCCCGGATTTGCTGGAAGGCGCAAGGAGATTGGGCTTTGCTTCGGTCGAATTGAATCATCAAATGAATTCAGCGATGCTCGATGGTGTCGATCCCGGCCGGCATAAGTTGAGCAGCATCCATGAGCCATGCCCGGCAGATATTTCCACAGAAGAACTGAAAGAGCGCGATTGGCTGATCTCTTCGCCAGACGAAGAATGTCGCCAGCGCGGCGTGGACTCGATTAAGCGCAGTATTGATCTTGCCAGGCAGTGGGACTTGCCGGTCATTGTGGTCCACTGCGGCATGGTCTCCGGAGATTTGACGCTGGAGAAGCAGTTGCGGAAACTGTTCGACGCTGGTTTGATGGCGACAGAAGAATACCGAGGCATCAAGCAAAGGCTGATCGAAACGCGCGCCAGCCTCATCGGTCCGCGTTTGGAGGCGTTGAAGAAGAGTCTGCAAGAGCTCTTGGACTATGTCCATCCGCATCGCATCCGTCTCGGACTTGAGAATCGCTACCACTACTTTGATATTCCCAGCCTCGATGAGATCGGTGAACTGATGAAGCTGGCGGGCCCGGAGCGACTCGGCTTTGTCTATGATGTGGGTCACGCGCAGGCCATGGATCGCCTCGGTTTCTACCCGCGCGAAGAATGGCTGCGACGTTATGCCTCTCGCATCATTGAAACTCATCTGCATGATGTCAAAGGGGTCAGTGACCACCTCGCCCCGGGTCTGGGTGAAGTGGATTTTGATCTGGTGGCTTCTTATTTGCCGTCCGATGCCATTCGGACTCTGGAACTTCTTGCCTCCAACACACCGGAACAGGTGAAAGCTGGCCTGAAATATTTAGCTCAACACGGCTGCATCAAAGCTATCTAAGAAGGATGATCTCCTATGCGTATCCTATTCAAGAAACGACAGGACAAATTTATCAAGTTGATCCATGATCAGGCTTCACTGACATTGGAAGGCATGCAGGCTCTCAAGGATTACATGGAAAACATGGATGGAAAAGCCGCGGCAACGCTCACAAGGAAAGAGAAAGAAGCCGATGAGGCCCGCCGCATCCTGATCGATGAGCTGAACAAGACCTTCGTCACTCCTTTTGACCGTGAGGATATCTTTGCTCTTTCCCGAAGGATCGACGACGTGCTTGATTATGCCTACAGTACGGTTAGCGAAATGGAAATCCTGCGGGTGAAGCCCACACCTTACATGCAGCGTATGGCATCCCTCTTGAGGGACGCAGCGTATGAACTTTTTCTGGCGGTGAATTGCCTGGAAGAGCATCCGAGTGTATCCAGTGATCATGCTCAACGCGCCAAGGCTCTCGAAAATCGAGTGGAAGATGTTTACCGGGAAGCCATTGCGGACCTTTTCAGCGGTGTGGAAGATATCGGGCACGTAGTCAAGATGTTAAAGTCACGTGAGGTGTACCGCCATCTCAGTAACGCGGCGGACCGGGGCGATGAGGCTGCCAATGTTTTCGCCGATATCGTGGTCAAGATGGCTTAGGGCAGGAGATTGAATGTGTCTGTATTCGTTGTCGTTGTCATTGGGCTAGCGCTTCTCTTTGACTTCCTGAACGGAATTCACGATTCGAGCAACATCGTCGCGACGATGATCTCCTCGAGGGCATTTTCGCCCCGGGTTGCCCTGGGAATGACCGCGGTCGCGGAGTTTTCCGGACCGTTCATTTTTGGTGTGGCTGTGGCGAACACGATCGGCCATGAAGTTGTCGCGGCCGACACTATCAGCACGACGGTCCTCATCGCAGCGCTGGGAAGCGCGATTCTCTGGGATCTGCTGACCTGGTATCTCGGTTTCCCCAGCAGTTCCTCGCATGCGCTCGTCGGAGGCTT
The DNA here is from genome assembly GCA_029782225.1 of Chloroflexota bacterium. Taxonomy (GTDB): domain Bacteria; phylum Chloroflexota; class Anaerolineae; order Anaerolineales; family Villigracilaceae; genus JAKOVF01. The sequence continues at coordinate 33,010 of JAKOVF010000080.1, read as the reverse complement.
TGTTGGCTCAGTGATGATGGGAGCCGGTTGGCAGGCCATAAAACTGGCAGGGATGGAGAAAATCCTCATTGCCCTGTTGACCTCGCCCCTCATCGGGTTTGTATTTGGCTATCTGGTTTTGCGCCTCGTTTTGAGGCTTTCATGGAATGCAACGCCGGGAATCAACACTTTTTTCAAGAAAAGCCAACTTATTACCGCGCTCGCACTTGCATTAAGTCACGGAGCCAATGATGCACAAAAGACGATGGGGATTATTACCCTCGCGCTTGTCACAAGTGGGTTCCTTAAAGTATTCGAGGTTCCTATTTGGGTCATTATTAGCTGTGCGGCGATGATTGCATTAGGAACCGCGGTCGGGGGCTGGAAATTGATCCGCACTCTTGGAGGGAAATTTTACAAGATCCGGCCAGTGGATGCCATTGCATCCCAGTTTGCATCCGCTACTGTCATCCTGGGCGCTTCTCTCTTTGGCGGACCTGTGAGTACTACTCAGGTGGTCAGCTCGACCATTATGGGAGTTGGCGCGGCTGAACGAGTGAATAAGGTCCGCTGGGGTGTGGTTCAGGAGATTGCCGTCGCCTGGCTCCTTACGATCCCGGCCACCGCATTGGTCGGCGCGGGGTTTTACTGGATCTTGATCCAGTTTGTGCTTCGATGAAGCGCATTTATCTTCTTTGAAAGGTCTTCAAATCATATGAACTATCACGGAACCTACGATATTGTCTGTATCGGAAATTACACAAAGGACACCATCATTACGCCTTCGGGCACAACATATGTAGATGGAGGAGCCGTCAATTATGCAGCCCATGCAGTTGCCCGCCTTGGGATGAGTGTCGCAGTGGTGACGCGCCTGGCAGAGGAAGACAAGCGCGTGGTGGATGCTTTCCTCAAAGCTGGGATTGATTGTTTCCCAACGTACACACCGCATTCCACCTGTATGCTTCTGGAATATCCGACGACAAATCCTGACGTTCGTAACTTATCTGTCGCAGCGACTGCCGGCACAATCAGCGCGGGTCATATCGAAGGCCTGGATACGAAATCGGTGATCATCGGTTCGAGCCTGCGCGGCGAAGTGGGATTGGATGTGATTCATCGATTACATCAGAAACAGGTTTTGCTTGGGCTCGATGTACAGGGATTTGTGCGGGTTTTGAGAAACAAGGAATTGAGGTATGAGCCATGGAGCGAAATGAAAGAGACGCTCTCTTATGTGGATATCCTGAAGTCCGATGCTGTCGAGGCGGAATACCTCACGGGGGAGGCGGATATTTACAAAGCAGCTCACGCTTATGCTCAAATGGGCCCGAAGGAAATTGTCCTGACGCACAAGGATGGATTGCTGATCTACGCCAATGAACAGTTCCATGATCTAAAATTCCATGCTCAGCAGTTGAGCGGCCGCAGTGGACGAGGAGATACCTGTGCCGGAACCTATGTCGCGATGCGTCTCTCAAAGTCACCGCAAGAGGCCGGGATTTGGGCTGCTGCGGTGACCAGCTTGAAGATGGAAAAACTCGGGCCATTCAATCGCAGCATTCAAGAGGTCGAATATCTGATTCACAGCAAATACAATGGAAAGGTCTACGCGTAGGGAGCAGCAAATCCTTGGCCGACAGTCTGAATTGGTCGAGGGGTTTCCAGTCCTATGGTCAGGAATGGTTCGTGATTGGAGCCAGCCGGGTTCGGAGGACCGAGCCTGGTTGATGTATTCAGCCAACTACCTGTTTCGGACAAATAATGTCCGATGGGCGATTGACCCTCTCAGGCTCAACCAAAGACTTCCACAGGTACCGAATGTTGATCTCGTACATGACCTGGGCGGACTCTCATTCGTCCTTTTGACTCACCGGCACTCGGATCACCTGGACTTTGAGCTGATTCGCACACTCAAAGATTTGCCAATTCTCTGGGTTGTTCCCGGTGCCATCCTGCAAGAGGTGATGAGCAAGACCGGCCTGCCTGCCGACCAAATCATCATTCCCGGCCCGGGCCAATGTATCGACCGTTGCGGCATGCGTATCACGCCTTTCACAGGTCTACACTGGGAAAAGCAACCGGATTCGGAATCGCTTCGCGGCATTCCGGCGATGGCGTACCTGGTCGAGGTCAAAAACAAACGATGGTTGTTCCCGGGTGACACGCGTACCTATGAGGCAAGCCAGTTGCCTTCATTTGGCCCTGTCGATTGTTTGTTTGCCCATCTTTGGCTGGGACGCGGCTGTGCCTTACAAGACGAACCGCCCTTGCTCGAAGCATTTTGCCGTTTTTGTCTTGATTTGCAGCCGCGTCAAATCATCCTGACGCATCTGCAGGAATTCGGCCGTGACGTCAATGATTATTGGGATGAGCATCATGCAGGGCGAGTGCGTTCCAGGATTCTGGAAATGTCTCAAGGTGTCTCTGTCCGTGTGGCTATGGTTGGAGATGCCATTCCGCTTTAGGTCAGCGCCGCCCATACTTCAGGGTTGCCGCGGCCTTGCAGATCACAGGTATACATTGCACTGCAGTCACGAAACTCAATGTGCATTATACTGGGCGCATCAGGAATTTCTCCCACGTTGAACATTGATGCTTCAGAGGAGCATGCGATGACCACGAAATCAACATCCAAACGCAAAAAACAAGCGATACAGAGGCCTTCCTCGCCAGGCGTAAACCTGCTCCTCACGTTGACTCTGGTACCGCTAGTGGCAGGACTTATTCTCATTGGTGCCTGGGCGCTGGATATTTCGATTTTCGAAGATGCCCAGTCCCAGGTGACGGTCGGCATCTTATTCTTCCTGCTCAGCTTCGCAGCATCCAATGCGCTGCAAAAACGCTGGCGGCTGGCGACTGGCTGGAGCCTGCTGATGTGCGCAGACCTAGTTATCCTGGCCTGGCGGAATGTAGCGGCGCAGGTGGCTGCAATTGTTCTGGGTGTTGTGGGCCTTGTCTTTCTCGTGATTGAGTTCTATCAGCAATACCAGCAGGGAAAACTGGAAAAAGCAAAAAAGTAACCAACTCCAGCTGCCTAAGACTTTTCTTAGGGCGCTTAAAACATGTCTTAGTCATAAGACGTCACAAATTTTCTATAATGAGACCAGATTGACTGTCATTGATTATGACAGTCAATTCATTTAAAGGACTCTTTTAGTCGTTTTACGGCGAAACATCTCACTGAAAGGAGGTACGGTCAAAACGGACCCTTATCAGACAGAGCAGTATGTTGCGCCTGTTTGGGGGTCACAAGGAATTCTGCTTTGCGTCACCTGGTTCACTAAGTATCGTATCAAATGCAAAGTTAAGGAGAGAAAAATGAAAATCAATGAGGATTGGCTTGCTACCATCATCGCCTTTGTTTTGCTGATCCTGGCAATGATCAACGTCATCGGCCCCGCGTGGATGAAGTTCTAGAGGAGATGCCGACATGACTACTTCTACAATCAAACAAGAACAGAAAACCAACCCGGGTGTTGTGAACTTCCTGGTTGGTTTGGCGATTGTCGTTGTACTGGCATTCGTCGCACGCTGGCTCAAACTTCAGGTCTATGACATCAAGAACCTGGGCTTTGGCATTCCAGGGAAGGTCCTCGAGTACCCGATCTGGGCTGCGCTGATCGGCCTGATTGCCAACTATGTCCTGAAAGCGGTTAAGCTGTATGAGTACAGCAAGTCCGGCTTCCGCACCGAACTCTTCCTGAAGATCGGTCTGGTCCTCCTGGGCGCAACCATCAGCTTTAAGGTGATTGCCACCGCTGCAGCTGGCGCCATTATCCAGGGCGTGATTATGGTCACCGCAGTGTACTTCTTCAGCTGGTGGCTGGGCGGCAAGTTTGGTTTGCCCGACACCCTGCGCGCGGTTATGTCCACCGCCGTCTCGATCTGTGGTGTTTCCGCCGCAATCGCAGCCGCTGGCTCCGTGCTGGCGAAGAAGGAAGAGATCACCTACGTCACCGCGCTCGTGATTATCACGGCCTTGCCGTTGATGGTGATCGCGCCGTTGCTGGCAGGTGCGATGCACATGCCTGAACCTGTGGCAGGCGCCTGGTTCGGTGGCAACGTTGACACGACCGCTGCAGTGGTCGGCGCTGGAACGATCTATGGCGAAACCGCCCAGAAAATCGCCAGTATTGTGAAGCAGACCCAGAACGTCCTGATCGGCGTTGTGGCATTCCTGCTGGCGCTATATTTCACGACCGTTGTGGAAGGCAAGAAGCAGAAACCCAGTGCAGCGATCATCTGGCAGCGCTTCCCCAAGTTCGTGCTGGGCTTTATCGTTGCATCCCTGATCTTCACCTTCGGATGGCTTTCGAAGGATGCGAGCAGCGCTATCGCAGGCATGAAGGACTGGGCGTTCTGCCTGGCCTTCGTCTGCATGGGACTTGAGCTTTCTGTGGAAGGCTTCAAGAAGATGGGTTGGTCGCCGGTCATCGTGTACCTGATCGTGACCCTCTTCAACACCCTGCTGGCCCTCGGTGTATCCTGGCTGATCTTCGGTTGGCTGTTCCCGGCCAGCCTGTAGCTCACCATCCTGCGGCACGTATTGATCATGACCGCCTGAGAAACGATTGGAGGGAGAAGCAGCACGAAGCTGCTGCTTTTCCCTCCTAATTAATCAGTGGATAATGATCTCAAGGAGAGAATTATGGCTAAGGACTCCAAAACTCCTTTGCTCGATCAACTCGAAGAAGGGCCCTGGCCGAGCTTTGTCAAGGAAATGAAACGAGCGGCTGAGAAGAAGGATTCAGCCAAAGACCTGCTGGGTCAGCTTGAACGCTCGTATTCAGATCGGATCGGTCACTGGAAGCACGGCGGCATTGTCGGCGTGAAGGGATACGGGGGCGGTGTGATCGGTCGCTATTCTGACCTGCCCGAGGAATTCCCCGCTGTCGCTGAGTTTCATACCTTTCGCGTCAACCAACCCTCTGGCTGGTTCTACACCGCCGATGCTCTGCGCAAACTCTGTGACGTTTGGGATAAACACGGCAGCGGCCTGACCAACATGCACGGTGCCACCGGCGATATCATTTTGCTCGGTGCTCCGACCAGTGAATTACAGCCCTGTTTTGACGATCTCGCCGAAATTGGCTTTGACCTCGGTGGCTCGGGCAGTGACATGCGGACACCGTCCTGCTGTGTTGGCCCGGCTCGCTGTGAATTTGCCTGTATCGATACCCTCGACATTCTCAACAGCATCACCCTGGAATTTCAGGATGAACTGCACCGTCCGATGTTCCCCTATAAATCCAAGATCAAGATCTCGGGCTGCGCGAACGATTGTGTCGCCGCCGTAGCCCGTTCGGATATCTCGATCATTGGCACCTGGCGCGACAGCATCCGCATTGACGATGCGGAAGTTACCAATTACGCTAACGACAGCATCAATATTCAGGAAGAAGTTGTCAACCTCTGTCCCACCGGCTGCATGAAGTGGGATTCCGAGAGCAAAAAACTGACCATTGACGATGGCGAGTGCAATCGCTGCATGCACTGCATCAACCTGATGCCCAAGGCCCTTCGCCCGGGTAAGGAAAAGGGTGCAACGATCCTGGTTGGAGGAAAAGCCCCCATTGTCCGCGGCGCGCTGATGTCCTGGGTGGTGGTCCCGTTCATGAAGATGGAACCGCCATACACTGAGTTCAAGGAATTCGTACGCAAAGCCTGGGAATGGTGGGATGAGAACGGCAAAATGCGCGAGCGCCTCGGTGAGCTGATCAACCGACTGGGCATGCGCGCCTTCCTCAAGGCGATGGACCTGCCGCCGGTCCCGCAAATGATCCGTGCTCCGCGCGCAAATCCCTATTACTTCTGGGATCCTGAGGAGGTGAAATGATGGCCAGCAGAACCGACTTCGGTCCTCCAAATTATAAAGATATGCTCCCGCCCGTTATCCAAAAGAATTATGGGCAGTGGAAGTATCATGAGCGCGTCAAGCCCGGGCTCTTGAAACATGTTGCCGAGTCCGGGGATGAGCTGTACACCGTGCGCGTAGGTTCGGGGCGTCTGGTGAGCACGGATTGGATCCGCGACGTGTGTGATATCGCCGAGAAGTTCTGCGGCGGACACCTGCGCTTCACGAGCCGTCACAACCTGGAATTCCTTGTTTCTGACAAGGATCAGGTGGAACCTCTGATCTCTCATCTCAAGGAGAAGGGTTTTGCCATCGGTGGAACCGGTCATGCCATCAGCAACCCGGTCCACACACAGGGATGGATCCACTGCCACACCCCGGCCACGGATGCCTCCGGGATTGTCAAATCGGTGATGGACGATCTGTTTGAATATTTCACGGACTGGAAATTGCCCGCCTATTGCCGTATTTCTCTGGCATGCTGCCTCAACATGTGCGGTGCCGTACATTGCTCCGATATCGCCATCCTGGGTATCCACCGCAAGCCACCTCACATCAACCATGATCTGGTCCGTGCCAAGTGCGAGATCCCCAATGTGATCGCGGCCTGCCCGACCGGCGCAATCCGCCCTGATCCCAAAGAAAAATCATTGACCGTTAACGAAGAGAAGTGCATGTACTGCGGCAACTGCTACACCATGTGCCCGGGCATGCCGCTTGCCGATCCGGTCGGTGACGGCGTTTCCATTTGGGTCGGCGGCAAGATTTCCAGCGCGCGCACCCCACCCAAGTTCTCGCGGCTGGTCATCCCGTTCCTGCCTAACAATCCGCCCCGCTGGCCCGAGGTCACTTCGGCTGTCCGTAACATTGTTGAGACCTGGGCGAGCCATGCGCATAAGCATGAACGCATGGGCGAGTGGATCGACCGCATCGGCTGGGAGCGCTTCTTCGAACTGACCGGCATCCCGTTCACGGTTCAGCTCATTGATGACTTCACCATGGCAACTGAGACCTTCCGTTCAACGCCTACCTTCAAGTGGTAGAGAGGTGAGCCATGAGCGATGAAGTGACCGAGGAACTGAAGAACCAGATCATCGAGTTCTTCAAGAAAAAAGGAAAGATGATGACCCACCGCGACGTTGCCAGCGGTCTGGGCCTGGATCACAAACTGGTCAAGAAGGCTCTCACCGAACTGGTCAACGCGGGAACGTTGGAGTTCACATCTTTTGGCGGCGCCACGTTTATCAAACTTCCTGATGCATAAACCGTTTGGCCGCTAGGAAAATTCAGTGAAAGAAGAATGTGTTAGGAGGTTGGTATGCCTATCGTAGATTTAAGTGGTGTTCAGGTGGATGTAGATGAGGATGGCTTCATCCAGGACCCTGCCTGTTGGAATGAGACACTGGCCGCTGCGATTGCGAAGGTTGAGGATGTGGAAACGCTGACAGAAGATCACTGGAAAGTGGTCAACTATCTTCGTAACTATTATCAGCAGTTCGGCATCGCGCCCATGATCCGCAAACTCTGCAAGGAGACCGGATACGATCTCAAGACCATCTACGAGTTGTTCCCCAGTGGTCCGGCCAAAGGCGCCTGCAAGATCGCGGGTCTGCCCAAACCGACTGGCTGCGTTTAGGGCCAGCCTGGGGGTTTCACCCCTTCATAACAGGGATGGGGGGACACAGGTGTGCAGTAACGCCATCTCAGGGCCTCCCATCCCTTTGCTGTGTACTCTGAGGCCGCATGGAAGCAAGAGACGTCTTCTGGAATCTGTTGTCATTATTCATCATTGGCCTGGCCTATTTCTCGGCAATCACCTTCGTCGTCGGCTTGCTTTCGAAGCTGATCAGCTACTTGCGCACGCCGATGCCACTGCCTCATTCGCTTACGCCTGCACCGAAAACAGAGGGGAAAGCCATCCTGCGCGTCCTCGGCGAAGTAACGATTTTCCAGAGTCTCTTCAAAGCTGATAAATGGCTCTGGGCCGGAGCTTGGATCTTCCATGCCGCGCTTGCCAGTGTCCTCTTTCGCCATTTGCGCTACTTCACCTATCCGATCCCCGGCCTGGTTCTCTATATGGAGCCGGTCGCCATTTTCTTTGGCGTTCTTTTTGGGGCTGCCATTCTTTTCCTCTTCTGGCGTCGCCTGGGCCTGCCTCGCACCTTGTACATCTCCAATCTCCCGGATTATTTCGCCCTGACCCTGCTCGGCTTGATCGCCGGCACGGGCCTCACGGTGAGCTACTGGCTTCATGTCAACATCGTGGATGTGAAGGGATTCATCCTCGGCCTGATGACCCTGCATCCTGTGGAAGTGCCAAGGCATCCGTTGTTTCTCATTCATCTCCTGCTCGTCTTCACTTTGATGCTTTACTTCCCGTTCAGCAAGCTGCTGCACGCAGGCGGCATCTTCTTCAGTCCCTCGCGCCACCAGCCCTATCAAATCCAGGAGCGCGGCAAGCGTTATGTGAATCCTTTGGAGCATTAGCGATCCATGCCAAAATTTGACGAGACACCCATCATCAAAGAGCCGGCAGTAAAGGGACAACTTCGCCCGCCGAAGATACGCGAGCATGCCTCAGCGGATATCCATTGCTATTTGAGCAAACCGAAGGACACCTCCGCGATCGACCTGCCAACCGAACGTGTCCCTAATTGGCAGGCTCGCGCAATTGAAAAGTTTGGCGAGCTGCTCGAAAAGAATCAGGCCTTGCGGGTGTACATGGACTCCTGCGTCCGATGCGGGGCCTGTACGGATAAATGCCAGTTCTTTTTGGGGACCGGCGATCCGCAGAACTTCCCCGTTGCCCGCGCAGAGTTGATGCGAAGAGTCTATCGCCGCTATTTCACACCAGCGGGTCTCTTCCCGGACCTGGGGGATGCCTCCGATTTCGATGAGGATCTTCTCCAGAAGTGGTACACGTACTTCTACCAGTGCTCCGAGTGCCGCAGATGCTCTGTCTTTTGTCCGTACGGGATTGACACGGCTGAGATTACCATTGCTGCGCGCGAGATCATGGCCTCGATCGGCGTTTCGACAAAATATGTAACTGAAGTGGTGGCAAAAGTCTATTCGACCGGTAACAACCTCGGCATCCCGCCTGCCGCGTGGAAGGACAACTGCGAGTTCCTCGAAGATGAGATGAAAGAGGAAACCGGCTTGCCCATCCGTTTCCCGGTAGATATGGAAGGTGCTGATATTTTGCTGGTGCCTCCCTCGGCCGATAACTTCGCCAACACCGACACAATGATCGGCTACGCCAAATTGTTCCATTTCCTTGGCATCAGTTGGACCACGAGTACCTACTGCAACGAGGGCGGCAATTTTGGTCTGTTTTTGAATTTCGATAACCTGAAAAAAGTCAACCGCCGCATCATTGACGCTGCGCGCATGCTGGGTGTCAAGTCCATCATCTGGGGCGAGTGTGGACATGCCTGGCGAGCGGGCATTCTCACTCCCACCCTGAGCGGCCCCATGGACATGTTCGACCCCCCGTATCCTTATCACATCAGCCAGTTCATCGTGGATATGCTGCATAAAGGTGCATTCAACGGCCGCATTGACAAATCAGCCAACGACGAATTTCTGGTCACCTATCACGATCCCTGCAACTCTGCCCGCGCTGGCTATCTGATCGAGGAACCGCGCGAGATCATCCGCGCTACGTGTAACCGTTTCGTTGAAATGCCAGAAGGGACCATTCGTGAGAAGACGTTCTGCTGCGGCGCGGGTAATGGCCTCTTGACCGATGAGATTATGCCCATCCGCATGGCTGGCGGCAAACCGCGCGCGATGGCCGTCAAACATACAGGTGCAAATTATCTGGCAACAGTCTGCGCGATCTGCAAGGCCCAGCTGCCGGAGTCCATGCATTACTGGGATGTGCCGGTCAAAGTAGGCGGCGTGATTGACCTGCTGGCGCGCGCCCTTAAACTGTGAGCACGGAGCAATGAATGCGTAAAGCTGCTTTATCACTCGTCGCTCTGGGTCTCCTGCTTCTTCTGGTCGCCTGGTATCCACGCTATGTTGAAAAGCCGGCCAAGGATGGAGCAGGACCACTATCTGTTTATGTTGATCCCAGCCGGCCAGCACCTGAATATCATAGTCCGCTCGACTGGTGGCAAACCCATCACATGGATGTACTTAACCGCGGCGACCTGGTTCAGTCGGATTGTTTGCAGTGCCATGATGCGAAAACATCCTGCAATAACTGTCATAGTTACGTTGGCGCGAATGAGATTGTTCCTTAGGGTGTCACTCTGAGCGCAGCGAAGAGTCCCGCGCATCGTTAGGGAGATCCTTCGCCCCAAAGCGGCTCAGGATGACATACCAAAGAGATTCTGAATATGACGATCACTAATCCTTCTCCAAAAGCACGCCCCTCCGCCTTTGCGGCGCGACGCCAGTTCATTCAACTGGGACTGGCAACGCTCGGCGCGGCCTGGCTGGGGACCTGGCTGCAGTCGCGTTTGTTCCCGGCCACGAACAGCACACAGGAAGCCCAGCCGGTTTCCTTTCCGCTGAGTGAATTACCGGTGGGCGGGACAAAGGCCCTCACCTACGGCGCGGTCCCTGTGCTCGTAGTGCGGACGCGAGAGAGTCTGCGAGCGTTCTCTCTTGTCTGCACGCACCTCGGCTGCACAGTGGAATGGCAGGCCAATAAAAAGGAATTCTACTGTGCCTGTCACGATGGCCGCTACGATGAGTTCGGTGACGTGCTGGCCGGGCCTCCGCCGATTCCGCTGGAACAGATCCCTGTCAGCATGGAAGGCGATACCGTGACAGTGGGGGAGGTCTAGCGATGAAACAATTCCTGATCATCCTGGGTGCATTGCTCCTGGGCATGGCTGTGTTATTCGCGTCTTCATCGACGACGCAGGCCCTGCCGGAATATGCCGCGCAAACGGGCGAGCCTTGTTCCTCCTGTCACATCAGCCCTTCTGGCGGAGGGCCGCGCGGACCGCGTGGTCAGGCCTGGGTGGCTTCAAATAAACCAAGCACGGTCCCTGATCTTGTTCGATCCCTGGAGTTGTTGGGAGTCGAAGTGAGCGTCGATCTTGCTTATTTCACGGCAACAAACCCGGAGGTCCCTGAGGCGGAAGCGCTGAGCGTCGAGCCGGCCCAGGGTCAAAAACTTTTCCGCTGGCTGAGTCAATATGACGGCAACTAGTCCAAAACCCAAATCGCGCTTCTCACGGCGGGATTTTCTCAAGCTTGGCACTGCCACAGTGGTGGCTGGAGCCGGAGTCAGCGCGCTGCATTCCATCGAGAAGCCTGATGCACGGGCGGTGACTTCCCTGGAAGAAAAAGTTGTCAAAACTACCTGCGCGTTGTGTCCTTCCGGCTGCGGACTGGATGTGCGCGTGGTCAACGGCAAAGCTGTGAAGGTGGAGGGCAATCCACTGCATCCGCTGAACCAGGGCGTGTGCTGCCTGAAAGGGCAAACTTCGCTGGAGATGCTTTACAGCCCGGAGCGGATCGAGCACCCGCGGATTCAAATGGGTGAGCGCGGCTCGGGAGATTGGAAGGAAATTTCGTGGGATGAAGCGCTCGGTATAGTTGCTGATAAATTGATCGAACTGCGTCAGTCTGGGAAGTCTCACACTGTGGCGCTTATGCACGGTGACCTGCGCGGACAAATGCGTCAAATGGTTCAACGATTCATGCGCGCGTATGGCTCGCCGAACGTGATCTCGCGTGAAAGCCTGGGCGAAGGGACCGCGCGCATGGCGATGTGGCTTTCCCAGGGCATCAACGGTCTGCCGGTCTACGATATTACAAATGCAAATTATGTGATGACCTTTGGCGGCAACCTGCTTGAATCCAGCCGCAATGTGATCGGTTATCTGGGGGCGACCGCCTTCATGCGCCGCGGACGTCCTCAGCGTGGAAAACTCGTCGCGGTCCATCCGCGGCTCTCCGTCACTGGCATCAAAGCCGATGAATGGATTCCCATTCGGCCGGGCACCTATGGCGCGCTGGCGCTTGGAATGGCGAACGTCATCATCAACAGTGAGCTGTACGACGAAGCTTTCGTACGCGACTTTACTTTTGGTTTTGAAGACTTCAAAGATGCAGAGGGCAATTCGCATCAGGGTTTCAAATCTCTGGTTTTGGAATCGTACACACTCGAACGCGTTTCAAACATCACTGGCATTTCCACAGACGTCATCGCGCGGCTGGCGGGTGAATTCGCGACCAATCGCCCGGCGATTGCGGTATTGCCAACCGAAGCAGGCGAACTATCCAGTGGCAACGCACTTTACACTGCGCTGGCCGTCCATGCCCTGAACGCACTTGTTGGTTCACTTGATACAAAGGGTGGGGTGATCGTCCAGCGTTTTCCTGAACTTGCGGATTGGCCCACATACTCTCTCGATTCGATCGCGCGGGCAGGCGAATCCAGGGAACGGATTGACGGCGCGGGGACGGAATTCCCCCTGGCAATCTCTGCCTATCAAAACGCCTTTGAACGAATTCTCGCCGAAAAGCCTTATCCGCTGGAAATGCTATTCCTGTTGAATGCTAACCCGCTTTATGATGTGCCAAACAACGGGCGCTGCGTGGAAGCACTGATGAAGGTCCCGTTTGTTGTCAGTTTTGCATCCACCCTGGATGAAAGTGCGGCACATGCAGATCTCATCCTGCCCGCCAGCACCTTCCTCGAAGTCTGGGGCGATGATTATCTCGAAGGCACCGGCTACGCAGGCATTTCGCTGCGCCGGCCTGTTGTCGAACCCATCCACGATACGTGCAATCCCGGCGACGTATTACTCGATCTCGGTCATCGCATCGGTGAGCCCCTCGCGAAGGCCTTACCCTGGAAAACCTATAAAGACCTGATCACGGATCGCCTCTCGACCTTCGATTGGGAAAAGCTGGAAGCGAACGGCAACTGGTCTGAGCTGGTCTATTTCAATGCTGCGCCCGGCAGCCAGGCATGGAAGGATGTTCTCGGTCGAGACCGTTTGAATGCGCCCAAAGACGGACGCTTTGATTTCTTCTCGCGCGAGCTCTTCGCCTTGCTCAGGTCAGACTCTAACCTGGCCTGCCTGCCGCACTTCGAGATTCCCTCTGCCCTGGCAGATTCCACCGCGGACGCGCTGGAGTATCCGTTCCTTCTTGTCACTCAACCCCTGATCACGCAGTCGCAGCAGTGGCAGGGGATTATCCCGACCTTGCAGGAATGCTACGGTCTGCAGGGATACGTCAAATGGGATAGTTGGGTGGAAGTCGCTCAAAAGGCCGCGACAGCTCTGGGTCTGCAAAACGGCGACCGAGTCTGGGTTGAATCGGGGAATGATCGCGTCCAGGCTCAGGTGCGCGTCCATGCCGGCCTGTGGCCGAATGCAGTCTTCCTGCCGCCCGGCCAGGGACATCACACCTTTGTCCGCTGGGGCCGAGACGCCGGCAACAGTCTTGTTGTAGGTGCGAATCCCAACAAGCTCATCGAATTCACCGGTGAGCCATTGACCGGGCTGGCCGTCTCCGGCCCGACGCGCGTCCGTATCACCCGGGCCTGACCTGAGGATTTTGGAGGTAGAACATGCCCCGCTGGGGAATGGTGATTGACCTTGATAAATGTTTCGCCTGTCAGAGCTGTACCGCCGCTTGCCGGATGGAAAACAACACGCCTGTGGCCGGGCCAGATCAGGCAGGGATGGGACGCGCCATTTTGTGGAATGAAGTCCTGCCTTTCGCGGAAGGGGAATATCCGAACGTCAACGAGACCATGATTCCCCGTCCATGTATGCACTGCGATGATCCCGCCTGCGTCAAAGTCTGCCCAGTTCAGGCAACTTATAAAACCGACGAAGGCGTTGTGCTGATCGATTACGAACGCTGTATTGGCTGTCGTTTTTGTACAGTAGCCTGTCCGTATCAGGTCCGCTACTTCAACTGGTTCGCGCCTGAATGGCCTGAAGCACTGAAGGCGCATCTCAACCCGGAGCCTGAGGTCGCGCCCCGTCCGAAAGGAGTGGTTGAGAAATGCACGTTCTGTGTTCAACGCCTGCGCAAGGCGCGTGAAAGGGCGCAAGCGGAGGGCCGTCCATTCGCCGCAACGGATTACATCCCGGCTTGCGTGGAGACCTGCACCGGTCATGCCCGCTACTTCGGTGATTTAGATGATCCCAAGAGTCTGGTCTCACAACTCTCCTCCAGCCCGCGAGCATTCCGGTTGCAGGAAGAAATGGGTACGAAACCGAAGGTTTATTACTTGAAGGAAGGATGAGGAAAATCGATGACTTCCATTCCTCACCGCGAATCTGAACTTGAACGGATAGTCCTCAGCCCGCTGCGCCGGACCTCCATGCAGTTTTATTTTGTCCTGGCCGGGCTGGGACTGGTCTGTGCATTTGGCGTGGCTGCGCTGGTCAATCAATGGTTTCTCGGCCTCGGCATGACCGGCCTCAATCGTCCCGTGTACTGGGGAGTTTACATCACGAACTTCGTGTTCTTTATTGGTATCAGCCATGCAGGGACCCTGATCTCTGCCATCCTGCGAGTGACGCAGGCTGAGTGGCGGCGTCCCATCACGCGCATTGCGGAAGCGATTACCTTCTTCGCCCTCATCCTCGGCTTGCTCCAGATCTGGATTGACATGGGACGACCTGAGCGCATCCTGTTCCCATTCCTCTTTGGCCGCTTCCAGTCACCTTTCCTGTGGGACTTCACCTGCGTCGGTGTCTATCTGATGAGCAGCATGCTTTACCTTTACCTGCCCATGATCCCCGACCTCGCCCGCTTGCGCGATCACATGACCGACGCTCCTCGCTGGCGGCGCTGGTTGTACACGGTCATGTCCCTGGGCTGGCATGGAAATGCGGAGCAGCATCGCAGGCTTGAAGTAGCCATTGGTATCATGGCGATTGTCATCATCCCGGTCGCGGTCTCGGTGCATACAGTTGTTTCCTGGATTTTCGGCATGACCATGCAGCCGATGTGGCATTCCACCATTCTCGGTCCTTACTTTGTGGTCGGCGCGATCTTCTCAGGCATCGCTATGCTCTTTGTCTTCATGACCATGCTCCGCCGCGCCTGGCACTTCGAGAAATGGATCGGCGAAAAACAGTACAACTACCTTGGCATTCTCCTGCTGGTGATGAGCGTTTTCTGGGGTTACTTCACGCTGGCCGAGTTCCTCACCACTGGCTACTCCACGCTCACGAATGAATCCGCGGTGCTCCATGCCAAACTGAACGGCGAGTATGCGCCCGCGTTCTGGATCATGGTTGTAGGCAACCTGATCATTCCTTTTGCGATCCTCTTTCGCCGGAAAGGACGCACTCCCCTGGGCACGTTCCTGGCCTCACTTTCCATCCTCGTTGGTATGTGGGTGGAACGCTTCCTGATCGTTGCCCCGAGCCTCACTCGGCCTTCCCTCGGTTTGCTGCCTGCGACCTACTCGCCGTCCATCACAGAGATCGCCATTACGGCCGGGTCGCTCGCTTTGTTCGCACTGCTCTTCCTGATCTTCTTCAAGCTCTTCCCCGCCATCTCCGTCTGGGAAGTGGAAGAGGGCGATGCCGTTGAGGCGATTCAGCAAAAAGCGCGTGAATTGGCGCACGCCGCGGATTAGGAGTTGAAATGGCACACTGGTTTTTTGACACTCCCACGATCGGCTCCATTGTCGTCTTCGTGGTTGCCATTTCGGTCTTTATTGCTTATTTCAGAATGTTGCGTTGGATTCAGACCGCACCGCCGGACCCTAGACCACAAGAAGAAACCCCGCATACGGATATGGAGAAATGACGCGCCGAATCCTTTTTCCCTCCCTGATTTTCCTGGCGGCTTTGGTATTCGCGGTCTCTTCGGCTTCCGCCTCATCCTCGACGGTCGGCCTGCCTCCGTCAAACGGGCAGACTCTCGTCCCGGGCAATTACTGCATCTCCTGCCATCTCGCGGATGATCCACGCCTGGCCACTGCCATAGAATGGAAAGGCAGCATCGGACGTGAAGTTAACAGTCCCTGCCCCGCGGCGACGAAGATTCATGAGGAGCTGTACTACACCGAGCGCATGTTACTCATGATCGACAGGGCTAAAGAGAAAACCGGGGCTCTCCCAGAAAAGACTCAAACCCGGCTGGACGCCTACACCCAGCAATACAGCCGTTTACTGGATCAACCAATTACCAGCCTGGATGCCTTCGTCTCCGAATCACAAACGATCCGCTTCCGCCTGAACAAGATCTATACCAGCCTGAATCAGATGATCGAAGCGGGCAAACAGCGGACGGTGCTGATCTATGCGGGCATGGTCACACTAGTTATCCTTGGCTCCCTTGCCTGGGGACTTTACAACACGCGATCCATCCAATCTGGCGGGTTGAAAAAACCACGCACGCTCCTTGGATGGGCCGTATTCGTTCTGTTCGTATCAGCCTTCTTTGCCTTGCCGATCTTCCGTACCCCGGCTGCTGACGTGACGACAACAACTGCTGAGCAACAGACAGCGCAGTCCATTCTCGACACGGCTGACCGCGCTGCAGCTACTGCGGACCGTGCGCAGGCCCGCGCCTGGATGCTTGCACGTCTCGGCGCGGCCTGGAACGAAATAGACTCCGCTGAAGCGCAGGCCGCTTACGAAGAAGCACTGGCTACTGTTCAACAGGCCCGTGAGAATGAAGCTGCCCTGTGGGGACAGTCTCTCTCTGTCCAGGAATCGACCATCGGTGTTTCCATTGATATGGAGAATGCCGACCTGATCGCCATTGATTTGAATGCGATGCGTGCCGGCGCCTGGAGCATTCCTTTGATTGCGGTTGAGCTAAACAAGGTTGATCCGGTCCGTGCGGCTGAACTCTTGCACACCGAACAGGCTTCTGTCAAAAATCAGACAGGTATTTACCGCGATCTGCAACTGCGCGGCGTCGCGTTAGCCTGGAATGAGATCGGGCCATCCGAAGCAGTAACAGCAGCCGCGGCGATCCACGATTCGTCCATTCGAGCGTGGACACTGCGCGAGCTGGGGGCCTTTGATCTGGCAGCCACTGCCGCCCGCGAAGTTCAAGATCCTGTTCAACGTGCACGAGCGTTGCGAGAGGTGGCTGTTGCATCCGGCAATACAACTCTCTTTGATGAAGCGCTGGCCGCATTGGATGATGTGGAGGACGCACCGCTGGCCTATGCCCTGGGTGACCTGGCGGTTGCCGCGAATAATCCGTCATTGTTGGAACGCATCGATGATGGGCTTTATCCTGATGTTTCAACTGCCGCGTATCTTGAGCTCGGAGACTATTTATCTGCATTAGGCGCATCAGTGAACATCACCGATCCATATGAACGGGCGCGTGCCCAGGCTGCGATCGCAAGCGCATGGGCCAACGCAGATGTAGCCATGCAGATTGAAATCCCTTTGTATCGTGATCTTGCCCTGCGCGATGTCATCCGACAAACAGGCAATGCGACACTGACCGATTCCATCCAGTCCGCTTACTATCGAGTCCAGGCGCTCACCGCCCTCGGCGATCACGAGAAGGCGATCCAGGTTACCGGTGGACTGGGGGATTCGTATCCATTGGTTGAACTGTCTTCGAAGCTGGCAAAAGATGATCCCCGGGCCGCACTCAGTCTGGTCGAGAAGATGACCCGCGAGTCGGATAAGGCAATCGCGTTGAGGAACATTGCCGCTGTGACAGGGGATCAATCGTTGTTTGAACAAGCACAAGGCATGGCCCTGGCTGCGCGCGTCCAGGGTGATGTGCTAGCGCCATCTCAGGCATCGCTTGATCTGGCGAATCTGCTTTGGCCGGTGAATGCCGGCAACGCGCAGGACGCCCTCCGTCAAGCGCTTGAAGCGGCGCTGCGCATTTCGACGAAATGAGTTCCTCCTCGAAAAGGAGATTGAGACAACATGGACAGTATCTTCGTTACACGGACCATCGCCATCATAGGATTGCTGATCGGAATATCGGGAATCTTCGTCAGGCTGGCGGACATCATGAACCGACCGTTCAGGAAAGATTTCTCGCGCCAGCGGGGCTCTCCCTTGAGTGGAGTGCTCTTTGCGTTCACTCTCGGCATGGCTCCGTGGGAAAAGGAATCAACGCGCATTCACTGGATCGCCTATCTGCGAGGAATCTTTTTTCACGTCGGTGTTTTTATGGCACTTGCCTTCTTGTTTGCGAGTCCATGGTTGAGTGTTTTTCCTGGTTGGCTGGTCTGGGCCGCGGCGGTGCTTACCGGATTGGGGGCGCTGTTTGGCTTTGCAGGAATTTTTATGCGCCTGGCTGGCCCCAACGAGCGGATGTTGAGCCTGCCGGATGATTACGCATCGGTGTTCATTGTGTCGTTGTTTACGGCGCTGGCTACAGTAGCTTTGATCTGGGCATCGATCCTGCCTGTTTTTTACGTGGTCGCTGGCATCATGCTGGCTTACATTCCGATCAGCAAGATCCGCCATTGTGTTTATTTCTTCTATTCGAAGTTCTTTTTTGGTTTCAACTTTGGGCGCCGCGGCGTGATTGGTCAGTCCAAAGGGAAATACGCGGAGTAGAGGCAAATGATGTTCAGAGACAAATTCACTGACGAACGCTACAAACTCACGGACGAGAAAAAAGCTGTCGCACTTGATGTTCTGCGTCAGCGCCTCAACCGCCAGTTGCAAGCTTCTCTGGAAGCCTGTGTGCGCTGTGGCATCTGTGCGGACTCGTGCCACTACTACGTCTCGAATCCAAAGCCTGAGCATGTTCCCGCTTACCGTGCGGAACAACTGCGCAAGGTTTACCGCAAGCTGTACGATGGGACCAGCAGGGCCATCCCTGCATGGACCGGCGCGGCCGACCTGGATCAGGAAATGGTAGAGGCGCTCGTCATGACGGCCTACGGCTCCTGCACCATGTGCGGACGCTGTGTCCTCAATTGCCCGATGGGCGTGGATACGCGTTTTATCGTGCGCGCCGCGCGTGGCATGCTGGCCGCGATGGATATGACACCCGAAGGCTTGAAGGCGACCGTCAATGTCCATCTTGAGGTGGGCAATAATATGGGCGTGGGTGAGGAAGACTATCTAGAAACAGTGAAGTGGATGGAAGAGGAGCTTCAAAAAGAGGTGGAAGACACCAGCGCCATCATTCCAATCAACAAAAAACACGCTCGCGTCATCTATACCTTCAATCCACGAGAGGTGAAGTACTTCCCTTATCTGATCCAGGCGGCAGCAAAAATCTACAATGCAGCCGGCGAAGACTGGACCCTCAGTACTGAAAGCTGGGATGCGACCAATTACGGCCTGTTCTCTGGAGATGATGTGGCTTCCCGCAAGATCGCCGCGAATCTCGAAGCCGCGGTCAACCATCTCGGCGCGCAAACTCTGGTGATGGCTGAGTGCGGACACGGGTATCGCTCCCAACGCTGGGAGGCTGAGAACTGGCTTGGACACAGCTATCCTTTTCCGGTGGTCAGCTTTGTGGAATTGCAGGCGCAGTACATTAGGCAGGGTCGTCTCAAGCTGGATCCCGCGCGCAATACCAAACGGGTCACCTATCACGATCCGTGCAACCAGGCACGTAGTGGAGGCATCATCGAAGAGCCGCGTTATATCCTGCGCCACTCCGTCATGGACTTTGTGGACATGGAACCACATGGTGCTGAAAACTACTGTTGCGGCGGCGGCGGCGGTATGCTTTCGATGACGGAGTTCGCGGCTGAGCGCAAGGCTGCTGGCAAAGCCAAAGCGGATCAGGTCCGTGCGACCGGCGCAGAAATCCTCGCGACATCGTGTCACAACTGCCTTGATCAACTGGATGAAGTAAAGCGGCATTATAAGCTCAAGGTCAAGGTACAGAATCTGAGCGAGTTGGTCGCGAATGCCATTATCTGGGAGAAGAGGTGACAGTCACTTGCAAAGTGGCCGTCACCTATAGGTAGGAAGTCAGAATGCCTGTCGAACCCAAGAAAATCCTGATGATGCTCACCTCCGGGCCGGGAACCCCGGAGCGCTGTGCTGCTCCATTCTTTTTTGCCATTGGCGCGGCCAAGATGGGACACGATGTTAGTCTGTTCTTTACCATGCAGGCAACTCAGTTGCTCAAACAAGGCGTTGCCGATCATGTTTGCGCCAGGGAGGATGGACAACCCATCAGCCAGTTCATTCAACGGGCGCTGGATTCGGGTGTCAAGTTTTACATTTGCTCCGCTTCTCTCGAATTAAATGATATTGACCAAACCGAACTGATTGAACAAGTGGATAATTTGGTCAGCAGTACGTTCCTGACGAAAAGAGGTTTAGAGTCAGATTTGGTTCTGAGTTTCTAATACGCCTCGCGCGGAGCGTAGTCGAAGCGCATGGAACATGTAAGAAGAGTGTCTCGACTACGCTCGACGCGACGGAAGAATTTTGGAGGCCCCATGTTTATCATCACGATTGACATTGAGAAATGCAAAGCGTGCGGCGATTGCGTCGAAAACTGCCCAATCCAGGCGATTACGATGATCGAGGAAGATGGCAAAAAATACGCCATGTTTACGGGCAGCCCCGATGATTGTATCGGCTGTATGTCCTGCGAAACCTGCGAAGAGGGCGCAGTGACGATTACTGAGATTTAACGGAGTCCCAAGTCATTAGAGTTCGGTTTCTGCGATGCCCCAAGAAATCTGCCTGCCTCGTTTGGTCATTGCTGCTCCACAGGGACGCAGTGGAAAGACAACTGTTACCCTCGGCCTGTGCGCGGCATTGCGAGCGCGCCGACTCATCATCCAGCCATATAAGAAAGGTCCCGATTATATTGACCCCTCCTGGTTAACTGAGGCTGCGGGGCGAGCCTGTCGTTCGTTGGATCCGTTCTTCTATGATGAATCCCAAGCCCTTCTGGCGGCTTTTATCCGCTGTGCTCAAGATGTGGACTTAAGTCTGATCGAGGGAAATCATGGTCTCTTTGATTCGTTTGACGAAACGGGCGTCGGCAGTACTGCGGCTGTTGCCCGCACACTGAATGCGCCGATCCTGTTGGTGGTCAATGCAGCTCGTACCGGGCGTAGTGCTGCTGCGATCGTACGCGGCTGTCAGACCTTCGAGCTGAATACGAATATTGCCGGTGTGATCCTTAATAACGTTGCACATGGCCGGCATGAAGCCCGCGTCCGCGAAGCCATCGAAAGTCACTGCCATATTCCAGTAGTGGGTGCAATTCCACGCGATGAAAAGCTCACGATCCCGGACCGCCATCTGGGTCTGATTCCTCGCTCGGAAGAAGAGACGCTTCTTTCTGCCATCACAAACTGCCAGGCGGCCATTGAGAAATACCTCAACCTCGGCTTGATCCTGCGAATCGCCCGCGCTGCGCCGCCCCTTCCGGCAGAAGCGAGTCCGAATGCTGAACACGGTTCCGTGGGCTCGCACCCTAGAATTGGTATTCTCCGCGACCGCGCATTCACCTTTTACTATCCTGAGAACCTCGAAGCTCTCGGCGAGGCGGGGGCTGAACTGGTTTTCATCAACTCATTGACCGACGCCAACCTGCCGCCGGTAGATGCTCTCTACATGGGCGGCGGCTTTCCTGAAATCTTCATGCAGCAACTTTCCGCTAATGTGAGCCTTCGTGGCTCCATTAAGAACGCCATTGAAATGGGATTGCCCGTCTATGCAGAGTGCGGAGGAATGATGTATCTCTCCCGCCGCATTCACTGGGATGAAAAATCGGCGGAGATGGTTGGCGTCCTGCCCTGCGAGATCGAAATGACCAATAGGCCTCAGGGACATGGCTATGTGGTCGCGCATGTTGATCATGACAATCCTTTCTTTGCAGAAGGAACCGTCTTGCGCGGACATGAATTTCACAATTCGCGGCTGATCTTTGACGGCGAACACTCATTACACACGGCCTACCGGATGTCGCGCGGGAATGGGCTTGGAAACGGGCGCGATGGAATCGTGGTCCACAATGTCCTGGCTTCGTATGCGCACCTGCATATCGGTGGTGCTCCTGACTGGGCAAAGAGCCTGGTCCAGCGTGCACAGCTTTATCACGAATCCTGTCAAGGTGTAGGAAGCACAGCGTGAACAAGCAAGCTACGGCTACGATGCCGATTCTCATGATTGGCCTGAATCACAAAGTCGCGCCCGTGGATGTGCGTGAACACCTGGCGTTTGGGCCGGAGCGTGTCCCGCTTGCTTTGAGCGAATTGGTAGGCGACAAGAGGGTCATCAAGGAAGCCGTTCTTCTATCCACATGCAACCGTACCGAGGTATATGTTCTTACCACCGGGTTTGCTTTTGCAGAATTGCAGTTGGAGGAATTTTTCTCCCGACACGCGAATTTGTCATTGGATCAGGTGCGGCGCATCGTGTATGTTGCTCACGGGGAGGGCGCTGCCCTTCATTTGATGCAGGTAGCGGCGGGGCTGGATTCGCTTGTCCTCGGTGAGAACGAAATCCTCGGGCAGGTGCGGTCCGCGTCTGAGATGGCACAATGCGCAGGCATGAGTGGTCCGGTTCTCTCGGCACTCTTTCGATATGCCATTCAGGCGGGGAAACGCGCTCGCACTGAGACGCCAATTGGGCAGGGGAATATCTCTGTTGCCAGTGTTGTGGTCGAGTTAGCAGAGCAGGTTTTGGGTCCCCTGAATGAGCGTACGGCACTCTTGATCGGCGCGGGAAAGATCAGCTCGATCACCGCCCGGGCCCTGGTCAAGGCGGGACTGCGCTGTGTCATGATCGCCAACCGCACTTTTGAGCGCGCACAAAAACTGGCGAGAAACCTGAATGGCACAGCAGTCCACTTTGATGCGCTGGATGAAACCCTGGCACAGGCAGATATCGTGATTTGTTCCACGGGCGCGCCTCACATTGTTTTGCATACAGGGACAGTGATGAAGGCACAGCAGATGCGCGGGGACCGGCCGCTGTTGATCGCCGATCTGGCTGTGCCGCGCGATGCGGATCCACAGATTGCATCGATACCCGGTGTGCACCTCTCGAACATTGATGATCTCGAAATCACTGTGAAGACCCGGCATCCTCTGACGGCCTCGGTCTGCCATGAGGTCGAGGAGATTGTGCGACAGGAAATGAAATCGTTCTGTCAGTGGGTTGAAGCTCGGCGCTGTGCCTCTGTCATCCAGGCCCTCTACCACAAAGGCGAAGACATCTATCAGGCCGAAGTAGAACAAACACTACGGCGGCTGGGCCCGCTTACACCTCATCAGGAACATTTGGTACAGGCCATGGCCAAAGCCATCATTGGAAAAATGCTCCACGAGCCAACCATCCATCTGCGCGAATTGCCGCCTGATAAAGATACTGCGACCTATATTGCATGGGTCCGGGAACTATATGGCCTAAAATGAAAGTCCCTCTCTTCTCAAACATAGGAAATCTGTTTCCAAAACTAAAGCTGCGTGCCAATAAAAAAGCAAGACGTCCTTTCAGCGCGGCTCAGATCGAAGTGACCAGCCGCTGCGGTACGGGATGCGTGTTTTGTCCGCATGATGCGCTGCTCAAAAAGTGGATCGAGGGGGATCTGACGCTCGAAATGTACCGTGAGCATATCGCTCCTCATCTGGATCTGTTCGATCTTGTCTACTTGCAGGGCTGGGGCGAACCCATGCTCCATCCGCATCTGTGGGAGATGCTGGCGATGGCCCAACAAAAAGGCTGCTCCACAGGGTTTACAACCAACGGGACCTGGCTTGATGAGGAACAGAATAACAGGCTGATTGACATGGGTGTCGACATGATCTCCGTTTCCTTCGCAGGGACGGCTGCCTCCGTTCACGAATCATTGCGCACCCATTCAGATTTTTCCCGTTTATGCGCAAACTTTGAGAACCTGGCCAGCCTGAAGCGGAAGCGGGGCAGTGATAAACCCTGGCTCGAGCTGCACTTCTTGATGACGCGCGCCAACCTCTACGAATTTCCATCGCTGATGGCGCTGGCCGCCTCTCTCGGCGCGGACGAAGTGGCCGCGACCAACCTTACCTACGCTCCGAGCCTCGCGCTCGACGGACAACACGTCTTTGGCGATCCGCCTCTGCCTGAACATTTGGAAATCATCCGGGGTGCCAAAGAGACGGCAGAACGGTTTAAACTTCCTCTGCGGGTTTATGCCCTTCACGCAGAACCGGAGACGCTCGTTTGTGATGCGGACCCCATAAATACGGTGTATATCAATCATAAAGGCGAGGTCAGTCCATGTGTATATCTCGGGCTGACTGTGCAGGGCGAGGTGCCTCGTTATTTTCGGGGTGAGGCTCATCCATTTGAAACGCTTTCCTTTGGAAATGTGTGTAATGGGTTCATGAACGCACTCCAGAGCCAGACACGGACAGGTTTTGTCGAAAGCTTTAAATGTCGCGGCGCGAGCAATAGTCCACTGGCGGTGTTCACATCCATGGTGGCACAGGACGATCAAGAGGAACTTTCGCCTCCGCCCGCTGCATGTCAGTTTTGCTACAAGATGCTGGGGGTGTAAAATTGAATTATGCAAAAAGTGAGCGATTGGATCGATATCGAGGCGCCATGCGATGAAGTGTTCAACACGGTCATCAACGTGGAGCGCCGTATCCAGCTCAGCCCGATCTGGGGGCTGAGTCAGCTGTTGAGTGTTTCGGACGATTTCCCCCAGGTGGGGAGCAGTTACCGGGTCCATGTGTTGA
This sequence comes from Chloroflexota bacterium, assembly GCA_029782225.1. GTDB lineage: Bacteria > Chloroflexota > Anaerolineae > Anaerolineales > Villigracilaceae > JAKOVF01. The sequence continues at coordinate 8,579 of JAKOVF010000080.1, read as the reverse complement.
CCGACGCGCCCTATGGGATTGCCGGCCCATCGTCGCATGCAGCTCGCAGCGCGTTGGAGGGATTCGCACAGGTCCTGCTCATGAAAATGGGGCAAAGCTCTTCGTCCACGGAAGATGCACCTGTCACAGATGCGCCGAGGGATAAGTCCGTTGCCCCTGCAGAATCTCCCGCTGAACAAGCACCTGAAACGCAAAGCGTTGTTGAAGCGGACCAGGAATATTTCGTGGACGAGTACGAGCCGCCTCAGAAGTTTAGTTATCACCTGGATGCGGATTGCAAGACGATCGTTACATGGAAATTCCAAAGCATCCCGCGCGGCACACGTCTCAGTTATGAAGAAGTGTTCTGTCAGGAAAACGTCGGTGGAGAGGATTTTCTTCCCACTGTCCGTCATGTGATCCATGAATGGCTGGAAAGCATCAAGCGTTACAGCGAATTGCGAGGCACACGCGGGCGCTTGTTTGTGAGGAAAGTGCTCGACCGCTGGTTCTTGAAGCTGCGCCCGGACCAGCGCCGCACCGTGCTATTGATCCTCCTTATGCAAGGCATTGCGCTGATCACATTTGTCCTTGCCGCGGTGGGCCTGGGGATTGCAAGCCTATTGTTCTAGATCTTGAGCGCGAGGGACAGAAAGAGGACAAAGGTTGGAAAGACGCGGGAATGGGCGTTCTTTCCAACCTTTGTTCCCCTAGTGTGCTTTGTGTTTGCTGGTTTGTGTATTTAATTCCTCGGCTCGTAACAACAACGGAATCCCGTGTCGTCGCTGCGGTGCATGGGGGCCGCCCAGCTCCGATAAGCGCAGCGTGACTGGAACTTCCCCTCCCGCCATGAGCCGCCGCGGATCACGGTTTTGCCAAATGAAGCTTCATCCGATTCGGGCATGGATGTGCACCCGGTTTCCAGCAGCTTCGGCAGCAGATCCTGGTTATGCAGGTCGTAGACATGAGCCTCACGCCCATCCGCCGGGTCATATGGATAAGGCCCGAAAAGCGACGAGCACCATTCCTGCACATTGCCACCCATATCACCCACGCCGTAAGGACTGTCGCCCACTGGGGAGTACTGTCCCACGGGAGAAGTACGGTTTAGCTTTTCCTCGTTGGTGTTGCACACCCCTTTCTTCCATTCGTTGCCCCATGAATACAATCGGACCTGCGGTCCGCGGGCTGCCTTTTCCCACTCGGGTTCGGTTGGCAGGCGTACGGGCAGGCCGGTCTCTTCGGCGGCCCATGCACAAAAAGCAATTGCGTCATAATAAGAGACGCCTACCACGGGATTATTCTCCTCGCCTGCCGGGCATGAAACACCCTCCCAGAATAGCGGCGGGCGGTGACCAGTGGCTTCCATGAAGCGGGCATATTGCGCGTTGGTGACAGGGTAGCGCATGATGAAAAAGTCACTCACCAGCAGCCTTTGCGCTGGCATTTCATCCTCATGCGCCTTGGGATCACTGGAACGGTTACTTCCCATGGTGAATTCGGAAGCGGGGATTTTTACAAAATTCAAGTCAATGTCGGACATTATGCTTCTCCTTGATGCAATGATCTGCAGTTTAGTTTCCGGGGTGGTCTTCTTCTTTACGGGTTTCCTTCTGCCAGCATTGAGCTGATCAGTGGATTACCGGAGACAAAGCGGAGTAGTTCCACGGTGGTCTGCACGTCCAGCTTTGCCATCAGGTTGGTACGGTGCACCGAAACTGTCTTGGGACTGATGCCAAGTGCCGCTGCAATCTCCTTGTTGCTTCTTCCATCCACGATCAATTGCAGGACCTCGCGTTCGCGCTCTGTCAAACGGTTCTCGTCATTCTTATGATTTCCTGTCTCGTGTGAATAATCCTGTAAGATTTCGCGGGTGATCCTGCCGGCCAGGAATGCGCCCTGCTCATATACTTGTCTCAGTGCGTTGAGCAGTTCGCGGCTGCCCGAACGCTTTAATACATACCCGGCGGCGCCAGCCTGCAGAGCCGGGGCAATGTATTCGTGATTGTCGTGCTGGGTCAGAATCAGTACTTTCACTTGCGGAAAATTCTCGTGGATACTGCGTGTTGCTTCCAGGCCATTCATCTGCGGCATCGAAATATCCATGAGGACAATATCTGGTGCACACGTCCTGACCAGTTCGATGGCTTCTTTCCCATTCTCTGCTTCGCCAACGACGATGATGTCTTCCTGACTCTCCAACAGTGAGCGGATCCCATCCCGTAAAATGGCATGGTCGTCGGCGACAACAACTCTAATCATGAACCAGACTCCTTTCCTGAAGTGGAACGCGAATACGGATTTCTGTCCCGCTCCCCGCGGCGGAAACGATGTCCAGTTCACCGCCCAGTAATTCGATCCGCTCCTGCATTCCAATCAGCCCCAGACCACGCGTATCACCCGAGAGGGCAGGGGACTTGTTCTCCATATCCTTGATCGTGGCAACACTGAACTCGCCCGGGTCGAAGCCGATACCGTCATCTTTGATATTCACGATGGCGGTATGGTCTTCCAATTCCAATTTGATTTCCACATTCCGCGCGGCTGCATGACGGGCGATATTATTAATGGCCTCCTGCAGGACGCGGAACAATGCTGTCTCGATTTCAGGCGATAGGCGATGAAAATCTGCTTCACTGTTGAGAGCATCGACCTTTGAAGCCGCCTCCACGAGCACCCTCACCCCCTTGGGCTCCAGTCGGGTCTGAGCGAGCCATCGGAGTGCCGGGATCAAACCCAGCTGATCGAGCATGGAGGGACGCAGGTCGAACATCAGGTTGTGGATATTCTCAAGGGTATATTGTGTCAGATCGCAGATGCTTTGCAGGCGTTCTTTGACCGCCATTCCATTTGTAGATTCCAGTCCGGCTTCTGCCGAATAGAGCAGGGCCGTCAGCGACTGGCTGATCTCATCATGGAGTTCACGTGCAATCCGTTTGCGTTCATCTTCCTGGGCAGCCAGCGCCTTCTGGAATAACTCGCCGCGGATACGTTCCTTGTGCTGTACCTCGGCATAAAGACGGGCATTTTCGACCGCGATCGCAATCTGGTTGCCGATCGCTGTAAGCAGCTTTTGCTCGTCCTGATCGAAGGTCGTGTTGTTATGAGTGCCCAGGCACATGGTTCCCAATGCCTGACCCTTGTTCATGAGCGGGACATGCATAACAGCCGTGACCATTTCACGCTTGAGCGACTCAGCCCCTCGGCCGCGATATTGTGAAATGTCCGGCACGACCACCGGTTCTCCAAGTTCCACCACGCCACCGCAGGAACCGTCCAAGAGACCGACCTGGTAGGCAAGGCGTGCGGCATCCTCTGAAAGTCCGCGAAATGCCATCAGTCTGAGTTCCCGCTTAAGTGGATCCAGCAGGAAGATCGCGACCATGTCAATCCCGCTAAGCTGGAGGACCTCATCGAGTGCACGGTTCAGGATTTCCTTCAAGTTTAGGGATTGATTGACCGTCAACGCGATGGCATTCAGAGTAGATAGTTGCCGGGTGCGGGCTTGAACGCGCGCATCCAATTCACGGTTAAAGGACTGGATCTCCTCCATGGACAACTGCAGCCGGGTACACATCGTGATGAAGCTTTTCGAGAGAATACCGATCTCATCGCGACTTTGATTACTCTTTGCTGCAAGGGAAGCAGCCAGCGTGCATTCAACCGATTTCAACGTGGATGTATCGAATTGGACTTCGCTGATCTTGCGGGTGGCATCGGTCAACATCTGTACCGGTTGGATGACGCTGCGAGTGGTCACCACAACGAGGAGGAACGCACCAAGCATGGTAAGGATGCCAAGCACGAGGGTCTGCATCCCGATTCTGCGTACGGGGGCGAATAATTCGGTTGAGTCATGCCAGATGACCACGCCCCAGGGCGCCTGCGTCAAAGGGGCAAAGGCAATAACCGTGCCAGATTCGTCGACATCGTCGCCGGTGCATCCCAGGCAGGCCTCGACCGTAGGCTTCCCTTCGACAAACAGTTGAGTGGTGATCTTATCGATCGTGCTTTGTGTTAGTGTCCGATCAGCAGGAGAACTGACCAGCACCTGTCCGTCTCCACCCAGCACCTGAAACGTGCCATTGTGCTCAAGGCCAAGGGAACTGTTCGACAGGAACACATCCGGGTTGGAGAGATCCAGTACTGCCGCGAGAGCCCCTGCCGGGGAGTGGCTTCCATTCTTCATAACGGGGACAACGATCAGGGCGTATGGACGGGGCATCCCTTCAATGGAGATGATACGCCCAGAGCCATCCTGCACTGCCCGGAGCGCTGGCACGTTTGCCCAATCAATATCTGGTGCATCTGCAGTTCCAGAGATTAGGCCGAAATCCTCACCGAATAAGTAGATGCCTTTGACCGAGCGGAAGTCGTCCTGCAAAACCTTCTTCCAGTCCTGAATGTTGGCATCCGGATGATCCATATTGATTTTCGAGGACAGGATCGTGAGCAAGCCGCCCACTTGTCCCAGGTTTGAATCCAGGCTCTCCGCAAGGATGCGGGCGCGCAGCACGTGTTCAGCGAGCAATTGCTGGGTTGCCTGACGCAGCGTGGTGATCCCGAGGAACGCAAAAATGGCAAGCAAGCCTGTCAGCCCTACTGTAACCAGGGCAGACATCTTGCCGCGCAAGCCGACATCGAACCAGTTGCGGGCAAGGAATCGTCTGAGCGGCTTGGGCAGAATAGCAGTCCAATTCAGGGAGGAACTGACAGATTCTTTCATGGTTTGTCTTCCCGCAGTACAGGTCCATTGCTGAGTGAAGTCGACGGCCAGGTGCAGCGACGCGCTTGACCGCAATACTTGCAGGTTCCATCCACTTCAAGCTCTTCGTAAATGCCGGCAAATTCTCCCATTGCTTCGTACCACTCGTAAGTCCGGCCGATGGTAGTGCGCAGCGGTGTCTTCGGCATATCGAAGCATGCGCGCGCTTTGGTTGTATCGTAGTAGAAGAACTGCGATTCGAGTCTCAAGCGGTCACCGGTCAAGGGCACCGGTCCGCTGGTCTGTGGCTGGAGCATATCGGTCAACCCCGCGATGAAAGAGACCTGCCAGCGGGGCATCACTTTAAGTCTCATGCCGCAGCCCACGACGTCGGCAATCGTCTGGTAAAGCTGCACGTGGGACATATTTTCGCCGCCCAGGATGTAACGTTCGCCCACGCGCCCTTTGATCGCTGCTTCGATGTGCCCCTGCGCCGCATCGCAAATCGGCACAACGTTGAGTCCGCCCGGCGGGATGAGCGGCGGCGCACAATGTTTGATCACCTCCACCACCATGCCGCACGATACTTTGCGGACATCGCGCGGGCCGATCACGGTTGTGGGGTTAACGATCACAACCGGCAGCCCCTTTTTGAAATATTCAAGAACGATTTCCTCGGCCAGGTATTTGCTGTGTCCATACACAAATCGCTCGGGCTTCACATTGAATTTGAAGGTTTCGTCCACCAGGACATTCGGATGGATGCCCATGGCGGCGGTCGAACTCGTGTGGATTACCCGGTCAACGCCTGACTTGAGGGCCGCTTCCATTAAATTACGCGTCCCCTCCACGTTGACCTGGTACATGCGCTCCACGCCCTGGCGCCAGTAATCGACCACGCCTGACGCGTTGAAGAGCACATCCACGCCGCGCATGGCAGGGATGAGGGTTTCCGCTTCCAACACGTCGCCGGTGACGAACTCAAACGGCCCGCCTTCCAGCAGTTCACGGGACGAGCCAGGGCGCTGAAGGATGCGCACATCCCAATGACGCTCAATCAGTCGCAGGGCGATGTTTGAGCCGACGAAACCGGTCCCACCCGTGATAAGTGCGCGCGTCATGAGAAAGAATTACCTCACTGAAAGTTGAGACTGCGGTTCAAACCATTTCAGCGTTGCATTCAGATTAACAACCTCCCCGACAACAATAATGGTTGGCGGCTGGATCTCGCTTGCTCGTTCCATGATATTTGATAGCGTGCCGGTCACCACTTTTTGATCCGGTAATGTGCCTTTCTCGATCAAGGCAATCGGCGTATCTGCTGAACGACCAGCTTCAATCAGTGATGAAACGATGATCGGCAGACTGCATACGCCCATCATGAATACGAGAGTGTCGATACCTTCTGCAAGCGCCTTCCAATTCAGGTCAAGTGGATTCGATCCCGCGCAATGACCGGTAATGAAAGCAACACTGGATGCCACACCGCGTTGTGTAACAGGGATGCCTGCATACGCAGGGACTGCAATGGCGCTCGTCACGCCGGGCACAATTTCAAAAGGGATCCCAGCCTCTGTCAGCGCCTGGGCTTCTTCTCCACCGCGTCCGAATATGAATGGATCCCCGCCTTTCAATCGCACGACGATCCTGCCTTCACTGGCCTTTTGAATCAGAATGTTATTGATCTCGGGTTGGGGAATAGGATGATGTCGCGGGTATTTGCCTACATCAATCAGTTCGGCCTGAGGTGCGTAACTTAGCAGTTCTTCGTTTGCCAGCCTGTCATGCACGACCACATCGGCCTTTTGCAGACATTCCAGTCCTCGGATGGTAAGCAGACCGGGGTCGCCCGGTCCGCCCCCTACGAGATAAACGATTCCTCTGGAATGAGCCGGATTACCCCTGATAGAGTTTTTCTCGTCCATAGTTCAATGCCGCATCTCTTCCATCACTTTGTATGACGTCCAGAATGTCTGAGTCCACCACGCGCAAAGCGGCTTGCAGACGCGCTTCTCCCTCTGGGAAGTTTTCAAGGAGTTCCGGGCGTAGATCAGCCATCAAGCCGGCCAGAGTTCCGTATTCGGGCCCGATCATTTGTTCGATCCGCTCACGAAGTCTCCGCGCCAGAGCGGGGCTGCTCCCACCGGTGGAGATCGCAATGCTTAAGTCGTGACGCCGGCACACTGCTGGCAGAATGAAGTTGCAGTGTGCCGGATCATCCACCACATTGACCAGACACCCGCGCCTTTCCGCCTCTGCCCAGGCTGCCTGGTTGACGGCCGGGTCATCGGTGGCGACAATCACAAGAAACGCGCCCTCGAGGTCGCCTTCCTGATAGTAGCGCGGCAAGTAGGCAATCTCACCCGAGTCCACCATTAATTGCAGTCCCAGAGTAAGCACTGGACTGATAACCTTTACTTTAGCTCCCGCTGCTAAAAGGCCCTCCACTTTTCGGACGGCTACCTTTCCTCCCCCTACCACAACTGTTTGCTGCGAAGGTAATCCTACGAGGCAAATTGTGTAGTATTTCACTAGATTTTTTTATCATACTGGTATATAAAAGTCAAATGATGTATGTAACGACTTTCCGGGCACTAAAAGCGCCGTCAGTGGGGTATTTCCAGTAGAGATTCATTGCCCATGAAGCTCATGTTTGCGACGCGTCCTTCGGCCCTGGCTCGCTGGCAAACGCAGTGGGTGATGGCTGCGTTGAGGAAGATCCAGCCGGATTTGGAGTGCGAAGAAAGAGTCATCACCACGCAGGGCGATAGAGTGCTGGACAAGCCTCTGCCCGAGATCGGCGGCAAGGGACTGTTCACTCAGGAGTTGGAAAGTGAACTGCTCTCCGGGGCAGTCCATTGTGCGGTCCATTCGCTCAAGGACTTGCCGGTGGAGAATCCAGACGGCCTCACGATCGGATGCATCCCTGCCCGTGGAGAAGTCCGCGATGCGCTGGTTTCAGCCAAAGGCTACACTCTCTCCACTCTGCCCGAAGGCGCTTCGGTCGGGACCTCGAGCCTGCGCCGCGCCGCCCAGCTGCTGGCTCTCCGCCCGGACCTCCACACTCCACCTCTGCGCGGCAACGTGGACACGCGCCTGCGGAAAGCGCTGGAGGGTCGATATGAAGCGATCATCCTGGCCGGGGCCGGGCTGACCCGTCTGGGACTGGATCAGCATGTCACGGAATGGCTGGCACTGGATGTGATGCTGCCAGCCGCGGGACAGGGTGCGCTGGCGGTGCAGTGCCGGGCAGACGATCAATCGGCTCTCAATTTGCTCGCTGTGTTGGAGGACGACTCGGCGCGCAAGGCCGTGACTGCCGAGCGTGCCTTCCTGAGCGGGCTGGGCGGTGGATGTGCCGTGCCGGTGGCGGCGTTGGGGCAGATGATTAGAGAGCAGAGCGGAGAGATTCGTCTCACAGGTCTAGTGATCTCCCCGGATGGGAAGAAGGCGATTCGAGTTGTGGGTCAAGGTACCAATCCGCAGAAGCTGGGTACTGAACTCGCACAGCGTGCACGGTGGGATGGTGCGAACGAAATACTTGCACCATTTTCTATTCTCTAATTAGCTATTCTCTTTCTTATGAAACGGATTCTGATCACCCGCCCCCGCGCTCAGGCAGATGACTTTGCAGAGAAGTTGTCTGCTGCTGGCTATGAACCGATCTTTTTTCCCGTGATTGAAATCCGTCCGATGGAAGAGAATGTCGCGCTGGAGCGGACGTTATCGAAATTGGACTGCTATGACTGGGTCGTGTTCACTTCTGTGAACGCGGTGGATGTAGTATTCGATGTCGTTGCGAGGAGCCGCCAGGCGACGAAGCAATCTCCCTTTAGAGGAGATGGGGCAGAGGTGAGGGTTGCTGCGATCGGGCCGAAGACAGCAGAAGCGCTGC
>JAKOVF010000279.1 GCA_029782225.1 Chloroflexota bacterium | reverse complement strand
AATGGGCGGTTCCTCCCTGACCGCAGAAGTCCTTAGCTCCCTGGCTGCAGGGACGAATCTCGAGGCGGGCGTCTCACTATCCATTCTTGATTCCACTGATCCGCACCAGGTGGCGCAGATGGCCGAGTATTTCCCGACCGATCAATCCTTGTACATTGTCTCCAGCAAATCAGGCGGCACTGCTGAGGTAACCGCGGCCTTCGATTATTTCTGGAGTCTCAGCAAAGGGGATGGCTCACGCTTTATCGCGATTACCGATCCGGGTACCTCACTCGAAGCGCTGGCCAAGCAACGCGGTTTCAGAAAGATTTTCTCTGCCGATCCAAACGTCGGTGGCCGCTACTCCGCGCTTACAGATTTTGGACTCGTCCCTGCTGCGCTCATGGAATTCGACCTCAACACACTGCTGGATCGCGCCGATTGGATGCGACATCAATGCCTGGCGGATGTCCCTGTTGCGCGGAATCCCGGTTTTGCATTGGGCGCTCTGATGGCTGAGTCCGCTCTCGCAGGCCGCGACAAGCTGACGGTCGTGGCTGACCCGTCTGTAGCGGCGCTGGCCGGCTGGATCGAGCAGGTCATCGCCGAGTCGAGTGGCAAGAACGGCAAGGGAATCCTTCCCGTTGCCCTGGAGCCGCTCGGCGCCCCAGAAGTCTACGGGAATGATCGTCTATTTATATACCTGCGTCACAAAGGTGACCTGGATGCCGATCTCGCGGCGTTGAAGAACGCGGGCCAGCCAGTCATCGAATTTCCGATTGCTGATGCTTACGCCGCCGGCGCTGAGTTCTTCCGCTGGGAAATGGCTATTGCAGCGGCCTGTCACATCCTTGGTATCAATGCTTTTGACCAGCCCGATGTTCAGGATAGCAAGGAACGTACGAAGGCAAAGATCGCGGATTATCAAAAGACCGGCAAATTGGCAGATGTCGAGCTGGTAAATCTGTCGGATGCGAAAGCTGCGGTTGAGAAGTTCTTGTCTGGCGCGAAGGCTGGGGATTTCGTGTCCGTCAATGCCTATCTCCCGCGTACCAGCGATATGATCGAGGTTCTGCAGACTCTGCGTGTGGGCATCCGGAAACAAACCAAATGCGCGGTGACCGCTGGATTCGGCCCGCGTTTCCAGCATTCGACCGGCCAGTTCCACAAAGGCGGCCCGAACAAGGGCTGGTTCATCCAAGTCGTGCATGACGTCGAGAAGGATATCGAAATCCCCAATGAAGGCCTGACTTTTGGCACGCTCATCCGCGCGCAGGCTCTTGGTGATTACGAAGCCCTGAAAGCTGCTGGGCGGCGGGTGCTGCGGGTTTGCCTGCCCTCACTCGACGACGCGAAGAGTCTGCCAAATATAGCGGAATAGTGCGCGAACAACATGAAGATGTAGGGCAAAGGCGGCGAATTTCAGCCGCTTTTACCCATCAGTTTAAAGTTGTTCCGGTACCAGGATCACTGATTACCGATCAAGCCGCGAAGGCGCGAAGACTCAATGGTTTCTTGGCGTTCTTCGCGGTTTGATTCTGTCCATTGTCTTTACTGATGAAAAGTTCAATAGAGTCAGACTTGTTGCTGGACACTGTATCCATCAGTCGGCGATGTTTGCTCCATAACGTGATGGATGCTGGCTTTGGAGACGTTGCGTGACAAATCATCTGCCGTCTGATTCGTCAGCACTGCCCAAATACATTCCGCAGCTGGATGGCCTTAGAGCGATTGCCATTATAGGTGTAATGTTATTTCATCACCAAATTCCTGGCTTTAACATTGGTTGGGCCGGCGTCAATCTGTTCTTTGTGATTTCAGGTTTTCTCATCACGGGGATATTGCTGGATTCAAAGACGAATCCTCACTATTTCCGCAACTTTTATGCCCGACGCTTCCTCAGAATATTTCCAATTTACTATCTCGGATTGGCCCTCGTCATCGTAATTGCTCTCATTTCACACTGGAGGATTGGCGATACCTGGTATTATCTTTTCTATATCCAGAATCATCATCTGGCATTGACCAACTGGAAGGTGAACTTTCCTCCCCTGCTTGACCATACCTGGTCGCTTGCCATCGAGGAGCAGTTCTACATTCTTTGGCCGCTGATCGTCTATATGCTCGACGTAAAAAAACTAAAAATCGTCACGATTTTGCTGTATATTCTTGCCCTTGTCACCCGCTCGATTCTGCTGTTTTCCACAGATAATTTAAATCTGCAATTTATGCTCCTACCCACGCAGGTGGATGCTCTAGCTGCAGGGGCTTTTCTTGCGATCATTGTACGTGAGAGAAATAATCGTCATCAATTGTCCACTTGGAGTTTGGGGATTCTGATCATTTCAGGAATAAGCCTCATCGCGTTAGTTCTGCGGACCGGATACGCCTCCTATTGGAGCACAACAGGCTGGGCCAATACCAGGTCCAATCTGGTATTGTTTTCATTGATGGCCGTTTTCTTTGCCAGTTTGATCTCGACCTCGATCTTTTCGAGCTCCGCCCTGGGATCTGTGCTGGGACTTTCCTGGCTCAGGGGTATCGGTAAAATCAGTTACGGCTTGTATCTCTATCATTATCCCATTTTTATCCTTGGTGATATCCTTTTGATCAGGAATCTAAACGGAAAACCGGGAACCCTTTATTCTTTTGCGTACATGATCCTCACCATCGGACTGACGTTTCTGCTCGCGAGTCTTTCATGGAAATGGTTCGAAGCTCCTATTTTGAAGTACAAGGATCGTTTTCTTTAGTCGTATCGTTATTCAAAGAGAAAGAGGTGTACTATGAACAATTTAGCCAGTGGAAATTGTGTCTCGTGTCGTGGTGGAGAGCCAGCTCTCAGCGAAGCTGAAATCCAGGATTTGCTGTCCCAGGTTTCAGGATGGACGGTGGAACAGCACGATGGCCTGCAGCATCTTGTGCACACGTTCAAGTTCAAGAACTTTGCTGAGGCATTAAGTTTTACGAATAAGGTCGGTGCTATTGCCGAAGAGGAAGATCATCATCCCATGCTGATCACGGAGTGGGGCAAAGTGACCGTACATTGGTGGACGCACGTGGTGAAGGGGCTGCACAAGAATGATTTCATCATGGCGGCGAAGACAGATCAATTAGCATCATAAGTGGGTCATCGAATGAAGAAAGACAATATATCTGCCAGATCGCCGGAAAAGAGTGAACATCTCAGCTTGAACTATATTGACATGGAGCTGCCATCTGACAAGAGCAAGCCTACAGGTCCTTTTAAAGTGGTCGACGCACATGCGGGGGAGTTACTTCTTTTTGTGCCGCGTAGTGAGACCGGCAAACTGGTTGACGGCCTGACGGGGAAATATGGTTACTCTCATCTGGCGATTGACTGTGGGGAAATTGATAGCCCAACAGGCCGCCGCGTGATGATCGAGGCGACAGTGCCCGATGGGGTCCACTACGGCTTTCAAGATGAATATGGACAACGTCAGTCTGTGAGGATCCCACTCTGGAAAACCGGGATAAATGTGGGGCAGTTCTGCGAATGTGTCCACGCCAGAGTAGGCGAGAAGTTCGATGAACTTGAAATCATCACCCGGGGAATCCTTGATAACCCGGCCAGGCAGATTTGCAGCGACCTCGCCACAGTCTGCCTGCCTGAAGAGATGCGAGAGGAAATCGCACGCTGCCATAAGTCAGCCGTCATTCACCCTTTATCTGCTGTACGCGATGAAAGGCCGGGTTCCAAGTATCGCTTGTTTATGAGCCCTAATGCCTTCGCTGAATTCCTCGGCGCGCCACGTGGAAGGGAACTCGAAAGGGCAGACCAGTTGGCAGAACCGCATATTCAGGAAAGCAGCAATGTTGCACTATTCTCAAAGCTCTGGAAAAGGAGCGAAGCATTCATGACGAGTGCATGGAGGAGAGTGATACGATAGTGGATCTAGTCCCCTATTGCTTACATTTTTCCGCTGCCGCGAGCATAGCCGCGAGGCTCTGTTCGACATCTTCTTCAGTAGTAGCCCAGGAAGACACACTGATCCGCATGGCAGTGCGTCCCTGCCAAACAGTGCTGCCGCACCAGCACGTGCCATCGTTCTGGATCTCTGAGATGACACTTTTGGTCGCCTCAGGCTCACCGAAAGAGACCAGCACTTGATTAAGAACAACATCATTCAGCACATCGTATCCGGCATCGTGGAGGCCACTGGCAAAGCGTTGCGCGTGCCGACACGTCCGCTCGATCATATACGCAACACCTTCACGGCCCAGCGTACGCAATGCGGCCCACACCTCTATACCACGGGCTCGCCTGGAGAGCTCAGGGGTGTAATCTGATGGATTTCGCTGCGGCGTCTCTGTAGGCAGATACGCAGCTGTGACAGCCATCGCTGCGCGCAATGCATCGGGGTTACGAACAAGAGTCAGGCCGCTGTCATACGGGACATTCAAATACTTATGTGCATCGGTGGCCCAGGAATCGGCTTTTTCCAGGCCTCGCACTAAATGAGCTTTGGAAGGAGCAGCCCTTGCCCACAATCCAAATGCGCCATCAACATGCACCCATGCTCCCGCTTTATGTGCCCATGAGATAATCTCATCAAACGGATCAAACGATCCGGTGTTGACGTTTCCCGCCTGCAGGCAAACAATTGCCGGCCCCTGGATCTCTGGCAACGCGTCAGCCCGCATCCGCCCCTGACTGTCAACTGGCACTTTGACGACTCGGTCTCGTCCCAGCCCCAGCATTCCCAGTGACTTGATCAACGATGGATGCGCTTCCCCACCCACAACAACAGTGATAGGTGGCGCACCAAATAACCCATCCGCTTCAACATTCCAGCCTGCTTTCTCAAGCACAGCATGACGAGCTGCGGCCAGTCCACAGAAATTTGCCACTGTGGCTCCGGTGACAAAAGCGCCGCCAGTTCCGGCTGGGAGGCCCAACAGGTCAACCAGCCAGCGCAGCGCAACCTGCTCAAGATGCGCAGTCCCTGGCGAGACGGAGTACAGCACACTATTCTGATCCCACGCACCTGCGAGCCAGTTCGCAGCCAGCGTGACCGGCAAGCTGCCTCCGATCACAAAGCCAAAGAATCTCCGTCCTGCCATTCCCATCGTAGCAGGCGAACCAATTTCGTCCAGTATTCTCAGGGTCTCAGCGGGATCTCCAGAGACCTCTGGTAAGTTTTCTTCCAGTTGACTGAGGTGCCCAGTTTGGGGGGCAACACTTCGATCATCCAGCCCTTCAAGATACTTAATGGCACGTTCTGCCGCATTTTCCAATAATTGACGCATAAATTGCTCCTTTACCTCTAATAGATTGATGTTCTAGGCTTGTATCACTCTAAATAGATACGGACCATTGTAGTTGATCATGACCTCCTTCGATCAATGACCGAAAAGTCATAGGCCTGACCTTCGTTTCTTGAGATTTTTATCTCCCATTCTTTTGTCGATCTTCAATGCGAATGGCATATTCCCAAGCCAGCCGATCACCGCGCCGTTGAGCGCCGTCCAACTTTTCGGCGAATCTGGCAGATCCGCCGCGGCAGAGAAGTCCACTTTGCGGCCATCAAGGTCAAAAACGTACCTGCTTTGCTGTGTTATCCTGGGATTTGCGTTCAAGAAGGAGCGCAGTTGATCGGTCTCTTCTGCTGTGAGCCATTGCGGCAGATCGGACGTCGCTTTGAAATTGCAGACGCACGCAAGGTCACGTAGAAGGGATTTTTGTTCCGGAGCGAGGATGTTTTCTTTCTGAGTGAAATAAGCAACATCGGGATCGACCTGAACAAGCTGGTCAAGCCACAACCTGTGAATGACGGTTCGGATCGCATTCTTTGTCCCCGGCGTGGATGGGTTGGAAAGCAGATTCGCATCGCGATCATTCTCCCATTCACCGGAAACATCGGGCCCGATACGCATTGCGTCACACAGACCAAGTGCCGGAAGGATGGGTGTACCGCAGGTCAGGAAAAACGCGTCCTTGCCCATCGCCTCACGCATCACTTGTAACGATTCGCGGTACGCGGCTTCGCGCGGCATGTCTCTGTAACGCCGCCCTTTCACTGCGCCTGCATATAGAAAATCCAGTTTCAGATAATCAAAGCCCCAGGCGCGGACCTGTTTCATCAACGCGGCCAGCCACTCGGTCACCGCCGGATGCGTGGTATCGAGCGCGTATAAATGCTCGCCCCAGTTGAATCCTGCCGGTACAAAGCGCCCGCGTTCATCGCGCAAGAACCAATCTGGATGTTCACGAAAGAGCCGTGATGATTTCACTGCAATGAGAGGCGCGAGCCAGAGGCCCGCTTTGCGCCCGGTCGATTTTATCTTTTCAGCCAGAGCGGTCATGCCCGATGGAAAAGCCGAATTTGCATCCCAATCCCCGACGGCAATTTGCCAGCCATCGTCCACCTGTAAAACATCAAAAGGCAGATCGCCGAGCAGATCAAACACCCGAAACAAAATCGTTTCGTCAATCATATAATACAGGCTGTACCACGAGCACCAGACGCGCGGCGCATGTTCCGCTTTTGTTTTTCCAAAGCGGATTCCCAGCTGCCGCGCATACTCCGCGAAGACGAAACTTTCCTCACCACGCACGATGAACCACTCGATCTCACCCGCTTCACTCCGACCTGTTAGTTGGTCGCCGTTTAATTGGACATGCGCTTCCAGCCCCAGCGCGCCTAGCAAGAGGATATTGCCATCCTCAAACTCCACCGCGCCGAGCCATGATCCGTGTGGATTCTTTTCATAAGCATATTGTGCATCAATTTGCAGAGAATGAAAAATAGTTGGCTTTTGAACAGGGAGGGGAGCGAGATCGGTCCATGCCGCGAGGGACCAGGACTGCCAGCCATGACGATAGTAGCGAAGCGGCTGCGACGGCAGCTTTACCTGAATGTGATCAGCTCGAACGATGTTTGATGTCTTGAATGTGAGGAATTCAACTGTCTGCATGAGAAATTCCGTGGATCAGGTTATGTTATTTTACACGCAAAATTGGAGTGCATTGGCATATTTCCCTTGACGATAAATACGCCAAAAGGTATAGTTACCCCGTCCTTTTCGGAAAGGATCATTACAATCCATGTATGAATTCGACAAAACTGACATAAAAATCGTCAATTTGCTCCTCGAAGACGGGCGTATGTCCGCCTCTGAAATATCTCGGCGCATGAGTGATATTTCTGAGCGAGCTGTACGCTATCGCATTGACCGCATGATTGATGAAGGTGTGATCCAGATCAGTGCAGTGGTTAGTCCTGAAGCGCTGGGGTTCACGATTAAGGCGGACGTCTGGCTCGAGGTGGAATCCGACCTCATTCTGGATGTTGCTCGGAAAATGGCATCCTTTGAAAATGTCACCTATGTTGCATGTGGTATCGGGCAAAACGACATCAGCATTCAGGTAGTGGCGAAGGATACGGCCGAGATCTATCATTTCGTCACTGAGGTTGTCCGCAAGGTACCGGGCGTGCGAAAGACGACGACCTCCATTGTGCCGATCATTCTCAAGGATGTGTATCAATGGCGCGTGCCTGAGAGGATTGCCGAAGAACTTGTTGAAGGTGAGGTCGCTGCTTCCCGTTAGTTAATACTACATCGATCCAGTTTTGTCTGTCA
The DNA here is from genome assembly GCA_029782225.1 of Chloroflexota bacterium. Taxonomy (GTDB): domain Bacteria; phylum Chloroflexota; class Anaerolineae; order Anaerolineales; family Villigracilaceae; genus JAKOVF01. The sequence goes on along the minus strand of JAKOVF010000279.1, from coordinate 19,018 downwards.
GGCTAAAGGATTCTGTCGAGGAGAAATCATGTTCGGTTCGAAGACGCACTCATTACAGCAGCGCGCTCAAAAGGTCTTGCCGCTTGGAGTCAACTCGAATTTCAGATTTTGGGGGGAAGATATCACACCTTATGTGGAGAAGGCAAAGGGCGGATATTTATGGGATGTAGACGGCAAAAAATACATTGACTATCGCATGGCCTTCGGTCCGATCATCCTGGGCCATGCCTGCGATGAAGTTGACCAAAAGGTGATCGAAGAAATCCAAAAAGGAACGCTGTTTGCCATGACGGGGGAACTTGAGGTGGAAGTCGCAGAGATGATCGTTGAAATGGCGCCCGCGGTGGAGATGGTCCGTTTTGCCTGTTCGGGCACGGAGGCAACTATGCACGCCATCCGCGTGGCTCGTGCCTACACCGGTCGTGATCTCATCCTGAAATTCGAAGGCAATTATCATGGTTTCCATGACCACACGTTATGGTCTACTTATGCGCCGGTGGAAGCCTACGGCAATCGACGAAATCCCATTCCTGTACCGTCCTCCTCTGGCATTCCAAAGGCAATGCGAGAGCTTATCATCACCCTGCCGTTCAACGACTTCGAAGGCTTCCAACGCGTGATGCGCTCCTATGGCGAGCAGATCGCGGCCGTGATTTCTGAGCCGTGCCAGGGCAATTGCGCGGCGATCAATCCGCAGGAAGGTTTCCTTGAACTGATCCGCGCAAAGACCGAGGAATGTGGAAGCGTGTTTATTCTGGATGAAGTAAAAACGGGATTCCGCATCGCAAACGGCGGTGCGCAGGAATACTATCGCATCAAACCGGACCTGGCTACCTACGCCAAAGCTCTGGGCAACGGCTACCCTGTGGCAGCTTTCGGCGGCAAGCGCGAGATCATGTCCATTATTGGGCATGGCGTGGCGCAGGGCGGGACGTACACCAATAACAAGCCCGGTATTGCCGGTGCCTACGCCACGTTGAGCCTGCTCAAATCAAAACCTGTTTTGAAGACAATCGAACAGCGCGGCCAGAGACTCATGAATGGCCTGAAGGAGATCTTTGAGGACAATGGCCTTCAGGTCGCCTTTACCGGTTACCCGGCTATGTTCTCATTCTCCTTCGGCGTGGACTCGGTGACCTGTCAACGCGACTGGGCAGAGAGCAACCATGCACTCTATCTTGCCCTCACCGAGAGAGCCATTCAACGCGGCGTGATGCCCGATCATGATGCCCGCGAACCGTGGTTTCTCTGCTATGAGCATAGCGACGCGGATATTGACGAGACATTAAACGTATATGCGGAGATTGTCAAAGAAGTAAAATAGTCAATGCGTAGGCCGCACTTTCTGAGCGTAGTCGAAGGACGAGCGGCAAATACAGGCGAGCCTTTTCCAGCGTTCGCCGCGCATAAAAGAGGAAATATGACAAAGCTAACCGCACAAGAGATCGTCGATCTCAACAAGGAATACACATTCTTCTCGTGGTCGGCTCAGGGGGCGCTGAAGCCAATCCCAGTCACGCACGCGGAGGGCGTGTATTTTTACGATGCGAACGGCAAACGGTATCTTGATTTTGCCTCGCAGCTGGTCAATACGAACGTAGGGCACCAACATCCAAAAGTGGTCAAGGCCATCCAGGATCAGGCCGCTCAGTTGACCTTTGCCAGTCCCAGTGCAGCCACCGAGCCGCGTGGATTGCTTGGCAAAAAACTGGCAGAGATCACCCCCGGCGATCTGAAGAAAACATTCTTTACACTGGGAGGGGCAGAGGCAAACGAGAACGCCATCAAGATCGCGCGTTTCTACACTGGGCGCAATAAGATCCTCGCGCGTTACCGCTCGTATCACGGTGCAACTCATGGCGCTCTGGCAATGACTGGCGATTACCGCCGCCTGCCCGCGGAGCCAGCTATGCCGGGCGTTGTCCATTTTCTTGACCCCTACTGCTATCGCTGTCCGTTTGGCTGGACGAAAGAGACCTGCCATCGCGAGTGTATTAAGCATGTCGAAGAAGTAATTCAGTATGAAGGTCCAGACCAGATCGCGGCGATTATCATGGAAGGCGTCACCGGCACGAATGGGCTGATCATCCCGCCAGATGATTACTGGCCGCGTCTGCGTGAGATCTGCGATAGATATGGCATTCTGCTGATCTCCGATGAAGTGATGAGCGGATGGGGCCGCACCGGCGAATGGTTCGCAGTGGATAACTGGAACGTCACGCCGGATATCATCACTACTGCCAAGGGTATCACCTCCGGTTACGTCCCGCTGGGTGCCGTGATCGTCCGCGAGAAGATCGCCAAATACTTTGACGATCATGTTCTCTACGCCGGGCTGACCTACAACGGTCATGCGTTAGCCTGCGCCGCGGCGCTTGCCACAATTGAAGCCTATGAAGAAGATAAGATCTTCGAAAATGCTAAGACCGTTGGTAAACACCTCGGTGAGAGGCTCGAAGGATTGAAGAAAGCTCATCCTTCAGTTGGCGATGTGCGCTATATCGGAATGTTCTCCGGGATAGAACTGGTCAAGAACCGAGAAACCAAGGAGCCGATGGATTACACACCCCTCAAGAACTTCCTGGTCGAGAATTGTGTTTATGTGTTTGGGTTCAAAAACGTGTTGTTCGTTGTCCCGCCGCTGACGATTACCGAAGAACAACTGGACGAGGGCCTGAACATGATTGACGAGGGCCTGTCCGAGTTGATGGATAAACAGATAGTCTAGTTCGTCCTGAGCGGAGGGGCTGAGTGCACGTAGAAGCCCCGCAGTCGAAGGACGGTGCTTGCATGTCTGCGTTCGCCTGTTGGCCCACTCCGCTCCCCAGAAGTACACTGGGACATGGCAACGCGAATAATGGAGTAAACATGGAAATTCTAAACTACATCAACGGCGAATGGGTCAAGTCGAATGCCACTGATTATTGCGACGTCATCAACCCCGCCACGGGACAGGTAATTGCCAAAGCCCCCCTGGGAACGAAAGCCGATGTGGATGCCGCCGCCAAAGCCGCAAGCGATGCGTTCCCTGCCTGGCGCAGAACTCCGGTCAATGACCGTGTTCAATATCTTTTCAGGCTGCGTGACCTGATGCGGGCCAATGGGGATGAAATCGCAAAGCTCATCACCAATGAATGCGGAAAAACGTTCGAAGAGGCAAAAGCTGAGATGGTGCGCGCCTTTGAAAATGTGGAAGTTGCCTGCGGAATGCCGCATATGGGCAAAGGTGAATTCGTGGAAGATATCGCGCCCGGCATCGACGAGATCATGATCCGCCAGCCGGTGGGTGTGTGCGCCACGATTGCACCTTTCAACTTCCCGGGCATGATCCCCTTCTGGTATTTGCCCTACGCACTTGCGGCGGGCAACACCTACATTGTGAAGCCCTCTGAAAAAGTGCCAACGACCATGCAGTTCATCTTCAAGCTGATCGAACAGGTCGGCTTTCCAAAGGGTGTTGTGAATTTGGTGAACGGGGCGAAGGAGGCAGTGGATGGTATTCTTGAGCATCCGGCTATTCGTGCGATCACCTTTGTGGGTTCGACAAACACTGCCAAGTACATTTACGCGACCGCCGCCGCGCATGGCAAACGTGTCCAGGCGCAGGGCGGGGCGAAGAATCCCGTCATCATTTTGCCGGACGCGGATATGGAAATGGCGACGAAGATCGTGGCCGACTCGGCCTTCGGGTGCGCAGGTCAGCGCTGCCTTGCGGTTTCCCTGGCCGTAACGGTTTCAGATGCCAGAAATACCTTCACGGAACTGATCTGTGACGCTGCTTCCTCGCGCGTCGTCGGATATGGCCTTGACGCAGGTGTACAGATGGGACCGGTCATCAACATGGCGAGCAAGCAGCGCGTCGAGCAGTTGATCACTCTTGGCGCGAAAGAGGGCGCAGGCGTCCCGGTGGATGGACGCGGGGCGATGGTCAAAGGCTACGAGGGCGGATCCTTCGTCCGACCGACGATCCTCTCCGAGGTCCAGCCCGGAAGCGAGATTGCAAGGACGGAGATCTTCGGCCCGGTGCTCAGTCTCATGCACGTCAACACTGTGGATGACGCGATCCAGCTGGTCAATAGCGGACAGTATGGCAACCAGGCCAGCCTGTTTACAACGAGCGGGAACGCCGCACGTCGGTTTCGCTACGAAGCAGATGCCGGCAACATTGGCATCAATATCGGTGTGGCCGCGCCGATGGCCTTCTTCCCATTCAGCGGATGGAAGGATTCGTTCTTCGGCGATATGCATGGGCAAAGCACCGACGCGGTTGAGTTCTTCACACAGAAAAAGGTTGTGGTCGAACGCTGGCCGAAGGAATGGACCAGGAAGTTTTAAAATAACCCGATGGTCGCGTAGCCCCGAGTCTTTTCGAGGGGCGTATCGCGACCATCAATTCTAAGGAAACCAAAAATAGTGGTCTCGATACGGGCTGGCAAAGCGTCCAGCCCTACTCGACCACCAGTTATGCCAAAGGATTTTATGGGCCAAGACTACGAAGACGCATTGGATTATTCGTCGCGCTGGATTGAGCTGATCCACAAAAACGAGTTTCCCACAGAAGAGGAAGCGCATCAGATCATCGCCGAATCGAAGGCTAATTTTGCGGAGCATTACAACCGCAACTGGCTGGAGTACCGGAAATCTGTAACGGAAGCGGGCGACTGGGCTGCGGTGGAGTGGGGCGGATCAGGCGCGGTATTCAAAGACATACTGGGCCGCGAGTATCTGGATTTCCTCGGCGGCTTCGGCATGATGGATTTGGGGTGGAGTCATCCGGAAGTGGTGGAAACGGTGAAAGCTCAATTGAACCGTTCGCCCATGCCTTCACAGGAATTGATCGATCCACTGCGCGGCGTCCTGGCGAAATTGATCGCCTCGGTGACACCGGGCGATTTGAAATATAGCTGGTTCGCGGCCAGCGGGACGGAAGCCAACGAAGCCGCGATGAAGATCGCCAAGTTATATACTGGCAAACCCGCTTTTATCGTGGCTGTGAAAGCCTTCCACGGAAAGACAATGGGTTCGCTTTCTCTGATGGGCAAGGCAGATTATCGTGCGCCCGTTGGACCGATGTATGCGGGCCCGGTGTATCACGTCCCATTTGGTGATGCGGAGGCAGTTGAAAAACAACTTGACATCTGTGAGAAGGTGGGCATTGGTGTGGCGGCTGTCATGTTCGAGCCAATTCAAGGGGAGGCAGGCGCGATTGTCCCGCCGGATGATTTCTGGCCGCGTATTCGTGAAGCAACGAAAAAGTATGGTGCGCTGTTAATTGCAGATGAAGTGCAAACGGGCCTCGGCCGGACCGGGAAGCTGTGGGGCGTTGAACATTGGGATGTGGTACCTGATATTATGACTGTCGCCAAGTCGCTGGGCGGCGGTGTGATGCCGATCAGCGCGGTAACGACGACGGAAGAAATTTTTTATCCGATGATGTATCCAAACCCGTTCATGCACACCACAACCACGGGGGGCGGCGCGCTGGCTTGTTCGGCGGCCATTGCTGCGATCCATGTTACTTTGCGTGAAAGGTTATGGGAGCAGGCCGCGGAAAAAGGCGCATATCTTATTTCACAGTTAGAGAATTGTGCCGCGCAGTACCCGCAAATTTATGAGAGAATCACCGGTAAAGGTTTATTGATCGGAATGCACTTCAAGGACAAGGAGATCGGATACAAAGTCGCATCGGGATTGTTCAAGCGAAACGTATTGGTTGCCGGAACACTGACCAGCGCACAGACGATCCGCATTGAGCCGCCGTTGATCGTCTCAAGACAGCAGATGGATATGCTGCTTGATCGTTTGGACGATGTGTTGAAGGAGATCGGCAAGGCCATGTAGAACGCTCCCTCACCCGAACCCTCTCCCTTTCGGGGGAAGGGTTGGGATGAGGGCCAATTTCATCGATGGAGAAGATAGATGACCAGTGAATTTGCGGTTGAGATGCGCGATGTTGTAAAACGCTTTATCACGCCGGAGGGAGGTGAGCTAAACGCGGTTGACCGCGTGACCATGCACATCAAGAATGGTGAATTCTTCTCGATGCTTGGTTCGTCCGGTTGTGGAAAGACCACATCCCTGCGGATGATCGCGGGATTTGAATGGCCGACCGAAGGTGAGGTGTACATCGAAGGCAAAGCCATGGGACACACGCCGCCTTTCCAGCGCAAGGTCAACACGGTATTTCAGAGTTATGCTTTATTCCAGCACATGACGGTCCTTCAAAACGTAGCTTTTGGTCTGGAGATGGAAGGCGCAAGCAAGGACGAGATCACCAAGCGAGTAGGACGTGCCCTCGAGATGGTGCAGCTCACCGGGATGGAACGCCGCCGCCCCAAGCAGCTCTCCGGCGGACAGCAGCAGCGCGTCGCGCTGGCTCGGGCGCTGGTCAAAACCCCGGATGTGCTCCTGCTCGATGAGCCCCTCGGCGCGCTCGATCTGAAACTGCGCAAGGAGATGCAGCTTGAGCTAAAGGCGCTGCAGCAGCAACTGGGCATCACATTCGTTTACGTCACTCACGATCAAGAGGAGGCCATGACGATGTCTGATCGCATCGCGGTCATGAGTATGGGCAAGGTTAAGCAGATGGGGACACCGGTGGAAGTCTACGAGCGACCCGCCAATCGTTTCGTGGCGGACTTTATCGGCGAATCAAATTTCCTCGAAGGCAAGCTCAAAACACTGTCCAAAGATGAAGCGTGTGTTTTTGTCCCGGAATTGAACGCTGAACTGATTGGACTCCCCGTTTCGGAGGGGCTGGTAAATGGTGAGGAGGTCACGGTTTCCATCCGCCCCGAAAAAGTTCATATTTCAGAAAAGCCACTTAACCTGAATAGCTTCAACGGTCAGGTGATCAATACGGTGTATATTGGCACAGATACCCACGTGTATGTGGATGTACAGGGCAAGAGAATCAAAGTCTTCGAGCAGAACCGGATTTCACGGCTCGACCCAGGCTCGTTTTATGCTGTCGGGCAGCAGATAACGCTGGTGATGATGCCTGAGAACGTACTTGTCTTAAAGAAGAATTGAGGCGACATGTTGAAGCGGCTGCGTGAAAACAAATCTTCTCAAGGGACTTTGCTGGCGCTCCCAACCGTTGTGTGGATGACCGCCTTGTTGATCATCCCTCTGATACTAACTGCGATCGTGAGCTTTGGCAAGCGAAGTGCTGATGGCGGCGTGATCTATTCATTTTCCCTCGATAATTACATCCGCCTTCTGGGCTATAGCACGAATTGTGACTCTGGAAGCGCCCGTTGTTTTGATCCGCTGTATGTTCAGATTTTATGGAGATCCCTGACCCTGGCATTTAACACCACGTTTCTTGTGATCTTGCTCGCGTACCCACTGGCCTATTTTATTGCCCGCGCACATCCCAAGCAGCGCAATACCTATCTGTTTCTGGTGTTGATCCCCTTGTGGACCAATTTTGTAATCCGTGTGTATGCATGGATGATGCTGCTGCGCAAGGAGGGGGTCATCAATATCATAATTGGCTGGATCGCTCATCTGTTGCATCTCCCCTTCACACCGCTCGAAATGCTTTATACGCCGGGGGCTGTATTGGTCGGCATGGTGTACGAATTCCTGCCTTTTATGATTTTGCCGATCTATACTTCTCTTGAAAAAATCGATAATTCACTGTATGAAGCCGCGGCTGACCTGGGTGCCAATCCGATCAAAACCCTGCTGCGCGTAACCCTCCCTCTTTCCATGCCGGGGGTGGTTGCAGGGACGATCTTGGTCTTTATCCCTGTGATGGGCACGTTCATCGTCTCGGATATACTGGGTGGAAGACAGGTCATTCTCGTTGGGAATTTGATACAACGCCAATTCCTCGATGCACGTGACCCAACCTTCGGTTCTGCAGCCTCGCTGATTCTAATGATCATGACACTGATTGTGACGTATTTTTACACGCGCAAATTTGGTTTTGGAGAGGAGATCGTAGTTGCATGAATCCGCATCGCCGCTCCCCGTTTGTGATGGTCGCGACCATTTTGGTTTACATTTTCCTCTATGCGCCCATCCTCGTTTTGGTGCTCTATGCCTTCAACGCGTCGAGGACGAACATCCTGTTTGAAGGCTTCATTCCATCTTTTGGAAGCTTTCGCACACTTGATGGGAATGTTGTCCAGAGTCCCTGCGGGCCATTTCACTGGTTCTGTGAGCTCTCCAAAAACGGGGACGTGACGAGTGCAGCTCGCAACACATTGACCATTGCTTTTACAGCAACGATTATTTCAACGGTCATCGGGACCATGGCCGCTCTCGCGCTGCAACGCTATAACTTTAGGTTGAAAGGATTTGCTCAACTTTCGCTCTACATCCCAATCGTCATTCCGGAGATCGTGATGGGGATTGGCATCCTGACCCTATTCAGCCAGTTGTTCGGATACCTCAACAATGTCTTTGGATTCGCGGGCGGTTCAAAGCTCACCATGGGGCTTGGCACGGTGATCGTCAGTCATATCGCCTTTATGGTTCCCTTTGTCACTCTGGTGGTCCAGGCACGTTTGCAGGGATTCGATAAATCGTTTGAAGAGGCTGCCATGGATCTGGGCGCAAATGAATGGACGACCTTCCGCCGTATCACTTTTCCCATGATTCTACCGGGCGTGCTGTCGGGCGCGTTGCTTGCCTTCACGCTTTCGCTCGATGATTTCGTGATTACATTCTTTACAACAGGTCCCGGCTCAGCTACCTTGCCGATCTACGTTTATGGGTTATTGAGGCGCATTATCACGCCGCAGGTCAACGCGCTATCGACTGTTTGGATTGCCATTGTGCTGATCGCTGTGCTCCTGATTCAGCGGATTCAGAATCGGGAGGCGTGAACCTCGATTGCCTCCTTGAGGAGGCCCATCATTTAGTGTGCACTCCAGGGATTCTCCCTGAGCAAAAGATTTGTTTCAGACACCAAAAGGAGTAGAGAGATGAAGAAGGAACATGTATTTAGATTGCTGGTCATACTGGTGATCGCCAGTATGGTGCTGGCAGCCTGCGGAGGAGGCGGTGGCGGTGGCAGTACAGCAAAGGTCACTTCAACAGGCTTCCAATGTCCGGAACCGAACCCCGCCGTAAAGGTCACATCGAAGGAACTGAATATCTTCGTGTGGACCGAATACATCCCGCAGGACCTGCTGGACTGTTTCCAACTCGTATATGGGATTACGGTCAATCGTGAAGAATATTCCAGCAATGAAGAAATGTATGCCAAATTGTCAGCAGGTGGCACGTCATATGATATTGTTCAGCCGACCGACTACTTTGTCCAGCCGATGATTCGGAATAATTTGATCCAGAAGCTGGATAAGAGTCAACTGACCATCCTTGACAATTTCGCGCCGGAATATATGAATCAGCCTTTCGATCCGAACAACGAGTACACGGTGCCCTATGAGGCAGGTACCGATGCGATTGTGGTCAATACAGCGAAGGTCAAGAATGTACCGCAATCCTGGGCTGATTTGTGGAAACCAGAATATCAGGGACACCTGATTTTCCTGGATGATACCCGCGCCGTGATTGGGGCCACATTGCTCACCCTGGGTTATGACGTGAACACAAAGGATCCCAAACAGCTTGACGAGGCCAAAGCCAAGCTGGCGGAGCTGGTGCCCGGGATTAAGCTCTTTGACAGCGACAGCCCCAAGACCGCGCTGATCGCGGGGGATGTGGATCTGGGCATGACCTGGACTTTCGAAGCCCTGGCGGCGCAGGAAGCCGTCCCGTCGATTCAATTCATCTATCCGACCGAAGGCGCGTTAATCTGGCAGGATAATTATGCGATTCCAACCGGCGCATCCCATCTCGATGCTGCGTATGCCTGGCTGAATTATTCCTATCAGCCGGATGTCTTCTGGTTGATGCTGCGTGACTTTGCCTACATCAACCCCGATAAAGCAGCGCTTGATTACGCCAAGGGCAGCAATCTCTCGATCCCAGGCGCGGATGGCAACCCAACCACGCCTGCCAAGCTGTACGAAACTTACATCAATTCATCCATTACCAACCCGCCCCTGGAGGCGATCAAGAATGGCCATCGGATTGATGATGTTGGCGATGCCACGCCGCTTTACGAACAGATTTGGACGGAAGTGAAAGGCGGTCAATAGATTCAGATAGGAGAATTGGCAATGTCAAATGCCCGGCCGCACTCGCAGCCGGGCATTTTCTTCGAGCGGGCAGGGAGCACCGATCCTCCCTAGGTGCCGGCAATCAGGCTGACCAATAATGCAATGGCTGACACGCTCATGATAAGCACGGTCAGCCAGCCCATCCAATTCGAGAGACGCCCATTGACCCGATTGCGCATGATCTTGCGATCATTGCTGATCAACATCAGCAGGACCATCAGTGGAGGCGCGATCAGACCATTCAGGATAGCCGAGTAATACAAAGCCTTGATCGGGTTTATCCCAAGCAGGTTCATGGCCGCGCCAACCAGTGTCGCCAACGCAATCACACCATAGAACTGTGGCGCCTGCTTCAGCTTGAGAGCGAGTCCTTCTGGCCATTTGAAGGTATCTGCCAGGGCATACGCCGCGGAGCCCGTCAGAATGGGCACCGCCAACAGCCCGGTGCCCAGGATGCCGGCTGCAAACAGCAACGAAGCGAACGGTCCCGCCAGAGGACGGAGTGCCTCCGCCGCTTTCGGAGCACTTTCAATTGTCGTAATTCCGTTCTGGTACAGGGTTGAAGCAGCGGTCACAACGATAAACCAGGTGACCAGATTTGAAACGATCATCCCCGAGATGACATCTGCCCGCATCCACTTGAGTTCTGTTCGGGTGATGCCGCGTCTTGCAGCAACGGTCGTCTTGCCTTCGTCAATCTCCTCCTCAACCTCCTGGCTTGCCTGCCAGAAGAATAGGTAAGGCGAGATAGACGTACCGAAGATAGCAACCAGATTCATCAGCCGCGCCCGGTCAAATTCCAGTGTGGGGATGAATGTGTTTCGCAACGCCTGCCCCCAATCCTGATGCACAACAAAGACGGTAAAAACATAAGCGAGAAGCGAGAGAGTCAAAATTCGAAGAAGGCGTGCATACTGGTTGTAGTTCAGGAAGACTTCCAGTCCAACCGTCAGCAGCGTGGTCAGTATCAGCCAGACGAAGAAAGGCAGAGCAATGGTCATCTGACCCGCGGCTGCCATCGCGCCCAGGTCCGCACCGACGTTGATGACATTGGCGCTGAAGAGCAGGAAAATACACCCATAAAGAACGGGCTTTGCATAATGTTTCCCAATGACTCTTGCCAGACCTGTCCCTGTCTGAAGCGCGATGCGCGCACAAATTTCCTGGATTGCCACCATCAGGGGAATTGTGAAAAGCGTGACCCAAAGTTGAGAATAGCCGAACTGAGCCCCAGTCTGTGAAAATGTTCCAATTCCTGAAGGGTCATCGTCCGCCGCGCCGGTGATCAGGCCCGGTCCTAAGATGCGTCCATAAGCCTTGAGTTTTCCCCAGAAACCGCCCTTATGAAACTCATTTTCAACCTGCTGTGCCTTGGATTCGGTCATGTGTCCTCACGGTAGTAAACGACAAGCCGAGGACATTCATTACTCCTAGCCCCGGGCACATCCCGGAGAACATACAACCGGCCCTATTCTATGTCACTAAAAATACTATCCAGGTCCTCTGCCTTCACATCAAAGACCGAGTGGTTTTCAGGCAGTGCTTCTTCCATCATCCATTTCGGAAGGCGGTCATCTTCCTTTGTGAAGCCAGCGCGGCGGTTGAATTTGCGTTCGAGCCTGATCGTCTGTTTGCCCAATTCCTGTAAAACATTATCTGGCAAGTCATTCCAGCCATAGCGCGCTGCCAGCAGTCTTTTCACTACTGCATCAGGCGTCGCGGCAAAACCAAATCCCGCGAAGATGCACGCGCCGAGGGTGTCATAACCGGCCATGTTCAACTGAGCCGTGCGGGAGGCTTCGATCTGCACATTGGGATCCAGATGGTCGATCTTCGCCCGGATAGTCAGGCCGGCCGTATGGTCCGCGCCTTGAGGCGTGGTGGCATACGTCACGCCTGTGCCTTTGATCGAACGCGGCTCATATGCGGACATAGCCTGTCCCTTCACCGCAGGTACACGTTCGATGCCATACTTCTTACCGACTGCCACCGCGCCATCGCCAAGCAAACATCCCAGCTCGGTTCCCTTACGGATTTCATCGACCAGCTTCAAAGCATCAGCTTCATTTCCCCATCTCATCAGGCCCGCTTCCGCCGCGACGCCGAGGGCTGCACCGACTTCAATGGAGTCAAGTCCCAGGTCATTGACCTGCCAATTCAAACGCCCAATTGAATCGAGCGAATCTATCTCAAGGTTTGTGCCCATCAGGCCAATCGTTTCATATTCGAGAGGCGACACAATAATCTTGCCATCCTCGCCGCCGAAGATATTGGAGCACTTGATGGTGCATCCGGCCATACAGGCATGGGATGGATCGGAGGGTTTGCCGCGCGTCAACGTGAATTCCCGCAGCTGTTCTCCACTGACGCTCTCCACATTCTCGAATGTGCCGCGCGAGAAGTTCCGCGCAGGCAGGGCCGCGAAGCGCTGCGTCAATTGGGTCATCGCGGCGGTTCCGTAATCGCGATAGCTGATGGACTGCGGATGTTCCATCACAGCCTTTGTATAATCCTTTTGCGCAATTTTGAACGCTTCAGGCTGGACGATGGGCGGCTTCTGACCACCGGCATTGTCGAACACAATGGCCTTGATCCGCTTTGAGCCCATGACCGCGCCGAGTCCACCACGAGCGGCGATGCGTGATGGGACGCGGTCTTTGTCAATGTTCTGGATCCCCGCAGCCTTCATTTGCATTTCGCCGCCGGGACCGATCAGCGCAATGGCTACTTTGTCACCATATTTCTCAATCAACTTTGGAGTGGTTTCATAAACGCCCAGCCCGGCGAGGTCATCTGCTTTGTCCCATTTTGCGCCGTTCAGAGATAAGTGCAAGACCCAGAAACCATCCTGCTCTGGTCTATCTTCAATGATGAGCGCATGGATGCCCATGTGCGTCATATGGAGTCCCGTACGCCCGCCCGCGTTGGATTCCTTGACGCCTCCTGTCAGAGGAGATTTTCCGCCGACTGAAATTCGATCTGTGGAGGAAAGCATGTGTCCCACCAAAAGGCCCGGAGCGAAAATGAGCTTGTTCCCCGCGCCAAGCGGATCGCACTTCGCGTCTACTTCATCTATCATGATTTGCGCGATCAGTCCGCGCCCGCCGAGGTGTTGCCACGATTCCGGAACGGGTTCTGTTTTCAATTCGTGGGTGCGGGCATTAACTCGCCAAACTTGTGATTTGTAATCCGTCATATTCTGCTCCGGTAGGCCATGCTCCAAGCGTGACCTACTACGAAAATAGTGAAATTACCGCTTCTCTAAACACCTTCGTATGATAATCCACATCCGCCTGCGTTGTTTCGGGTGAAATTAGCGCCATGTTGTGGAAGGGTGTCATGAGTATCCCACGATTTAGCGCAAACAAGTGCATGTATCTATCAAGTTCAGGGTCAACTGCCGCGTGGGCTTCGCCTCCATTTTTTGGTGGGGTAGGACGAAACCAATACTCGGAGCGGTTACCAAGGCGTTTGACAATCCACGGCAAGCCGAATTCTTCGATCACGCACTCGACGCCCTCAGTAAATTTCTCCTGTAATTTTATCGCTTTAAAATAGAACTCTTCGGTGAGGACGTTTTGCAGCGTTGCCTTCATCGCCGCAATGGACAGAGCATTGCCTGCCAGAGTGCCGCCGATCCCGCCAACGTCCGCATCGTCAAGCGCGAGCTTTTCAGTGAAAGCTTTTGATACTTCTTCTGTAAATCCATAAACTGCCGCGGGGACTCCTCCAGCGAGCGGTTTGCCGAGGGTCATGAAATCGGGCTGAAGGCCGAAGGACGCGGTGTATCCGCCGGGGCCAGTGCAGATCGTATGGGTCTCATCGATGATGAGATAAGTCCCGTAGCGGCGGGTCAATTCCCGCAGCGCCTCGTGGTAGCCGGGATCTGGATGGATGATGCCAATGTTTGTCATCACCGGCTCAGCCAACAGCGCGGCCACGTCACGCGCGGAGAGCGCGGTTTCGAGTGCGGCGACATCATTGAATTCAATGACCTTGCTAGTGTAGAGCGGATCGATCTGCGGCCCCATGTTGTTGGCACGCGACATGGGAGTACCTTCCTCATCGAGCGTGATCAGGGTCTCGTCCACCGAGCCATGATAGCAATAATTGAAAACCAGAATTTTCGGACGACCTGTGATCAGACGTGCCATGCGCAAGGCGAAACGGTTCGCGTCAGTAGCAGTGAGGGCGAACTGCCAGTAGGGAAGACCGAAGCGGCGCTGCAGTTCCTCGCCGACCCAGATGACATCCTCATACGGAAGCATAAGCGTGAGGCCGTTTTGGACCTGCTCTGTAATGGCCCGGACCGTCGCTTCGGGCGCGTGGCCTGTCATCGCGCCCGTGTCGCCCAGACAGAAGTCAATATAGTCATTGCCATCCACGTCAGTGAAGTGAGCGCCCCTAGCCTCTTTCACAAACACCGGAAATGACCCCGGCCAGCGAACCATCCATAGCATTGGAACGCCGCCCGGGAGTGACTTGTGCGCGCGTTGATAGAGTTCATAGGATTTGAGATGAGTTTTATGGAAAAGCTGTTCTTCTATTTTTATAAGTTGTTCGAGTTTGGCACGGTTAAGTTCAGACATGATTTGATAAAAACCCTGTTGGTCGAGTAGCCCCGTTCAAGTCGGTGCGTACACTTGCACCGAACGCAAGTACGGTGTCGAGACCAACGAATTAAGTGAAAAATTTTAAGTTGGATTGAAACGTGGTGGTCTCGATACCGGCGAGACAAACGCTCGTCCTACTCGACCACCGGTCCATATACTTATTTCAAAGTTTCCTTCAATGCTTTACCAAAGATTTTCAGCCCATCATTAATTTGCTCTGACGTGACATTCAATGGGGGGATCCAGCGCACAACATTGTCGTATGTTCCGCAGGAGAGTAATAGCATGCCCTGCTCTTCCGCGCAATGGATGATTTCCTTGATCATGGGCTTCGCCTTAATGGGATTACCGCCGTCAGCGACGAATTCTGTGCCAATCATCAGTCCCAGGCCGCGTACGTCACCGATTTGGGGGTATTCCTCCTGGAAATTGCGGAGGCCTGTCATGAGTTGAACGCCGCGCTCTGTGGAGTTCTCGATCATATTCTCGTCGCGCATGGCACGGATCGTTGCCACACCCGCCGCGCACGCGACCGTGTTGCCGCCGTACGTGCCGCCAATGGAACCGACATCGAGTCTCTTCATGATATCCGTACGGCTGAAAACGCCGGACAGCGGCAGGCCGGAGGCGATACCTTTTGCAACGGTCATGATATCGGGTGTGACGCCGAAGTGCTCCATTGCGAACCACTTACCGGTGCGCCCAAATCCAGATTGGACTTCGTCGAAGATGAGCATGATTCCGTGTTTGTCGCAAATCTCGCGCAGTCCCTTCATAAACGACGCGGGCGGGACAACGTATCCACCTTCTCCCAAAACGGACTCGATCAAGATGGCCGCGGTTTCCTTCGGCGCAGTCTGTGAGGCGAGCAGGTATTCAAGCTGTTCCAGCGCATACTGGGAGGCCCTTTCCTCACTCATGCCGAGGCGGAAGGCGTAGGGGAATGGAGCGACATAAATACCGGCGGGAAGCGGCGCGAAGCCGGAACGATAGATTGTTTTCGATGTGGTCAAGGCCATCGTCCCATGTGTGCGTCCATGGAAGGAACCGCTGAATACGATTACATTGGGTCTGCCCGTGGCAACCTTTGCAATCTTGACCGCGTTTTCCAGCGCCTCCGCCCCTGAGTTGGCAAAATAGAAACTATCCATCGAAGTTGGGACAATCTTGCGCAGCTCCTCGATCAATTGCAGCATCGGTTTGTGGATGACAATGTTTGCCTGCGCGTGCAGGAACAACCCAGCCTGTTCGCGTATCGCTTCCACCACTTTTGGGTGGCAGTGACCGGTATTCGTCACACCGATTCCGCTGGTGAAATCGAGAAGTCTCCTGCCATCATCCGTATAGATGTACGGGCCTTCGGCGCGGTCTGCGACGAAGTTGAAGATGCGACTCCACGCGGGAGTCATGTGAGGGAAGTTTTCGGTGTAGAGTTGGTTTGTCATGATTTCCTTGTTTAGAAAAAATCGGTGGTCGAGCAGTCCCGCAGGTTTTTCGCGGGACATATCGAGACCACCAAGAACCAAGGGTTCTCCTGTTGCCTGGTGGTTTCGATACGGCGGACGAACGCCGCCTACTCAACCACCGAGTTATTCACGAATGTTTAGGCCGGCAGGTACTCCGCTGCCCACTCAATGTCGAGCTGTTTCAAGCCATCGCGGGTTGGCGCTCCGTCAGCGTTGAAACCTGCCATCTTGTAGTAGGCGTCGATGGCGGAATCAACTTCCTCGTGAGTCAGAGCGAAACCTGCTGTGGGGCCGGTCCCTGTCAGTTGCTTGAAGAATTTCTTCGGCAGCCTGTCATCTTTTCGACCGAGTCCTTCGCGGGCGTTGAATGTCCTGAACAGATTGAGACGGCGTCGGCCCACGGTCATCAACTCTTCGAGGGTCAGATCCCAACCGGTGACGGCCTTCATCATTTCGACCGTGTCTTTGCCATCATACAGTGTCCAGGTGGGACCGTAGACAAACTGGCAAAGTTCTGCTGAGTCCAGCATAGAGTAAAAAACTTGTGTCTCATACGCAAAGCGAACCTTTTCATCGGTGAGCGAATAGGCCGGCTGCGGCGCGCTGAGACCGATCTGCTTGAGCCGGTCCAGGTTGAAATCGCCGACGCCTTCTTCGTAGTACGGGTCATGCTCAGAAGATTGATGGTCTGCGCCAAAGGGATTCACAGCGTAAATCAGGCCGAGGGATCGCTTCGCCTGTGGCATGTGCGCGGGAGCCTCCGCGCCTTTGACCGTGATCAGGCACTCATCCGCGCCATTGCCCCAGACCTTCGCAGCGCGCTCGGATCCCTGGCTCAGCACTTTGCCCAGGGGACCTTCATTCTTCACAATGGCATCCAGCGCGGCGAGCATGGCATCGGCATCACCGAATTTCAGTTCAATACCGCCTGTCTGCTCTTTGCTGATAATGCCTTTTTCATAGCATTCCATCGCGAAAGCTATCGTTGCACCGCAAGCAATCGTGTCAACGCCATATTCGTTGCAAATTTGATTAGCTTTGGAAACCGCTGCGAGATTGTCAATGCCACAGTAAGAGCCGAACGTGCCGAGCGTTTCGTACTCAGGGCCGCCATATCTTGGCTGGGCAGTGTAAGGTCCCTCTTTGATATCAACCACACGCTTGCATTTGACCACGCAGGCATAGCAGGTATCGCGTTCTTTTAGAATGGTCTCGGCCATTTTTTCGCCGCTGATCGGTTCACAGCCTTCGAACTGACCTTCGTTGTAGTTGCGAGTAGGGAGCGTGCCAATCGTATTGTTGAAAAGCACCACAACGGCCGTGCCGAACTTGGCAAGGCCATCCATATCGCCATTTTCAGGAATGGCCTTTGGGCCGATGCGGTTCAACGCGGTCAATGCCTTTGAATTAGCAAGTTCAACTTTCTTCGTGCCGCGCGCCACGACCGCCTTAAGGTTTTTGGAAGCCATCACCAGGCCCATGCCCGTGCGTCCGTTGTGACGATTGGACATCGAGACCAGCGATGAGAACAGCACACCATTTTCCGCTCCAGGTCCGTGCTGCAAAATCTCGGCTTTTGGGTGAATTTCCTTGTGAATGATGTCGTCCACTTCGCCTGTAAGTTTTCCCATCAGGTGTGCGGCATCCCGCAACTCAGCTTTGCCCTCCACGATCGCGAGATAAACAGGTTTGGGTGATTTTCCCTTAATGACAATACCGTCAAAGCCTGCAAATTTCAATTCAGCCGGGAAGAACCCTCCGCTTTGCGAGTCGCCAATCCCGCCGCTGATGGGAGATTTGGCATTCGCGTTCAAGCGGCTCTGGCCCGAGATCGGCGCGCCGGTGGTTACACCCGTAAAGAGTGTCAGCACATTCTCAGGGGCGAGCGGGTCTGCACCCTTGGGCATGTCGCGCAGAACATAATGCATCCCCATCGCACTCCCGCCCAAATACTTCCGATAGAAAGCCTCGTTCGGTTCCTCGCTCTCCAGCGTGCCTCTGGTCAAGTCAACGTGCAGGATCTTGCCGTTATAGCCGTAGGGCATGACGACCTCCAGGGATTTAATTTTTGCCATTATACAGGTCGGCTGGACTTATGACAACTTTGCGTTTCCGAAACAGACAAGGTGGACGCGGCTTCTGTCGTTTTCCGCGTCCCAATCGTTGCTTCACTTCCGACCTGACGAAGGTTGCCGTTTCTTAGTCGTCACCTTCAACTGTGACAAAGGGATCAACATCCGGCACGCCGGCCTTGTACATTTTGCGGATGGGGAAGTAAAGCACCGCGCCGATCGCCATTGCAATCAGCGCCCATGAAATGGATGCCATCCCTTCCTCTGTATATTGACTGTATATTGCCAGGCCAATGATCAGGGCAGGGGCGAGAGTTACCAACGTCAGGCCAAACCAGCCGCCAGGGACCCTGTTGCGCGGCAGGTCAGGCAGGTCAAAGCGCAGTTTCCACATCGCGAAAAATTCTGCCATCAGCACCAACATGTTGAGGAACACATCGATCACGACCAATGCTGCAAAAGCCGATAGCGAGAAGATGGAATAGATCAATGCACAAAACAGGATGGCGACCCACGGTGTTCCATACTTCGGATGGACTTTGACCATGAACTTCGGCATCATCCCATCTGCTGCCATTGCAAACGGGACGCGCGTCCCGCCCAGTCCATTGCCGATGAACAAACCGATCATGCTCAGGACTGCCGAGAATGTGACCAGCCCTCCCATCACGCGCGCAAGCGTCCCGTCAGTCTGACCGGTCAATTTATCCGAAATGACATGAGCA
>JAKOVF010000271.1 GCA_029782225.1 Chloroflexota bacterium | reverse complement strand
GTGGAGTTTGCGAGATCTTTTTCAGAGGCTTGATCGCCGGGCTGCAAATGCGGAGGTCCGCCAATGATGATGAGTCCTTTTGCGTCTGCCAGCACGAAGCGGAAATTATCCGGCGAGGGCGGTATCTGCGGGTTTACCGGGTTGGGATTTTGCTGGAAGGCTTTCGCAACGCCATTCCACGAACCCTGACTTCGATAATAGTCCGTTAGCCGTGTGGTAAGTTCCTCCACATTGCGGTTGGACACGAACTTCTGGAATTCCTGGCTCGTGTTCCAGCGCGCCACCAGGACGATCACGAGAATGCTGACCAGACCAATCACAAGAAACGCCGCGATCAACTTCAGGGTAATGGAACGCATGCTGGTCTATCCCCTCCTGAAGCGATAACCAACGCCGTAAACCGTCTCTACATAAAAAGGCGACTTCGGATCCTTCTCTATTTTCGAGCGCAGATTTTTGATGTGAGTGTCGATCGTACGCTCGTAGCCCTCATAACGGACACCCTGCAAAATGTCCAGCAGATCGAGGCGGGAATAGACGCGCCCGGGCGCAGACATCAAGGCTGCAAGCAGGTCAAATTCCGACGGCGTGAGGTCCACGAATTTTTCTGCAACTTGAACGGTACGTTGTGTACGGTCGAGCGTGATGTTCAAGGCGCGGACAATATCCGATGTGGTCTCATGATCCCCCGTGCGGCGCAGCACCGCTCGGACGCGCGCCATCAATTCACGCGGACGGAAAGGCTTCGTCACATAATCGTCCGCGCCCAGTTCAAGGCCAATAACCCGTTCATCATCATCCACGCGTGCGGTGAGCAGGATGATCGGCGTGTCGCGTTCGACGCGATGCTGGCGCATGAAATCGTAACCGTTCATCTCGGGCATCATGATGTCGAGGACGATCAGGTCAGGCTTTTCCTTGCGGGCAACGGCCAGTGCATCCTTGCCATTGCTGGCAGTGACCACGCGGAATCCCTCCTGTGCGAGATAACTCTGCACAAGAGAGACCAGCCGATGTTCATCATCCACGACCAT
>JAKOVF010000261.1 GCA_029782225.1 Chloroflexota bacterium | reverse complement strand
CGGTGACGATATGAGTACTGTCACGGACGAGCGCTTCCTGCGGGCCGTGGCGGTGGTGCTTGATCACGAAGGCGGCTACGTCAACGACCCCCGGGACCCGGGCGGGGAGACGAAGTATGGCATCAGCAAGCGCTCCTACCCCTCCCTGGACATCGCCAACCTAACCCGGGAGGACGCCATCGCCATCTACTACCGCGACTGGTGGCAGCGGTATGGATACGACCGCCTGCAAGACGAGGCCGTCGCCACCAAGATGAAAAAGGACCGGGGGTGATTGAGCGTGATTGACATATCTGACAAGCTGCAAAGGCACACATCGAACAAATACAAGACGCGCCTTGCAACGGCGATCAAGCAGATCGTGATCCATCACTCGGCAACCAGGCCAATCAGTGTGAGCGGACAAGCTGACGCAGAGGCGTTTGCCCGGTATCACGTGATCGAGCTTGGTTGGCCGGGCATAGGGTATCATTACGTGATCGGTAAGGACGGGACGGTCCTCAAGACTAATCCTAACAGCGTGTCTAGCTATCACGCGGGCAAGGCCAATGCAACGAGCTTGGGCGTCTGTCTGGTGGGCGTATTTGACATCAAAGAGCCCCCACAAGAGCAATGGGAGGCCGCGCTCAGGCTGACACGTGAGCTGATGGGGGCGTATGGCATTCCGGTGGAGCGTGTGATCGGACATCGAGAGGTTCCGGCTGCGAAGAGTTGTCCGGGGAACCGGTTTGACATGGACAAGTTTAGGAGGTGCTTGACGTGATTAAGAGCATCCTCAAGAGATGTTGGCAGTTGCTGCTTGGCCTGCTGCTCGGTATTATAGCTGTCCTCGGGTTTGCAAAATCAAAACCACTGCCGGCCAAGCCAAGCAACGACGCCTCCGAGCTTG
The DNA here is from genome assembly GCA_029782225.1 of Chloroflexota bacterium. Taxonomy (GTDB): domain Bacteria; phylum Chloroflexota; class Anaerolineae; order Anaerolineales; family Villigracilaceae; genus JAKOVF01. The sequence goes on along the minus strand of JAKOVF010000261.1, from coordinate 889 downwards.
AGCAAAAACTCAAAGACAAGCGTGACCGGGAGGGGGATGAGAATAAAGCGAAAGCAGAAGAGCTAAGCCAAAGGCTTGACGATCTCAAGAAAAGGCGCAAGATGCTCTCGATCTTCCTCCTGGTCTTATTGCTGCCTGGTCTCGTGTGCGGGAGGCTCTTGGCTGCTGACGAACCGGCTCTGCCGTCGGACTACGCGAGCTTGCAGAGACTCTACATATCAGCACTGGAGCAAATCCAGGCACTCAAGAGCGATCTTGATGAGGCAATAGAGATCGCAGAGGGGTATAAGGCGCTATATGAGTCCGAGCGGAGGCTGAGATTAGAGGCCGAGGATGCGGTCTTGCGAGGCCTGGCGCGAGAAGATCGAATGCAGGAGATAATCAATGAGCAACACCGAATGATCCTGGAGCTGACATCGCGGCGCAAGTTTGGCTTTACCATTGGCGCTCTCTATATGGAGCAGCGACCATGCTTATTCGCGGGAATAACATTTTAACTACAGCCCAGCTAGACGGCTTACCACGTTCAGATTGCCGATTAGGTAAGATACCCTGGTCCTTGTGGCCAGGGTATTTTTTTATGCTCTTTCTAAAAGTCGCTCAAATCGCGTCTGGGCAGGGCGGTTTTTGGGCGGAAAAGAAAAAAGCCGGGATATGCTCCCGGCGGGCCTTGCTGTAGCCTACTCTGCGCCTTTTTTATTCGTCTCACTCTAACCCCTCCCGAAAAAATTATTTATGATAGCATGTCCTAATTATACGCCAATATGTCCAAAGTGCCAAGTAAAACCGTGCGCCAGGGTTCGACACCGCGTCTGGCAACAAGGCTTGACATGGGACAAAGCGTCGTATAATATAGAAGGCGGGGAGACATAGCGTCGAGGGCAGGGGG
>JAKOVF010000227.1 GCA_029782225.1 Chloroflexota bacterium | reverse complement strand
TCCCCTTTCTCCTGACCTATTCGTTCAATATTTTGATGGAAGAGGCTAAAAATCCTTCGGCTACCTTTATCGCTTTGAGCGCTTCTCCATTTGAAACATGTTCTGAAACACCGTAATCGCCCACGCTTCGAAGCTCGAACAGCCAGTTAAGATTCTTACCCTGCTCTTTGTCGAGTTTTCCTTCTTTTACAAACAGCCGATGAACTGATGCGATCACGGTGCTATGTTTGCTGGTATCAAAATTTGCTTTGAGCAGTAAGGCGCTTGCCGCATAAAACGCTGCATAGTAAGCACGAGATGCAGCAATGTCGTAAAATCCCTTTTCAACCATATCTTTCGCAGCTCTAATGGATACATCGGCGCGTTCAAGATAAGACGCGATTTCATCTGTGTTGTCCGTCATTGCACGGCTATTCCTTCCCTTTTAGCGTTTCGATAGAGTGAAATGCTTCCTAATTCAAAATCTCTTGCGGAGACCGGCTTGGCTGAAATAAGTTGCTCTGATTCGAGCTGGATGGGATACAAAATATCGACCAGTTCGCGCAATTCTGCAAAATAATCTACAGGTGGGGAGAGCAGAACAAGCAGGTCGATATCACTGGAAGGAGTGGCCTGTCCACGCGCGGTGGAGCCGTATAGGATCACACTCTTGAGACGATCACCGTAGTGTTTTTTGAGAGTCAACTTACATTTTTGGACGATGGGATTCTGCCCAGGTGTTTGCACACGTCTGGTGAGTACCCGGTATTTGGCGCGCGCTTCGCCCACCTTTTTCTTCTTCGATTTAGCAGAAGTGCTCTTCTTGGCTGTGCGCGTCGGCATTATCTGTTTCCTTGGCCTGATTATAACCCTCCCATAAACAGGTAATTCATGCACATTCAATTCAGTCCAATTCCAACTGCGTAACCCCTGTTTTTTCAATGCTCTGCTCATGGTGTGACCGGAATCCTGCCAGTACCCTCTCCAGCACCGGCAGCATATTGGTAGCTCTCTTCGCACGGATGATCCAGTCCCACATCGGCTCGATCTTTTTCCAGCCACCCGCGTAGGCGAGATGCCGGACTTGATCCATCGCTCCGTCATGCGCCTGTGAAGAGCGCAGGATGTTCTTCCAACGATAGAACTCGCGGTAAGCATGCCAGTATCCTGTTTCGAGAGTTTCCGCCCTCATTTTCGGGTGTTGGATAATCGCGTGACGCGTGTCATACAAATCCCAGTTCTCCGTCATGATCCGTCCCTCTGCCTGCATTCGTTTATGAAGGGCAGTGCTGGGGTAGGGAGTGAGGATGTGAAAAGTGGATGTCTCGATTCCCTGCTGGACGGCCCATTCCACGGTTCTATCGAAGACCGATTCATCATCATCGTCCATGCCGAAGACGAAGCTGCCGTTGACCATGACGCCAAGGTCGTGCAATCGCTTGATCGCGGCTGAATAGTCCCGGTTCAGGTTTTGATATTTGTGCTGCTGCGCCAGATTCGTGGGGCTCAAAGTCTCGAATCCGACGAAGAGACTCCTCAGGCCGCCGGTCACTGCCTTTTCCAGCAGACCAGGTTTCAGCACGGATTGAACCGTCCCTGCGGCTTGCCAGAGGCGTCCCATGCCGCGCATCCCGTCGAAGAGCGGTCCTGCAAAGTGTGGATTCCCAAAAAGATGATCGTCAAGAAAATAGAGATGCCTGCCCGGCAGGCTTTCGATCTCTGCCAGTGCGCGGTCCACTCTGAGCGTGTAAAAGGATTTGCCGCCCTCGAAGAATGCTTCCTTGTAACAGAAGTCGCACACATGCGGACAGCCGCGCGAAACGACGATGGAATTCGGGACGAGATAGAGGTTCCGCTTGATCAGGTCGCGGCGCGGAAAAGGTAAGTCATCTATCGTGCGGATGGTGGAAATGTATTTCTTCTGTGGATTGCCCGCGTGAAAATCGCGCAGGAAAGCCGGCCACGTATCTTCCCCTGGACCTGTGAAAATGCTGTCAGCATGGGCGGCCGCCTCCTCAGGGAGAGAGGTCACATGCAACCCGCCAAGGCAAACGTATGCTCCTTTTGCCCGGTAATGATCTGCAATTTGATAAGCCCGGTAGGCAGATGTGATGTATACCTGAATTACCACGATATCAGGCTCATCGTTCAAATCCAGAGTTTCCACGTGTTCATCCTGGAGCGTGACCTCATCGTCGGCGTCCAGATAGGACGCGAGGGTGGCAAGGCCAAGCGGGGGAAATAGCGAATATTTGATCGGGCGCCAAAAAGGACTTTTGGCCTCGGTCAGGGCAGGCAAGATCATCTTGACTTTCATTGGTACTCTCCTTTGGAGCGATAGATCCTTATGTCGGTGGTCGGGTAGCCCGGGCGCTTTTTCCTGACACCGTTCGTCAGTACGGCGGGAGGGCATATCGAGACCAATGGATTATTCGTGCAAGTATCGCCGTGATCCCCTGCAATTTATGGCCAAGACCTATCAAAGAGTGTCAGATTGTATCGTATCTCCCTGCGGTTACCTTATAGGGCAGGCGAGATTTACGTGTGGTTGGCATAACGTGCACTTTCCCCACTCGTTAAACATTTCGCAAGAAGCTTTACAGAGAGTATCGCGCCCGGGTGCGAAAAATTTTGAGATTAGTGTGGTTGAAAGGAGTTTGACATGAAAAAACTCAGTGAGATTATGACCCCAAATGTTGAGGTAATCCACCCAGAGGATACCCTTCAGGATGCAGCCCGCAAAATGCGTGACCGCGATGTGGGACTGCTGCCTGTCTGTGACGGCAAAAGACTGATCGGCATGTTGAGTGACCGTGACATTGCGATCCGTGCTGTGGCAGAAGGTATGCATCCCACTGATATGGTCGGAAGAGACCTGGCGACCTTCCCTGTTATTTATTGCTATGACGATGAAGACGTGAATGAAGCCGCGAAGATGATGAAGAAGAATCAGATCCGACGGTTGGCCGTTCTGCGCCGCAAAGACAAGCAACTGGTCGGGATGGTTGCGCTTGGCGACATCGCCGTGAACACAGACGACAAGTTATCCGGTGATGTTCTGCAAAAGGTCTCAGAGCCAGTTAACGTACACTAAGGAGAGTCCAATGGCAACCAAACGAAGTATGACGAAAGACAACGGTTCTTCCAGGAGTTCTGCCACGCGGAGTAGCCGGACGCGCAAAAAACCTGGCACGGGCGGAAAGGGCCAGTATTATCACATCGAAGTCCGTTCAGATGGCGACTTCACTACCTATCGGACGCAGGATGTCGGCTCGCCCGGACATGTGCAAAGGGTTGCCGGCAAGCGGGCCAGCGGTTCCTGGTCAACGGTCAAGTGGCTGATTGACAAAGGGGATGCGCACGTCAGCGGCGATACCCTGGTCGGCGATACGCAGGATGCGCGGGAAGTTCTCTCGAAACTGGGATCCAAACCTGTTCGTATAACCGGTGACCGATTCCAGGCAGGCCCGCGTCGCAACGTGCCGGAGCGGTCAAAGCCTACTGCGGCCCAGCATCACGCCCGCCGGGCAAATATCAAAAAGGCACAGGCCGCGCGCCATCAAAGCTAACCAGGGAGGTGTCTCGTGTTTGGTGGAAGAAAGGGACGTTCGGGTCTCCTTGGCTCAAAGTCACCGCAGACCTGCGAAGTTTGCGGCAACGTATATGACAAGTGCATGGAAATCCATGTGAATGGTGAAAAACACATCTTCGATTCTTTCGAATGTGCAATCCATGCCCTGGCGCCAAGATGCGAACATTGTGACTGCCGGATCATAGGTCACGGCATGGAAGCCGAAGGGCTGTTCTTCTGTTGTGCTCACTGCGCCGACCAGTACGGCATCCACGCGTTCGAGGATCGCGCGGAGCATGACAAGGAGGCAAGGTCGACATGATGATCCTTGATCAAGTGATGCGCCGTAAAATGCAGGCGGTTTCCCTGGATGACACCTTACAGGTCGCCGCCCGGAAGCTCAGGGAGCTTGACCATGTCGTTTCCCCCATCGTTGAATACTCTGAAAATGATGATCTGGAGGACTACATTCAAGTTCCGACAAGCAATGAAGGCCGGAGTTTATTTGCCCATACCCGAAACGAAAAACCTGCCTCCGCGTAGCTGCCATGAGGTCCGCCGTAGAGTAATGTCATAAACGATCAGCCCTGCAGTCAGTATCGTTCGGATCCTTGAATCTGCTGTAGAAGCGGCAAATCTCGCCCCAAGTTCCAGACTGGGGCGAGCTTATTTTAAGAGAGAAAACATCCCATTTATATGACATAGTGAGTCAACTTCTTCGTGTAGAAGTGGTATTATTGTTTTGGAGCAGAAACCTCTGCCATCCAATCCTCATTCCCGTTCGAGGTTTTATGTTCGGTTTTTTCAAACGCCGTGAAGAGATCTTCAATAAGTTGGTAGAAGATCAGGCTGCCATTACCTTTGAAGGCCTCAGACTGCTGGTGAAGTATCTTGAAGCACCGGATGCCGAGGTGGCCGATCAACTGTCCCAAAAGGAAAAAGAAGCGGATGAAGTCCGCCGCATCCTGATCGATGAGCTGAACCGCACTTTCGTCACACCTTTCGACCGAGAGGACATCTTTGCCCTCTCTCGTTCGATTGACGACATGATCGACTACGCCGATACCACCGTGGTCGAGATGGGCATCCTCAAGGTCAAGCCGACCCCGTACATGCAGAGGATCGCGTCTCTCCTGAAGGACGCGGGCTGGGAAATTCAACAGGCAGTCATGCGCCTGCAGAAGAATCCCGGGGTGGCGATTGAGCACGCTCAACGCGCCAAGGCACTCGAAAATCGTGTCGAGGCGGTATACCGGGAAGCCGTTGCCAATCTCTTCACCGGACCTGAAGATATTCATCATGTGGTGGAAATGCTGAAGATGCGTGAGGTCTATCGTCATCTTTCAAATGCCGCGGACCGGGGTGATGAGGCCGCGAATACGATCGCAGATATTGTTGTAAAGAAGACCTAACGAGGGACAATGTCTCTCCAGCTTTATATCGTGATCGCGCTGGCGCTGGTGTTCGATTTCCTCAACGGCGTGCACGATTCGAGCAACATCGTCGCGACGATGATCTCCTCGCGGGCATTCCGTCCGCAGACCGCGCTGGGCCTGACTGCTCTTGCGAACTTCGTGGGCCCGTTCCTGTTTGGCGTGGCGGTGGCGACCACGATCGGTGAGGAAGTAGCCCAGGCCAGCGCGCTCAATCTGGACGTGCTGATCGCCTGTCTGGTGGGTGCGATCGTTTGGAATGTGCTCACCTGGTTCCTTGGCATCCCCAGCAGTTCATCTCATGCGCTGATCGGTGGCCTGATCGGAGCTGTGACGGTAGGCGCTGGTTTTGGTGCCATTAAATTACACGGTCTGGAAAAGGTCCTGATCGCGCTCTTTACGTCGCCGTTGATCGGTTTTGCAGTCGGATTTATCGTTACTCGGCTCATTTATTTCCTGGTACAGGATGCAACACCAGCCATCAACAAATTCTTCAAACATGGACAGCTGGTCACTGCCCTGGGCATGGCCTTTAGTCACGGCACGAACGACGCACAGAAAACGATGGGACTGATCACGCTGAGCCTGGTCATCGGCGGCTTCATCAATGAGTTTCGCGTGCCGACGTGGGTGATTGCGATCAGCGCCGGCGCCATCGGACTTGGAACGGCTCTCGGTGGCTGGCGGTTGATCCGCACTTTGGGCGGGAGATTTTACAAGATCCGTCCCTTGCATAGTTTTTCCACACAATTGACCTCGGGTTTCGTGATCCTGACGGCCTCGGTGTTTGGACTGCCCGTCAGTACCTCTCAGGTTGTCAGCTCGGCGATCATTGGCGTAGGCTCGTCAGAAAGCTTTGGAAAGGTCCGCTGGAGTGTGGCAGAGGAAATCATCACCGCCTGGTTCATCACGATTCCCGCCAGCGCGGCGGTCTCTGCAGCCGTTTACTGGGTCATCATGCTGATTGGCAAGTGACGGCGCGTCTGAAAGAGCTTGCCCGAAATGAACATCCAGTGCAGCCTGGTGAGAGTATAATTAGTCCAGAATAAAGATCCAGCGGTCAGGCTTCGCAGGCGTCTGAGGATCTCATGCCGAAAGAGACGCGCGATGAGGAAGGATACTTCCCAGTGAAGACCATTTCCTTTTCCAAAGATGTACCGGGTTTGGATATTGACTTGCGCAATTATTCAGGTGGGGGGGAATTTTATGAAACGGATTCAGTTATCGGCGGCGATTTGGGCCGCAGGTGCCAGGGCGGAAAAGTCATCGTATCAGATTATTTGGCTTGGTGTTTGATAGAACGAATCTCTTCCCAGCGTCCGCGCTGAACTCACGGAACTGATTTCCAGAAACCTGGAATCATAATTTACCCACATCTCAAGCACGCCAAGGACCGCCCATGAAACTATTCTTTGCTACTGATGTGCACGGGTCTGAGATTTGCTGGAAGAAGTTTGTCAACGCGGGGAAATTCTACGAAGCGGATGTCCTCATCCTTGGGGGCGACATGACCGGGAAGGCCATTGTGCCGATCATCGCCCAGGGAAGTGACCGGTACAAGGTCACTCTGCTGGAGCAGGAATCCATCCTCGAAGGGAAGGAAGCAGTGGATAAGATGGTCGCGACGATCCAGAACCGCGGCTATTATCCCTATGTGACCACGCCAGACGAAGTACAGGAAATTTCCTCCACGCCAGGTAGATCCGATGACCTTTTTCTTCAACAGGTCACGAAGACGCTTGAGCGCTGGATGGATTATGCCGACCAGAAACTGGCGGGGACAAAAATCCGCGCATTTGTTTGCCCGGGCAATGACGATGTCTTTGAAATTGACTCGGTCATTGCTTCGTCGAAGCTGGTACACACCGCGGAGGGGCAGGTGATCGAGCTGGATGAGCACCACGAAATGGTCAGCTCGGGCTGGTCGAACCCGACACCGTGGAATACGCATCGGGAGGAGCCCGAGGATGCATTGCTGAGGCGGATCGAAGAAGTGATCAGCAAGGCCAAAAACCCATCCAATGCTGTGTTCAACCTTCATCCACCGCCGTATGGAAGTGGCCTCGACGAAGCGCCTGAACTGACCAGCGACATGCGTCCCGCGTATGCCGGCCGCTCGCTGGTGCCTGTTGGCAGCAAGTCGGTATTGGCTGTGCTCGATAAATACCAGCCTTTGCTGGGTCTGCACGGTCACATCCACGAAGGTAAGGGCACGCGCAAATATAAGAAGACGCTGTGCATCAACCCTGGCAGCATGTACGAGCAGGGAATTTTGCATGGCGCCGTGGTTGAGCTAAAGCCACAAAAGGTTGGCAATTACCTTTTGACTACGGGCTAAGGCCCTGAGAATTATTCGTGTCATTCTCCCGAAGGGACACCGCTTCGGGACGGTGTGAGCGACTATCGGGAGCGAAGAATCTCATTGGTTATCAAAGCTTAACCTTGAAAACGAGATTCTTCGTCGCTGCGAAGCAGCTCCTCAGAATGACACCACAGCTACGGAGGCGGCCTACTGAAGAGAAGAAGTTATCAAAGCCTGCAAACAGACTCGGTCGGAGATTACTCCATTGGCCTCCCTTTGCATTGAGAGGCGCGCAGCAAGGATTTGAAAGGAGATATAGATGAGTAGCGAAGTCAACCTCTTCGTTCGCAAGGCAAGCGGACTGGTACGAGCATGGTCTGTTTTTGACGCCTTCATTTACGCCACGTTCTCCATTAACCTGATCACTCTGGGTTTGTTCATCTTCTCTTATTGCTGGTATTTTGGTGGCAGCCTGGCGACAGGCGTAGTCATTGGCGCCGTGTTCACAATTTTTGAAGTGATCGTTTATGCCAGTTTGATCTCGGCCATGCCGCGGGCGGGCGGCGACTACGTCTGGCAGAGCCGCATTCTCGGGCGCGGCCTGGGCTTTCTGCTCAGCATCACGGGCTGGTGGTTCATCCTCTGGCTCTGGACACCCCTCTACGGGCAGATGTTGACCTATGAAGTTTACACGCCACTGCTCGCGATCGCTGGCTTGAAAGATGCCGCCCTCTGGTTCACGACAAACCCGATGGGTCAATTCATTGGCATGTTATCGGTCTGCGTGATCGTGTTCATCTACATTGCGATTGGCATGAAGTGGTATGCACGCATCCAGAAGTTCTGCTTCTGGGGTGGGGTGGTCGGACTGGCCCTTGTGTTCATCCTGCTCCTGTTCGGAAATAACGCTGCATTTGTAGCGAACTTCAATGAGCTGGCTCCCAAATTTGGTGGACAGGCCGGGGATGCCTATGCTGCGACTCTTGCGGCAGGCGAAGCGGCGGGCGCATCTGCTGGACCGCTGTGGCCGCTGGCGGTGGGGGTGAGCGTGCTACTCGTCCCGATGTTGACGTTCTTCAACCTGTGGCCGAACTGGGGATCGACGCTGTATGGTGAAGTGCGCGGCGCCACCGATTACAAACGCAACTTCTGGGGCATGGCAGCGGCAGTGATTGTGACCACCATTGGCGCCCTGATATTCTTTGCACTCATTGCAAAGACGCTCGGTTGGGACTTCTACAATAAAGCCAATGCTGCCTTCTGGAACTATACATGGGGATATACGACGGATGCGCCTCCCGTACCCATCTGGCCATATCCTGGCCTTTTCGCGGCCTTCATGGTGAAAAGCCCGGCCATTCAGTTTATCGTTGTCCTGTTGATGAGCCTGTGGTGGTTTGGCTGGTCAGGCACCTTGTTCCTCAGTTCCACACGCGTGATCTTCGCGGCGGCGTTGGACCGCATGCTGCCTGAATGGGTCTCGAGGATTGAGCCTGGAACGAAGACACCGGTCAACGCGCTGCTTTTGATGGTGATTCCATCCGCGATTATTTCGTATCTGTACGCGTTCAAGATCTTCAACTTCCAAACCCTCGCCCTCGATGCCACGGTGGTGATTGCCATTACCTTCCTTGGTTCCACCATCGCAGGGACGATCATGCCCTGGCGTACCAAGGATGTCTTTGAAGGTTCGCCCATTGCCAAGTTCAACGTTCCGACGTGGGTGGGCTGGGTGGCACTTGCCGCGTATGGTCTGTTTACGCTCTACCTCATCAAGATCTCGTTCACTTACGCCTGGACCATCCTGAGCGGCATTGGCGCTCTTGGCGCAAATGGGTCGACCTGGTTTGTGGTTGTCTTGCTGGGCGTACTCACCCTTGTTAACGCGGGAATCCTGTTGTGGATCCTCTATTACGTATTCCGGGGGGTCTCATCCACTGGAAGGATGCCACTGGTCACCTTCTCCGGATTGATCTTCCTGGGCTTCCTGGACTGGCTGCTGGTGGAGTGGTTCTGGGATCCGCACGTCTTGCCGGAGGCGTTACCGGCGGTTGGCACGTACGGGATTGGCTGGTCAAATGTCAGTTCCATGCTGTTCATGGTCGTCATGTACGTGCTGGCTGCGGCGATCTATTTTGGCTTCAGCGCCTATCGTCAGCGCCAGGGTATTGACGTCAGCAAGGTTTACAAGGAAATTCCGGTTGAGTAAGACTTGAATCCTGAACCTGACAGGTCGTCCGGGACCTGTCAGGTTTCTCTTATTATGAAAAGACTTCGATTATTTCTCGGCATTCTCATCCTTGTGGCCTCACTGGCGTTGCTGGCATGGAGTTACTGGCCCTCCGCGCGTGAAACGCGGACTCAACCCATCTCCCCGTCTGAGATGCAGCTGCCAACACCCTCATCGCTTCTGGCTCCGACCTTATTTGTTTCGTGAATCCCTGGCTTTTTTCTCCCCGAAAGATTTCCCTCTTCCTCGCAGGCGCGGCATTGATCGCGGTTAGTTTGGCCTGCGGCGCTGGCGGAAGCGCGGCCCCCGCCCCGACCGAATCTATTGTGGCATCGGAGCCGACTCAAGCTCCGGCGATGACCGCGGTCGTTGGGGTGCCCACGGCAAGTGACGTCTCTCCCACGGCTCAACCAGCGATCAACGAATCGCGCAGGCTTACGCTCGAATTTCCTCCACGGATCCGGGTCGGCGAAGGTGACGTCATCCGCATGACGCTCGAAGTGGATAACCTTGGCAATGTCACCCCAACTGCGGAGATTCAAGGGAATACTGTTACCGGCCAAACGGTTGAGATTCCCAATTTATATGAAACGCACAACGTCACGGCCGAGGCGCGGCTCGACCTGGCAGGGATGGAAGCCAGACCGGCGGACTTGATCAGCGAGCCGCTGACGCAGGGGCAATCGGTCACATTTTATTGGAGCATCCGTCCACCGGAAGTGGGAGTGTATCGCGGTACGATCTGGCTCTATCTGCGTTTCGTGAACAAATCAACAGGCGAGGAAAGCCGGAAAACGGTGGCAGCCCAACTGGTCCAGATTGATGCGGTGAATCTGCTCGGCCTGCCGCTCGGTGTTGTCCGCGGCGCCGGTGCAGTAGGTTCCGTTGTTGGGGGAGTCCTTGGATTTCCTTTCCTGGAAGATATCGTCAAGTTCATCTTGAAGCGGCGGAAAAGAACATAATGGAACACGAAGCGGGGATTTGCTTTGTCTGCCTACAGCCTCCTTGCAGTGACGGGCATATCGAAATACATGACGAATATCACTCGAAAAATTGACATGGATAAGTAGTGTCCTAATTGTTCTCTATGGTACAATTTTGCGGCTTGCTAGATTTTCCCAATGGAGCATCTTGATGAATGAGTGGCTTTACATCCTACTCTTTATTATTGTTGGGTTGATCATCCCAGTCGGCGCCATTGGCGTTGCCTGGCTTGTCAGTCCCAAGAAACCAAACACAATCAAATCGGAAACCTACGAGTGCGGCATTGAAACAGTAGGTGATAGCTGGGTCCAATTCAAGGCCCAGTATTACATCTTTGCACTCGTCTTCCTCGTGTTCGATGTGGAAGCCGTTTTCCTTTTCCCCTGGGCTGTAAAACTCGGACAACTTGGTATCTACGCAGTCATCGAAGGTATCATCTTCGTGCTCATCCTCGTTGCGGGCCTGGTATACACCTGGCGCAAGGGGATGCTGGAGTGGGCGTAAGTTTGGAATAAATCAAGAGAAGGCTGACAGGATGATTTCCTTTCAGCCTTTTCTTTGTGTAAAAGGAAAGCCCTTACCCAGCCTTCGGCACCCCTCTCCCATTATGGTCGAGGGGCGGGTGAGTGAGGGCAAGAGGAGCAACTTATGAATTTTTGGAATGATCCCCTGAAAGTGGCGGCAGACTGGCTGATGGGCGTCTTCACTGGCTGGGGCATGCCCGCCGTGGCCGCGCAGGTCCTGATCGCGTTCCTGGGCGTGTTCCTCCTGATCAGCGTGCTGATGGTGCTCGATATCTTCCTCGTATGGATCGAGCGCAAAGTGGTAGCGCGCTTTCAGGATCGGCTCGGCCCGAACCGCGTGGGACCCTTCGGCCTGATCCAGCCCTTCGCGGATATTGTCAAGCTTCTAATTAAAGAAGACTTCACCCCCGGCGGTGCTGATAAGGTCATTTACAACATCGCACCGATGCTCTCGATGATGTCCGTATTGATCTTGTGGGCGATTGTGCCGCTGGCTCCGCGAATCCTCAGCGTGGATTTGAACGTCGGCGCGCTGTACCTGATTGCGGCGGGCGCAATCGGTACGCTGTCCATCATTATGGCGGGTTGGTCATCGAACAATAAGTTTGCCATGATCGGCGCGTATCGTCAGGTGGCAGTCATGATCTCGTTTGAAGTGCCCATGCTCGCCACGCTCCTTATCCCAACCATCCTTGCACAATCCATGGGCCTGAACGCGATTGTCCAGGCACAGAATGTGTGGTTTTTCTTTCTTGCTCCGCTGGCCGCAATCATCTTTTTGATCGCCGCCATTGCAGAACTTGGACGCGCCCCCTTCGACATTTCCGAGGGCGAGTCAGAGTTGGTCTCCGGCTACAACATCGAATATGCAGGCATGAAGTTCGGCATGTTCTATGCTGGCGAACTTCTGCACGCCTTCACCTTCGGCGGCTTCTGGATGATCATGTTCTTCGGCGGTTATCGCTTCTTTGGACTGGAGAAGGTCAGTCCTTTCCTGGCGGTGGCAGTGATGATCTTCAAGGCCATGCTTGGCTACTGGATCATCATGTGGGTCAAGTATACGATGATGCGTATCCGCATTGACCATATGCTCGGTTTCAACTGGAAATTCCTGACGCCGGTCGCCTTCACGCTTTTGCTGGTGGTCGCGTTGATGAATGCGATTCTCGCGGGGACCCCGGCCTGGCTCTACGTCACCGGCATGTTCCTGTCAAATGTCCTGGTCGGCTGGATCGCGCTGGAGATCGCTCGTAGTTACAGCCGCAAGGAGCGCGCCAAAGTGGA
>JAKOVF010000209.1 GCA_029782225.1 Chloroflexota bacterium | reverse complement strand
TACTTCTCCAGGTATGGATGGTATTCGGTGAGATGTTATGCCGTCTGGCGACAACAGCAACATTCCCGACCTCTTGGCATTCCCTTAATATCTGTTCTTTGAATTCTTGCGTATAATCTCTTTTTGTCATGAAACTTCCCCCTGATCTGAATGATAGCAGATAAAAGGATTTTCTCCAAATCTATTAGGGGGCTAAATAGCCTTCCATGTGTTGTCACCTCACAGATAGCTCTTGCCGAACACCTCAATGAACTTCTCCCGGCCCGAGATGGCCTCGAACCTGGACTGTGCTTCACGCTTGAGCGCTAGGTCCAGCTCCTTGTTGAAGTGAACCCCGTCCTTGCTCAGGTTGTGCAAGTCAGCACTAAGCCAAATCCAGCAGCCGTACTCGTCCGAATGTTGACGGTTGGGGTTCCCGCCGAAGATGTGATGTTTGTGGAGGTTCGTGACTGCGCCGGTTATGTAGCATTCTTTTCGGTCCTGGAGAATGCTGGGAGCCTCTTTGGGCCTTGGTTTTGGCTTCTTGGACGGCTTCGGAACCGGCCTGACATTCATGCCGGCGCGTCCCTCAACAAGCTCGTTATCCTGGCCAACTCCTCCGGCGGAAGAGTCTCTATGCCCAATGCCCGGGCATCCTGGATCAAGTGGTCGATAAGTTGACTCATCTGCTTGGTGTCGTACACCGAGGAACCGTAGTACAAGATGACGTTGGTGAATCCCTCGATCTCGCTGGGCAACCTGTCCGTTTGCCAACCCAGGCCACGAGACTCCCAGATCTCGCACAGCCTGTTTACCGCCTCATCCTGGACGCACACCATCTCCGAAACCCCGCCGATCTCCTTGATGGCGTTCCTGTAAACCGTGGTCTTGTCTTCGCCGGTGGCCTCGGAGATCCGATCGATGAGCAGCCATGCCAGCGCGTTGGCGTCCAGGCTCCGCTTTTTTCGGAACTTCTTGACCTCAATGCTTACATCGAAGCCCTTGAGCGCATCAAATGTTTGACGGAAATCTTCGGCCAGATCGATGACAAGCCGTTGCTTGTACAGGGACACAGTTGGGAGGATGTGCAAACCAACCAGGCGGCCCTTCATGTCAAATCCCTCCTGAAACACAAAAACGCCGACACCACGGGTATAACCCGCAATGTCGGCTTCCGATCTTTCGGCAGCCTAACCCTGCGCCAACTTATGGCGCATCTTCGTCATCCGAGAACAACATCTTTCCGTTTACAACCAACTGATACTTCCCTTTGCCCCTGTAATTGACGGGCTGGCCGTCTGCTGTCCGCCACATTTTTAGTCCCTCTTCTTCCCCATCCGGATCATCGAGAGTGCTAGAGTCAAGTATCTTTACCAGCTCGATGATCGTGTACTCATTCCCATCCTCATCGAAGGCCGTAAACCGCCTTCGCGGTTCAATGCGCTTTACTACCATGCATGAAACCCCCTTTTTTTCCCTTAGAGCTCACCCCACCCTCTCCCGCTCATACTTGTCCACGAAGATGGGTTTCCCGTTTTGAACTTTTATGATGATCTCGCCATACTTTATGGATTTTAACGCTTCCTCAACTCTATTTAATGCCTCACGGATGGATAGGGCTTTGTTATCCATAATTCACACTCCCCTGATATTTCGTGATTTATCCATCATTTCCCTTCCGGATAGTGTGAGCTGTAACCAAGGTTTTCAAGGAACTTAATGGCTTCCCCGGCACCATGGCAAACAGCAACAGCCCAACCCCGTCCTTTTAGCGCAGTCAACCACTCCTTTTGACTATCAGACACTCTCCCACCTTTACGCCGCTTCAACTCGATGGCAACCCCGGGTATTTTGGTGCCAGGAGGCGGGTCGAAGATTATGACATCCGGGAAACCCGCCTTCATACCCATCCGTTTGAGTTTTTGCCCCTGCAGCGAATACCATTTCCCAGTCCTTGGATTTTGCTTGCGAGGCCGCTTGCTTTCATTGGGGCAGTGCATCCAGAGCAGGCCCTTCATGTCCAGCCACTCAGCCAAAACCATTTGTTCTTGATCCTCGGTCGGGTTAAGGTAACTATCCAAAGCTGCTTTACTCACAACATCCGCCCCTAAACCGCCTTCCCTGCTCCGCTGGCCACCAGTAAACATCACGCTGCACCTGTGTATCATAAACCCGGTATGGCTCGCCGGTAATGGAATGGCACTTGCGAGCCTCTACACAAAGGTCTCCAAAATCATCGCCATAAGTAACTGCCCTGTGGGTTTGGGAATTAAACAACACGTATCGTGCACCTTGTTTCATGTTAAACCGCTCCCTCCTTGGTCCTGGTTGGTATATCCTGCATCTCAGGCTTGTGTTTCTCCATCCAGATGGCAAAAGCAATGTTCCACAGAGCTGCCGCAAGATGGTTTTCATCGTCCATACCCTGCATGTACTTCGATAAGTGCCGGAAAGCCGAGTCGATAAGGCTAATGCACGTCATTTTCCTTGAGGCTTTCCAATTCTTCCAAATCAGCTTTCAAGTCACGCATCTCTGCCATCTTCATCTCCCTCGCTCCTCTAACCGATCCTCCAGCTCCACCACTCTGTCCCAGAGGTAGCTTGCATAAAAGATCATCACGACCAACATCGCTAAAATCACCAGTACCAATGCTGTCCGTATCATGCCGGATCCCCCTTTATCAAAGCTAGACGTTCTTCGGCTCCCAACATTCCGACCGCTGGCGTGCTCTGCAACCGCTTAATTTCTTGCTTGCGCAGATTGTCGTAAGCCTCTTTGACTTGCCGATAAAGAGGCTCGGGGTATTCGCTGTAACCGATTTTCTCAAAGCCTACGGTCGCTACAGCTTGCCGTAGAAGGTCGTTGTCTCGGATGGCTCCGTAGTCATACCGCTGCACTGCCGACCGTATGATCTCCATGGCCTCCTCGGTGGATGGCAGGTTATGCACCAGCTCGACACAAGCTTCCCTGATTTCGGCTATGGTTGGGAACCATTTCTCATTGCGAATGTGGTTTTGGATCGCACGCTCAGCCACTTTGTAATCAAGGTCCTGGAGGAATCTAGCGTAAACCTCTACGGTTTGCTCCCGTAAGTCTTGCCTGGGATAGGCCATCTCCAGGATAGCGACAAGTTTTAGCGCTTCTTGCTTGGTCATGAGATCAACTCCCCTATGTCAATAATCACACCTTGCTCGCGTTCCATTTCCTCTCGCAACATACGCTGGGCAGTGGTTTCGCCGTCTCTCTTAGGCGGATGCCGCGTCTGATTTTGCGCCACAGCTTGGCGTTTTAGCGTGTCATATTGTTTGCGGAATTTGCCCATTGAAAGAATGTTGGCCCGCCAGAACGAATCATTTTGTGCCCAAGTAATCAAGTGAGCGGCTTCCCGTGGATCACGCTTATCTAACTTGATCATGCGATCAGCTTCAGTTGCCCAGTTGGTTAAATCATCTGGCACTTTGGTGCTAGGATCTTGGTTAAGAATTTCTTTTTTCAAATGCATGGCCAACTTCATGGGAATGGAATCGTCGTCAAATCTTTTGGCGACACTATTACTATCTATGGTACTGTTAGGTACGGTACGGTACGGTACGGTGCCAACGGTTGACCGCTGGTCGTCCGCTGGTCGTCCGGCGGTCGGTTCTGCGGTTTCCCCCGCGGTCGTCTCTGTTTCTTTCTTGGCCTGCTGCCGCCTTCTTCTTGAGCGTTCACGCTCCTCTAATCGCTTCCCAATCAGCTTTCCAGCGTAGTCATACCAATCGTGGAGGACCAGTTCGTCACCATCCCTGTCTATGAACCCGCCATAGATGAGTGCCTCGACAAACTCCTCCGGATCTCCATCCCACTGGGCGGCCAACCCAATTTCGACAGGACTCATTCCGGTCAACCGACCGTCGACCCCCACATTGTCCAGGGCCCACCACCAGAGTTCGTGCAGATGACCAATCAACTTATGACGGTCGACCGACAAACGACCGGCGGTCTTTAATGTTTTTCTGTGCCTCGACAAACTCTGGTGCGATTCAATCCATGCCATGGAATGTCCTCACCTCCCTGTACATATCGCCAATTTCCTCTAGCTCATCTAAACTGTATAAGTGCACGGGCTTGTCCACTTTGCGTGCGCACAATAATGCGCATTCCCGTTGTCTTCCCACATTTGTCGCATGGTACACGCCCTTGCACTTATACCGCCCTCCGCCCATACCGCCGCGGGTGCCAATAGACAGTCCTCCTACCAGTCCGATAGTCCATCCTCGCTAAAAACCCGCACTCCGTACACAGCCAGCCCCCACTACTGATCCACGGTATCCGTACCCGGATCATCCCCCGGCCACATAAACAGAGCATGGTTGCACCTCCCCGAAAAATACGTTGTCTTCTTACTCCCCGGCGATGTACACGGGGCGGCCCGTCAAGGCCTGAACTTCTCTCTTGAACCTCTCAGCGTCGCTGTTGCCATCGCTTAGATGCAGCAGCCAAATCTCTCGCACCTGGCTAAGGTCATTGGCTTTCAAAAATTCCTTGACGTTCTCCAGGCTAAAATGTGAGGTTAGTAGCCTGTGTCTCATAGCTGGATGTACCAAGCCTACATCTACGTTGGCCTGTAGTATGTCACTAGCATAGTTACACTCCACCATGATATGAGTAAGGCCCGGGAATCTGTAGCGTATGTAGTAAGTATCTGTTGCGTATAATAGGCGCTCATTGCTGGCTCGACTGTGGAGCAGGAACCCCAGCGGTTCCTGGGCATCGTGCTGCGTCTCAAAAGCCCGAATGGTCCATGTCCCTACTCGGAACGTATCCTTACTCTTAACCGCCCGCAAACGATGATTTTCCAGGCCCAGCGCCTCGATTGTGCCGGGGGAGGTGTAGACCTCCACTCCGGCCCTCAAGACGTCGGCCACTGCCTTGGCGTGATCCTGGTGCTCATGTGAGACGAGGCAGGCGGCTATCTCAGTGAGCCTGAAGCCGATTCGTTCCCGTACTTCTCTAGTTGATATGCCGCACTCTAGGAGCAAGGGCGTTGTGCCGTCCGTGATCCAGCAGCAGTTGCCCTTGCTCCCAGAGGCCAGTACCTTGATGTCCATGGCTTAAAAGGGAGGTTCCTCTTGCGGCCAGTCTTCCTGCGGCAGAGTCTGCTGCACCGGCTGTTTCTTGGGCTCTTGCTTTGGCGGTTTCGTGGCCTGTTTTTCGGGTGATTCCTGCTCTTTCGGCGGTTCCTGTTCTTCGTCCAGGACCTCACCATCAACGATGTCCAGTTCTTCGCTGTTGGCGTACTCGTTGATCTCGCGTTGGGCGTCTGCTTCGATGTCCCGATCTACCGCGTTAACCATCTCGACAGACATGATTCCCCACTTGGTGATGAGGTTGCGGAGTACAGTCTTCAGGGCCATAGCATCAAAGTCGGTTTTCCACGGTGAGTAATCACTGTTGTAGGCCTTGCTGAACCGCTTTGCGTGTTCGATCACCTGCTCCTTGGTCCAGTAGACTGCTTTGCTGAACCCATTCAGCAGTTGGAGGTAAGCGAAGTAACCGGCTACCCTGTCGCTCTTTTTCTCACCGCTGAGGTCCAGGTGGCCGGTGAGCTTGTCATAACCCTTAAGCTCCCCTTCGTAGACGACGTCAGCGTTGAGATAGCGGTACTCGCCCGTCCGCATCGCCAACTGGATCAGGCCCTTGTAGCCGATCTGCATCTGAGGCTCCATCTTCCCCCTGTTCCGGTAAGGTACGATATAGGCGAACCCCAGGTTCTTGTTGATAGGGAGCCTCAGCGTGGCCGCCTTGAGGGCTTCCATGATGACCGCCCCCGGCTCGCACTCCTGCAGGTTCCTGTCGCTGGCGTAGATGTCGATCAGGCTAGCGACGAACAGAGGTGCGCTGTCAGCCAAAGCGTTCTTGAATTGCTCCTTGACGCTCTCGGCGCTCAGTGCGTTTTTCAGTCTCTGCACCGGCGTCAGCTGTTGGGTGTTGGTGCTCATCAAACCGCCTCCTCAAACAAGGTTTCTTGTTCTGCCGCGTCCCCCGCGGGCTCCACCCGCAGGGTCTTGTCCTTCTCACTAACAATCAGACTGATAACCTGACAATCCAATTTTGGAAGCTCCACGATGGACTCCCTATTGTCAATCCAGACTGGTGGCCGGAACTGATAGTGCTCCTGCAGGGTCCGGATGATGTCCAGGCCCACCTGCACCTTCCCAGCGGAATTGAGGCTGCCCCAGGGGACTCCTTTATAAGTGGTTTCGCAGATCGGGTTGATGCCGCCGTTGATCTGGGTCTCGAACAGTTTGAACTCGGCCAGCCGGAACTTGCTGTTGATCTTGTCGGTTAAGAGCTCGGCCTTAGTCTTGATGTACTCCTCGATCAGATACAGCTCACGCTCAAGTTTCTCGAATTCTTTGGCCAACTCCGATTCCTGGGCTTGCAGCTCGGCTATGCGCCGATCAATACTCTGATACAGCTCCCACTTGGCCTTGGCGTTCTGGAGCTCAGCCAGCTGACCCTCGATTCCTTTGATTTTGGCCTCAAGCTCATCGATCTTCGGACGGATTGCAGACTGATCGCCGTCCAAAGCTTGGAGCAGCTGCTCTTTCTCGGCCACCAACTGCTTGTAGTCCTCCTGCTCCATATAAGCATCTGCTCCAACCTTGGCCTGAGTCAACTGCTTGGCGAGATCTGTACCCTGTGCCAGTAGCTCAGACAGATGTTCTTTCAGTTGCACAAGCTCCGATTCAAGGCTTGCGATGTTCGCCTGAATAATATCCAGCCTGTCTTTCGCCGCCTTGCCCTCGGCGCTTACTTGAGCAAGGTCTTCAGCCTTCCGCAGGTTAAACTCTGAAGCCGCCTTGTCAACGGCTTCCTGTACCCGCTCGGGTGGGAGTGCTTGTCCACACGTCGGACAAACATCCTCGACTTGTGCATCAAACCGCCGGCTGTTAATCTCGTGCCACTTGGCCCGGAGATCGGCAATGAGTTTCTCGGCACGTTCGGCATTCTGTTTTTGTTCGTTGATCTCTTGTTCTTTGCGGCTGATGGCGTTGCTTGTTTCGGCAACCTTGGCCTGGAGCAAGGTTGTCTGCCGCTCCAGATCACTCACTTGCTGATTGTGCTTGCGTTTGTAGTCAGTCTCAATGCCAAGCATCTTAGCATCAATTTCAGCAATCTGCTGTCGGATCTTGCTCTGGTTACCTGAGCTCATCAAGTCTGCAAGCTCCCGCTTTAGCTCGGCCTGCTCCGCCATCAGCTCTTTTGACTGCTGCTCCAACTGGTCCGGATCAATCCCTTCAACGTCCGGCTGGTGACGGCTTACCTCGTCAATTCTGATGGGGATACGTTCAAGTTCCTTGTTGACCTCGGCTCTCCTGACCATGATGATGGCCTTATAATCATCAGGGCTATGCTTGCCAAGGATAGTTGGCAGTTCTTTCAGATCAGGATTGGCCGTAATAATGTCGTCCATCGTCACATCGCCAGCTATCTCAATAAGCAACTCTCGGCGGTCTTGCCATTTCATGTGGTCATTGAAGAATAGCGGAGATGCGAGGAGTTTAAAGCGATCCTCCGGCGCTATCTCTGCCACCCGCTGGGTGTACTCACTTTTCTTGACAGGCACCCCATCAATGTAATGGTCGGTTTCGTGTCCGGTAAACTCATCAGTGGCGGAGCCTCTACGCTTGGTCCACTTTTCTCGGTAGACCTTACGCAACTCGATACGCTCACCGTCTACCTCGTCGAAAAACACTCCGGTCACTTCGTGGTCCAGGTGGTGGATTGGCTCCCCATCCTTGTCCAAAGTCTTAATTGCAAAGTCAGCCCGGTTCTGGCTGTCCTTGTCGAATAGGAGCCACATGAAGGCGTCCAGGATGGTCGTCTTCCCTGTCGCGTTGTCGCCGTAGACGTTGAGGTCGTGGCCGTTGGCCTTAAGATCAAGGTTCTTGATACCTTTGAAGTTCCTGAGTTTCAGACTGATAAGTCTCATACTTTCGCCTCCTTGTCTCATCCAGCCAAACCCACGCCGCCATTATCCCCATTGGTATTATCGCCCACTCTCCGCCGATCGCCCAGTACCCCCGCCAAACATAGGCAGCTCTTACAGCAATCGGTGTGGCCACCACTGCGACCAGGACTATCAGCCATGCAATCAATCTCCTGGATTTCAAACTCGACCCCTCCTCCCTTCCATGTTTCATGCATTATATGATTGATACATGATTCATACACCTGCATTTTATGCAAGTAATTCCGGAAAAAAATAACGCACGACATCATTTGGCTCAAAATCAAGGTATCGGGCGATATTGACAATTTCGCTCGATGTGAACTCCAATCGGTTTTTACGATTAATTTTCAGGCATAGAGTAGACACGCCGATATTCAGATGGCTCGCCAATTGTCTGTAGGTGATCTTTCTAAAGCGCAATAGAGCTTTCAGTTCTTCTAATGGCATTCCTTTACCCCCTTTTTTGTGATATATTAAAATAACTTAACCTTATGCAAGTATATCTTACCTGATGTTGCATAATATGTCAATACGTAACATGCAAAATTTTGCATTAGGCGTTGCGTATATTGCAATAGCAGTTTATAATATAGCCATGTAGGTTCAAAATATAAAACGGGAGAGGGTGGTTGCCATTAGCAACTTATATGTTTTCAGATCTCGGCTCAAAGAGCTGCGGGAAGATAGTCGAATGACGATAAAAGAACTTGCAGATTCGATCGGGTTGTCTGAAGCAACAGTATCACGATACGAGAAAGGTTTAATCGAACCAAAACGAGATACTGTTGCTGCAATCGCAAGAAAGTTTGGGGTTAATCCGGCCTGGCTTATTGGTTATGAAGGCGCGGCCAAATACCTCAACACAAAACCTGTTGACGAGTGTGAATGTGTCTATGTCCCCATTGTTGGAAGTGTCGCAACTGGCGAACCAATCTTGGCAGAGCGGAATATCGACGGTTACGTTCTTGCGCCGCATTACCACCCCAAGGTAATATCTTACACGATCTGCAAGATCAGCAAAACCCTTATCCA
>JAKOVF010000200.1 GCA_029782225.1 Chloroflexota bacterium | reverse complement strand
ACTGCCCGATTGGGTGCCCAGGGTCGGCCTCCTTTCGTCGACTTGGGTAGCTCTGGCAACAAAGGTTCGATTAATTTCCATTGTTTATCATTCAGCAGTGGCTTTCCTCGTCGTTGGCTCATGGCGCTTCCTCCGACTACGTTAAGCCACAGGTTGCCTATTCGCGCAACCCCTTCCCTTAGGTTATGAAACCGCTTCTAGGGAAAAAAAGTCGATCAATGGCGGCGATTTCCATATTTCTCAACAAGCGATAATAAAGCAGGGTTGTCCATCTTTTGTTACATATCCCGCCAAATGTAAGACGATAGTCATTTGACATGAAAAAACCCTCGGTGTATCTTAAATGCGATCATTTGAACACTGAAAGGGAACATAAACCATGTCAATGAAAATTCTCGAAGATTGCATCGCCTGTGGCGCCTGCATGCCCGAATGCCCAACCGAATCCATCAGCGAAGGTGACGGCATCCTCTACGTCATCGACCAGGCCACCTGCGTGGAGTGTGTCGGTCACAACGACTCCCCCAAGTGCGCTTCGGTCTGCCCGGTCGAGTGCATCGTCAAGGCAGAGTAACAGCCTGTAGCGTCCCGAAGGTTTACAACCTTCGGGACGTTGTTTTTTGTCAGTGGTATAATTTTTGACAATCAAATACATACCTTCGGGGCAGGGTGCCACCTGCACTGCACCAAACGCAGTGCGGTGCAAGTGAATTCCCGATCGGTGGTAAAGCCCACGAGCCGCAAGGCATGACTCGGTGACACCTGCACTGCACCAAACCAGTGCGGTGCAAGTGAATTCCGAGGCCGACAGTAATAGTCTGGATAGAAGAAGGATTTAGCTGGCCGATTCACGCGGACAGGCTGTCTTGACGCCCCGGGAACGAACGCTGTTTTCGGGATTTTTTGTCTCAGCCGCTTCGCGCGGACCTTTAGCCTGCTTCCACGCCCCGCGGTTTGATTCTCTGCGAGGCGTTTTTTATTTCGGAGTCCGATGACTTCCGTCGTCGGCGCAAAGTCGGGAGACTTTGCGCTCCTCATAAATCTTATGACTTCACCCATCCTCCAACACCTCCCGCGCATTGCCAGCAGGAACCGTCACTGGCTGGGACTAGGCTCCCTGTTTCTTGGTCTCCTGGCCTGGTGGCTGGCCGCGCGCCTCTCGGGACTACCATCTTTTATCTTGCCCTCGCCCGGCGCCGTTTGGACTCGCTTCCTCAAAGCCGCGGTGGATGGCAGCTTGCTTTTCAACACAGGAGTGACATTGCTTGAGGTCATGCTGGGACTGGTCAGCGGTGTATTGCTGGCGACGGTGCTTGGTTATCTTGTCGCCAAGTCACGAACACTGGAACGTGCGCTTTCACCATACCTTGTGGCAAGTCAGGCTGTGCCGTTGGTGGCGATTGCGCCCCTGCTTGTCATCTGGTTTGGGCCGGGGATATTCTCAAAAGTGTTGATTTGCGCGCTGATCGTATTCTTCCCGGTTCTGGTGAACACTGTCGTGGGTGTGCGCGCCGTCCCGTCCGCGCTGCATGATTTGATGCGTTCCCTGCATGCCTCACGGCGTGAGATTTTGCTCAAGCTTGAGATACCAGCTGCGTTGCCGGTCTTCCTTGGTGGGCTTCGTATCGGTGCAACACTCTCCGTCATCGGTGCAGTGGTGGGCGAATTCGTTGGCGCAGATACAGGACTCGGATTCCTCATCAATGTGGGTCGCGGTGTGTACGATACGGCGCTCGTCTTCGTCGCAGTGTTTACGTTAATTGCCCTGGCGTTGGTATTGTATGGAATGGTGATTTTACTGGAGAGAAAATTCTTGAAATGGCAAGCAACCCTGTAGGTCACGTTTTAAGCGTGACCTGCTCAGCGCACAGGAGATTTATTATGTTTCGTAAGGTAGTTTTGATCCTGCTAGGGCTGGGACTCGTTCTTTCGGCCTGCAGCCAGCCCGGATCCAGCAAGGATGCGGGGCAGCTTGTACATATCAAGCTGCCATTGGGCTATATCCCCAATATTCAGTTTGCCCCTCTTTACGTCGCCATCGAAAAGGGATATTTCAAAGATGCGGGAATTGAGATCGAGTTCGATTACTCCCTGGAGACAGATGCGCTGGCATTGGTCGGTGCAAATCAATTGCAGTTTGGAGTGGTTTCCGGTGAGCAGGTTCTGCTGGCGCGGGCACAGGGACTGCCTGTTGTGTATGTCGCGGCGTGGTATCAGAAATATCCTGTGGCCGTCGTGTCGAAAACTTCGCAGGGAATTGCGAAGCCGGAGGATTTGAAAGGCAAGAAGATCGGCATCCCGGGTTTGTTTGGAGCAAATTATATTGGTTTGGACGCGTTGCTGTTTTCCGCGGGATTGACAGAGAAGGATGTAACGCTCGACTCGATCGGGTTCAATCAAGTGGCAGCACTTGCAGCGGATCAGGAACAGGCCGCTTCCGTCTATGCTGCGAACGAGCCCGTGCAGTTGCGGGCACAGGGATATGAGGTCAATGAAATCCTTGTGGCGGACTATGTGCAGCTTGCATCCAACGGGTTGATTACCAATGAGAAAACCATGGCTGAAAACCCCGATCTTGTGAGACGGATGGTGTCCGTGCTGCTCAAAGGATTGAACGACACGATCAAAAACCCGGACCAGGCCTTTGAAATGAGCAAGCCCTATGTGAAAGACCTGGACGCGGACGCGGCCGTGCAGAAGGAAGTACTGGCGCGCTCGATCGATTTGTGGAAGACAGATCATCCGGGTTATTCAGATGCTCAGGCCTGGCAGAACATGCAGGACACACTGCTCAAGATGGGCTTGATCACAAAACCGCTCGATCTGACCAAGGCGTTCACGAATGAGTTCGTGCCGTAGTGGCATCCCGTCATTGCGAGCGAGTGCTAACGAGCGAAGCAATCCCCAGATAAGAGGAGATTGCTTCGGTCGCAACAAACGCTCCCTCGCAACCCCGCTGAAAGCAAGCGGGGCAATGACAGAATTATTCTGATGGAAACGCCTCCCATCCTCACCGTTCGCGACCTCTCCGTTGTTTTTCCGGATAACAATGGCGGTTTGCGCGCGCTGGAGGATCTGACGTTTGAGGTCTGTCCGGAGGAATTCGTTTGTTTCCTTGGGCCGTCAGGCTCAGGCAAGACAACCCTCCTGCGGGTTCTGGCAGGGATTTTGCAGCCGACTGCCGGCGAGGTCTGTTTCGAGCACCTGCAACATCCGAAGATTGGCATGGTTTTCCAGCAGGCAAACCTTATGCCGTGGCGCACCGTGATGGATAACATCAAGCTGCCTCTGGAGCTGGAAGGCATCAACGGGTCACAGGCGCGGACGCGCTCTCGGGAGATGATCGAGCTGGTGGGGCTTCAAGGCTTCGAGGACAACTGGCCGAGGGAATTATCTGGCGGGATGTCCCAGCGCGTGGCTCTGGCACGTGCGCTCATTCATGACCCGGACCTGCTCCTGCTCGATGAACCTTTTGGCTCGCTCGACGCGATCACCCGCGAACGGATGTGGGCCGAGCTTTCCCGCATCTGGCAGGCCCGGCAGAAGACAGTCATCATGGTGACGCACTCCATTAACGAGTCATTGTTCCTGGCAGACCGTGTTCTGGTGCTGACCCAGCGGCCGGGCAGAGTGAAACTGGATCTGAAAGTGGATCTGCCGCGCCCGCGCAAGGATGACATCCGCTATACGGCTCATTTTGGAAAGCTGGCAAGGAAATTGCGGGAGGCGATTGAGTGAATGTTCGCGTGATTCTTAAGCAGCCGGAAGAGATCGACCCGGTTCGAAACGCGTTGCGCCCGGGTGCCGCAAATCGGTGAGCGCTGAAGCAGCAAGAATGACGACTGCCGGCATAAGATCAACGAGGTAGCGCAATTGGGCATCAACTGCCATGTAGGCCGCGCATCCCAGGACCAGACACAAAATGAATGGCCACAATTCTCTTCGATTTCGGATCATGCCAACGATGATCCCCATCAAAAGGATTGCCTGTTGGATGACGGAAACGAATCCGAGAATGCCAGGTTTTATGCCATAGGCTGCATCCACGCTCGTATTGAACCACAGGGGCAGGAAGCGATAAATCGAGAGAGATATGTATTGAAGCGGGTGTTGTAAAATGATCTGGAGTCCGGCCTTCATGTAAAAAGCCTGCATCTGAGCTTCATTCTCTATTCCGCTCAAATTGCGGCCTTGTACGAGCTGCTTCACAGCCTGATAAGCCTCGGTCGAACCTACATAGTGGGGTGAAAAGGATGCGTTTGCAATGAAGTAGTTCATCCGAAAAACGTTGTACCCGGTCAACGTACTACCAATGACCGGTATTCCAAAAACAAGGCTGTTGCGGATGACCCAGGGGACGACAACGAGACCCACTGAAGCCAGGAACAGAGCAGCAGATCCGATTTGTTCCTTCTGAGTTTGAGAAGTAGCGTTCAGCCCCTTTAGCAAGAGTGTGAGAGCAAGGCCAATCGCAACTCCGAGAAGGACCGTGCGCGAGAGAGAAGCCAGACCCAGAAAAACGCCGGAAAGAATCCAGTTTCGCATTCTGGGCTCATTGCGGCCTTTCATGAAATAGAATAATCCCAGGGATAAGAAGAAGGCCGCGGCCAGCTCGCCGGAATCATCAGGAATCTCAGCAACGACCGCTTTTGAGATGACCCATAACAGAGCTGCCAGGAGAGCTATACGCTGATCGTATTTCTTAAGAATCGCATAGATCAGGCATAATGTACCCAAATACAGCAGGCATTGCATGACAATCCCTGAATATTTGGAAGGGTAGATTTTCATGGCTGCGGCCATGAGCAGGACCGGAATTGGTTCGCGCATGGCCGTCACCTGGTTGGTCGGACCGCAGAAGGGAAAATAGCTCCTGACGCAGGCTGTATATCCCCTGCCATTTGCCAAATTCACCGCAATGACCCATGTGCCATTGGTGCTGGGGAAGGCAGGTTTACTGGAATAATACGCAAGGACCGCAAGAATGGCAGAAATTGCAAGCACAACAATCCCGCCCATTAACCATGCGCTATTCCGTTCCACCCACTCTTTCTCAAATATGCAACTGATTCGATGGAACAGGGAAAAGGTTCTTTTGCCTGAAACATGATTGTTGGATGCATTCGATGGCGAAACCACACGTCCATTTTAGAGTTTGAAAATGAAATCTGGATGAAGCAGTAACTCGGGGCGATGATATTGAGCTCCTCCAGCTCGAAACAATCTCCTGCACAACAGAAGATTGTTTCGTCAGGGCAGGCAATGAGGGATTTGTTTATGGTTCCACCGAAACCACGAAACTCAACTCGCTGCCTTTATATTGACCTGTAATCTGCCAGCACCCCACAGTCGGAAAGTCCACGCCGACAAGCATGGCAGTGCCAATGTCACCGGCCTCCGCATTTGTCGCGCGGGAGACGTGCAGTGCCGGCGCATCCCCATCGAGTCTCTTGCCAGACACAACCAGATTGGGTTGAGGCTCATCTTCAAATGAGAATTGTTTGCTCCACCAGAATACTTTTTGAGTGTAACCACCTGGATTGAGGGGCAGCCCGGACCATGTTCCATTGTTGGGAAGCGCCGTCCAAAGATTTTCGGTCCCGAACCAGAATTGATCACCGAAGGGTGCGTTTGGCGAGAACGGTGCGGGCGCTTCAAATGAGGCCGCGCCGGGCAGGGTTACCGGGCAATTTGCAGATGGGTTTGAAACCGGCGGTTGAGTTTCAGGCGGACGTGCCGCCGCGGGGGTTGCGCAACCTGTAAGAATCAATCCAATGGCGATCAGGGCTGGGAGTAAACGAAGGTTTTGCATGGGGACTCCTTGTTTCATACCATTTACACCGCGCACGAAGAAATCGTTCCCATAAACCAACTGTTCCCGTAAGGTATAATTTTCGACTCGTATGAAGATCCTCACTGTCCTCACATATTATCGCCCTCACACCTCCGGTCTCACTATCTACGCCGAACGTCTTGCCCGTGCCTTTGCGAAGCGCGGACACCAGGTTACGGTAATGACCACGCAGTACGAGCCATCTCTTCCCCGCGCAGAAGTGATGGATGATGTCAAAATCATCCGCGTGCCGGTTATGGCGCGTATCAGCAAGGGTGTGCTGGCTCCGACCTTTGGCCTGGTGGCGACAAAGCTCGTGGCAGAGCATGACGTGGTTCAAATGCACCTGCCGCAGTTCGACGCGCCGGGCGTTGCCCTGCGCGCCCGGCTCTTTGGCAAGCCGGCCGTGCTTACCTATCATTGTGACCTCCTGCTCCCGCCCGGCGCGTTCAATCGCCTTGTCAACGCGGTGGTCAGTTTTCAGAACAATATGGCGGGACTGCTCTCGAATCACATCGTGACTTATACACAGGACTACGCCGACCATTCCTCCTACCTCTCGCGCTACGCCTCAAAACTGACCCCGATCCTGCCACCAGTAGAATTGCCGGCTCCAGCGTCCGAGGCCGTCTCTGCCTTCGCCCGCGAGCATCGCACCAAAGAGCGTAGGCCGGTCATTGGCATGGCCGCGCGCTTTGCTGCCGAAAAAGGCGTGGAAGTTTTGCTGGATGCGCTTCCGACGATCCTGCAAAAGTACCCAAAAGCTCTGGTCCTTTTCGCGGGGACGTATCAAAACGTGATGGGCGAACAAGCCTACTACGACCGGCTCATGCCGCGCATCCGTGCGTATGAAGCGCAGGGTCATTGGAGCTTCCTGGGGAATCTCGACCCGGTTGAAATGGCCGCCTACTATCCCAACCTTGATGTGTTGACCGTTCCTTCCTTGAACTCCACGGAGGCATTCGGCCTCGTCCAGATCGAAGCTATGATGAACAGTGTGCCGTGTGTGCCGTCCGCGCTGCCGGGCGTGAGGCAGCCCGTGACCATGCACGGGATGGGACGAGTCGCCAAAATCGGGGATGCGGCCAGTCTGGCGGAATCCATCCTCGAGGTCCTGGATGAGCCGAAGAAATTCCGCGGGGATGTCGAAGCGATCAAGAAGTCTTACGATCCCGATTCCATCGCGCAGGAATATGAAAAGTTGTTTGAGCGCCTGCTGCGGAAAGGAAAGTAGATATGCAACCAATCGGTATGGGTCCGCTTGAGATCCTTGTTATCTTTGTCGTGCTTGCACTGCCGCTTATTTCACTGATTCACCTGGCTGGCAAAAAGCTAACCGGCATGCCCCTGGCGCTGTGGGTGCTTATCATTTGTGCCATTCCTGTTTTGGGTTCGCTGGCTTACTGGATTATTCGTCCCGCCGCCGAGAATAGAGTTTGAAAAAAGATTTCCTCTTTCTCCAAATCAGTTCTCTTCCCTACTTCCGCGGCTTTTTGCGCGCGGTGGAGTCTTCCTATTATCAGGAACTCCCACTGCCCTCACCCGTGTATGACGTAGGCTGCGGTGATGGTCACTTCGCCTCGCTGACCTTCAACCGGACACTGGATGTGGGCCTCGACCCCTGGCATGGACCCATTCACGAGGCAAAGAAGTACGGCGCATACAAATCTCTCGTCGAAGCCGATGGTGCCTGCTCGCCTTTTCCATCGGGTCATTTCGCCAGTGGACTCAGCAACTCGGTCCTGGAACACATCCCGCACATCGATGCAGTGCTGGCTGAAACCGCGCGCGTGTTAAAGGCAGGTGCGCCTTTTTATTTTTGTGTGCCCAATCCACGTTATTTCTCCGCGCTTTCCCTGACGAAGGTCTTTGGCAAAACGTATGAAGACTGGTTCCGCCGGATTTCGCGCGTCCACCACGCGGATGAGCCGGACGTCTGGCAGGCACGTCTTGAACATGCAGGCTTTACGCTCGAGCGCTGGTGGCATTATTTTTCGCCTGCCTCCATGCGCGTGTTAGAATGGGGCCACTATTTTGGCCTGCCATCCTGGATCTCAAAAGCGCTTACCGGTAAATGGATCCTTTCTCCCACAAAATGGAATTTGGGACTAACAGAAGCTTACGTGAAAAAATATGCCTCGCCTGAACCGGTAAATGATGGGGCATTTACTTTTTATATAGCCCGGAAAAGACCATAGTCCGCAGACCGTCGTCCACTGCCCAACCATGTCCTTCGACGAAAAATACTTTTCCACCCACACGTACGCCGATATCACCTTTGCCAAATACAGCATGTACTGGTGGTCGAATCGTTTCTATGCCATGCTGGCGCGGCGATATGGACAGCGCGGCGCGCGTCTGCTTGAGGTGGGATCCGGCCTCGGTCATTTGATAGGTCAACTTGAAGACACGTTTGAAACGTATGGCATGGATCTGAATCACTGGGCGGTTAAGCAATCCAGGTCCGTTGTCAACAAATCTTCGTTGGAAACCGCCAGCGCCCAGGACTTACCATTTGCCAAAAACTCTTTCAATGTCGTGATCATCAAACATATCGTGGAACACCTGCCTGATCCCGCAAAAGCTATCCGCGAGATCGGACATGTGACCGAGCCCGGCGGCATCCTGATCCTTGCCACGCCGAACCTCGGTTCATTACTCAAGCCGTGGAAGGGCGACCGTTGGATCGGATATCAGGACCCGACGCATATCTCCTTGAAGCAGCCGCAGGAATGGCTTGACATGATTCGGAACGCGGGCTTTAGTCCACTCAAAATTTCCTCCGATGGCTTCTGGGACGTTCCCTATATTCCCATAATTCCCAAACAAATCCAGAAATTGTTCTTTGGCTCGTTGGGCGGATTCCAGGCCATGACCGGTTTTGTCTTTTTGCCCATGCGCTGGGGCGAAAGCATCATCGTTATTGCGCGCAAGTCATAAGTTTAGATCAGGCTGACACCATGAAAGAACCAGTTGAACCCACTGTCCTCGATTACGTCAAATCAAAGTTCAGGTTAGGCTCGAAGCAAACGATTGAGATTCCGGCTCCCGAAACAGAATCAACAGCGGTGACAGCGACAGAAAAGCCTGCGCGTCCCGCGTCCTTTCCATTCATTTCGCTCCTGGCGCTGATGCTGGCATTATTTGCCCAACTGACCTTTGAGCCCAAGGCTGGCGTGGAACGGACCTGGGCGGTTGGCACGGTCTTCTATATCTGTGCATTGGGTCTATTGATCCTTGCTTATCGCCGCGGCGAGTGGATGGTTTCATCCCAGCCTGAACTTCAATCCGGGACTGACCCACTGACAGTGCGTTGGATTCCGCTTGTCCTTTCATTGATTTTGGGTACAGTGACCTTCTATTACATGAGGGGCAATCTGTTTACGGCCTTCAACCTGATCTTGTGGGCATTGACGATCTTTTTTCATTTACGTGCATTCTGGCTGCCGGATGCTTCCTCCGAATCTCTGTGGAGCCGCACAAAGAGATTTCTTGCGCGTCCCGCCTGGGATGTCCGCATCACGCGCTGGACCCTGTTGATCCTGGCAGTCGTTGCTCTAACGTTGTTCTTCCGCCTGTATCGCTTGAGCCAAATTGCGCCGGATATGACCAGCGATCACGCCGAAAAACTGGCGGATGTATTCGATATCCTCAATGGAAAGTACTCGATCTTCTTCATACGCAATACGGGCCGCGAGCCATTATATGTTTATCTCTCGGCTCTGATAGCAGAATTGCAGGCAGGGTACTCAGGAGTTTCCTTCATCACCTTGAAGATCGCGGCGGTGATCGGGGGACTGCTCATGCTGCCGTATCTCTATTTGTTTGGAAAGGAAATTGGCGGCAGGAGGATCGGTCTACTGGCTGTGTTGTTCACCGGCATCGCGTATTGGCCGAACGTGATCGAACGCTTTGGCCTGCGTATTTCGTTCTATCCTTTGTTCGTCGCGCCGACGTTCTATTATATGTTTCGTGGATTGCGCCGCCAGAACCGCAATGACTTGATCCTCTCTGGCATTTCACTGGGATTGGGGCTGAATGGGTACACGCCTTTCCGCATCGTACCGTTTGTGGTGGTGATCGGCTTTATTGTCTATTTGTTCCACGCGCGCTCAGGGTTGGAGCGCAAACAGGCCCTGTTCTGGCTTGGACTGGTTGCCCTGACCGCCTGGACGATCTATATTCCGCAGGCGCGCTTTGCCCTGGAACGCCCGGATCTCTATGGCTTCCGGGCTCTGTCACGCGTGAGCTCGATCGAACACCCTCTGCCGGCTCCGCTCTGGCAGTTGCTGCCGATGAATATCTGGAATGCTTTGAAGATGTTCAACTGGAGCGACGGCGTGATCTGGGTCCATTCGGTTCCGCTACGACCCGCGCTGGATGTAGTCTCTGGCGCACTGTTCTTGATCGGGGTTGTCCTGGTCTTGATTCGCTACGGGCGATCCCGTCGCTGGAGTGACCTGTTCCTGATTCTGCTCGTTCCATTGCTGTTGATGCCATCCATCCTTTCGCTGGCATTCCCGCAGGAGAATCCATCCTTGAACCGTACCGGCGGCGCCATCATCCCGGTCTTTTTATTGGTGGGCATCGCGCTCGATGGACTGCTGACCGGTATGGGACGCGTACCTGAGTCGAATGCAGAGGCGAAACAAATGCCAGATGGTGAATCGCAGGTTCAGGTCCGCGCGACGCGGCCGGTCCTTACCTCCTTCATCCTCATCGGGCTGGTGCTGCTCTCTTCGTTCCATAACTATGACCTGGTCTTCCATCAGTATTATGAAGAGTATAGGGCCTCAGCCTGGAACACGAGCGAGATGGGCGAGATCGTCCATGAATTTCAGTTGACGCAGGGATCGGCAGATAACATCTGGATCATTCCCTATCCATTCTGGGTGGATACGCGTCTGCCTGCCATGTGGGCCGGTATTCCCGAACGGGGTGACATGGCTATTCGTCCTGAACAACTGGAAAATACGGTCTCTATTCCGGCCACCAAACTGTTCATGTTCCGACTCGAAGATACACCCACGCTCGACGCGCTCAAAGCACTTTATCCTCAGGGCATCCTGAGCGTGTTCCATTCGGAGCGAGGCCAGCAACTTAATTTCTATCTCTTCTATGTCCCGGCAGCCAATGCAGCAACCGTGATCCCTTGATTCCGTGCAGGCATAAAAGAATGAGCAATGCACAGCCTGCTCCGCAAAAGTCACGCGCCCTCAGCCCTGACTCTTTTCCCACTGGAGAGGGTAAGGGTGAGGGCGTTTTTCCGTGGCGGTCTGTGCTCGCACTTGGTTTTGCCGTTTCTGCCCAATTCCTGCTCGAACCGCCGAAGCGTGACTATCTTGTTGCCATCCCACTGTATATCCTTGCAGCGGGATTCGCTTTGTGGGCCAGCTTCGTGCATGAATGGCAGCTCCCCGCGCTCCTCTCGCATGAAAAGAATTCTGACCTGTTCGCGGCGCGCGTTTTCCCTATTCTGCTTTCCATCCCTTTCTTTCTCGCCGCCTTCTGGCAATTCGGCGGAGATAAGTTCACCCTCGTAAACCTCACGCTCTGGCTCATTGCCCTTGGCCTTCTGATCTATGCGTTGTGGTTGAAGCCGACCCCAAAGCCGAAACAAATACGCGACGAACAGGAACGCATTCGCAGCATGATCTCGCTGATGATTCTTGTTGCCGCGTTTGGTTTTGTCGTATTCTTTCGGCTCAACCAGATTGACAGCGTGCCCGGCCAGCCCTTCAGTGACCACGCTGAAAAGATCCTCGATGTCTACGATGTCTCGCGCGGCCAGACCAAAATTTTCTTTGAGCGTAATACGGGCCGCGAAGCCTTCCAGATGTACTGGACCTGGCTCATTATCCAGATCTTCCACACCGGTTTTTCCTTCCTCAGCCTTAAGATTGGCACGGCCCTGCTCGGCATTTTGACTCTGCCTTTCGTTTATTTGCTTGGCAGGGAATATGCGACACCGCGCGTAGGTCTCTTTGCGATGATTCTGTTTGGGATTGGCTACTGGCCGAACGTGATCGCGCGCATGGGACTGCGCTTCCCGCTTTATCCCCTCTTCCTCGCACCCACGCTTCTTTTCCTGACCCGCGGCCTGCGGACGCGCTCCCGGAATGACTTCCTCCTCTGCGGCCTCTTTCTGGGACTTGGTTTGCACGGTTACAGTCCATTCCGAATTGTTCCGTTTCTGGTCGTGATCGCGTTCGCCTTGTACATCATGCACTCACAATCCATTGGGGCGCGGCGCCAGGCCATCTGGTGGCTGGGACTCGTTGCCATCGTCTCACTCTTTGTCTTTCTCCCGCTCTTGCGTTACGCGCTCGACCATTACGACAGATTTTCCTTCCGTGCCCTCTCCCGTCTGGGAAGCGTGGAAACGGGTTCGCCGATCTCCCTCTGGCCGGTCTTTCTCTCCAATCTGCGCAATGGACTGCTAATGTTCAACTGGGACAACGGCAGCATCTGGGTCAATTCACTACCCGGCCGGCCCGCGCTGGATGTGGTCACAGGCGCGCTCTTTGTTCTTGGAATTGTTCTCGTTGCTGTACGCTACATTCGCGGCCGTGACTGGCGCGATCTCTTTCTGCTGGTTTCCATTCCCTTCCTGATCATGCCGTCCGTGCTTTCGCTGGCCTTCCCGGCGGAGAACCCCGCGCTCAACCGCGCGGGCGGCGCAGCCGTGACGGTGGCTCTTGTCAGCGCCGCGGCTCTCGATGGATTGATATCAGCTTTCACCCGTCCTGAGCGGAGCGGCAGCGCAGTCGAAGGGGCGGAAACGAAGCAGATTCTCGTCGGCTATGGATTCGCAGGGATTCTGCTGGCCGCGTCCGCTTTTCAAAACTACGACCTGGTCTTTCGTCAATTCAACGAGAATTATTTACGAGGCGTGTGGAACACATCCGAAATGGGGAGCATCATCGCAGAGTTCCGAACGAAATACGGCGAAACGGACACGGTCTGGATCGTCCCGTACTGGCAGTGGGTGGACACGCGCCTGCCGGGCATGTGGATCGGGATCCCCGACCGTGACTTCGCGCTGTGGCCGGACCATTTCGCAGACACAAAGAAGATTTCCGGGCCGAAGTTGTTCATTTTTAGCACGCAGGATACCGAAACTGAGAATGCTCTTAAAGACCTCTACCCGAATGGTGAGTTAAGCCGCTATACTTTGCTGACGCCAGGGAAAGACTTTATGGTATTGTTTGTGGAGAAGTAATGACGGAAAAACGTGCGTGGATTTATGACTTCCTCTTTATTCTTGTCTTGCTTGTTGCCGCAGCGCTGCGCCTGACCGGCGTAAATTGGGGCGAAGGATATCACCAGCATCCGGATGAGTTATTCCTCAGCGGCGTGTTGGAGAATCTGCGCGCACACACCTGCATTGATCCAAAGATCCCGATCGATGCCTGCCCGGAGAGTCAGCAGCGCTGGCTGACGCTAGGAGAAGTCTTCGACGGCGCAAAATCCACTCTCAATCCCTACAACCGCGGAAATGCAACTTATGTCTATGGTGATCTCCCGCTTTTCATTGTCCGTTACGCTGCGGAACTGACCCACACTACCGATCTGGCGGAATTGAAATTCTTCAGCCGCCAATTCTCCGCACTGGCAGATCTCTTTTCCATCTTCTTCCTCTATCTTTTTGCCTCGCGCATGTATGGAAGGCGCGTGGGCGTACTGGCTGCGCTTTTTTCCTCGCTGGCCGTGATGCAGATCCAGCAGTCCCATTTCTTTACTGTGGACCTGTTTGTGAACATGTTCATGTTTCTGGCAATCTGGTTCGCAGTGGAAATTGTGATGTGGAAGGAAAAAGAGAAACAAGTAACAAGGTCCGAGTTGGGGGAGATGAGTATTGATTTGAAAGCCGAAGGCGATGATGTAAAAGAAACGAGAAAAGAGTCACAAGCTTCGGTCACCCATTACTTCGCACTTGTTACTCATCCCTTATTTCTCCTCAGCATCGCGTTCGGTGTTTCGTTGGGCATGGCGATGGCCTCCAAGATCAATGCCGCGGTGCTGGCGCTCTTGTTGCCGGCCGCGTTCGGGGTGAGATATCTGTCCACCGACCACCGACCACGGACGACGGACAACAACCTCGTCGGTGGTCAGTGGTCCGTCGTCGATAATTATTGGTTGCAGATCGTCGCCTTCCTCATCGCCGGCGGCCTCGCAACCATCATCTCCTTTCGCATTTTCCAACCTTATGCTTTTCAGGGCCTTTTTTCGCTCAATCCGCAGTGGATCGCCAATATTCAGGAACAACGCACTCAAGCCACCGGCGAGGCTGACCTGCCTTGGAACCTGCAGTGGGCGCGCCGTTCGCACTTGTACTCCTTTGAGAATCTAACTGTCTGGGGGCTGGGACTTCCGCTTGGCATCCTGGCATGGATCGGTTTCCTGCTGATGGGCTGGCGCATCCTGCGTGGGGAGTGGCGTCACCTTTTGCTGTGGGGCTGGACGGCTTTTTACTTCGGCTGGCAGTCCCTCCAATTCAACCCGACCATGCGCTATCAACTGCCAGTCTATCCATTGCTGGCGATGATGGCCGCCTGGGTGATCATTGAAGGGCCAAAATTCAAGAAGACGTCAGACGATGGACAGCGGACCATGGTCAGCCGTCCGTGGTCCATTGTTGCCGGGATTGCAGGTATCATCGTCGTCGTGCTGACCGCGGGCTGGGCTTTTGCTTTTCAAAGTATCTACCTGCGGCCGGAACCGCGCATGGCGGCCTCGCGTTGGATCTATGCCAACGTGCCGGGGCCGATCAACCTCCAGATTTCTACGAACGAAGATGGGGTCAGCAGCTACAGCCAGCCGCTGCCTTTCCCTCTCGGCGCGAGCATCCAGGCCGGGACTCCATATCCCACGAACTTTGTTCCCGAATCTGATGGGACGTTGACCGGCATCACGTTTGCTCACGCGCTGGAAGCATCCGCTTCTCCCGCGAGCGTCAACCTGTCTCTCGTTTCGACAGCGGATCCTAACACCGTGCTGGCGCGCGCCTCGGCTGTGGTGGATGCTGCTGCGTCGAAAGATCCGCGCGGCCCAACCGTCTCTTTCACGTTTGACAGGCCTGTCCCGGTCAAAAAAGATGTACTCTACAGCCTGACCATCGAGACGCTTGGCGAGAACCTGACCCTGACCGGTGCGGCCATCGCCAACGAGACAGACTACGACTGGAGCCTGCCATTCCGTGTGGATGGGTTCGATGCCTTCGGCGGTTTATATCGCGGTGACCTCATCTTTCAGGTTTACTGGGATGACAACCCGGACAAGCTCACGCGTTTCATGGATGTGCTGAGCCAGACGGATTACATCTTTATCCCGACCAATCATCAATACGGGCAGATCACGCGCGTACCGGAGCGCTATCCGCTGACAACCTTGTATTACCGGGAATTAATCGGCTGCCCGCCACAACAGGAGATCATCGAATGCTACCGGCTGGCGAAGCCCGGTCAATATAAAGGTAATCTCGGCTTTGACCTGGTGGCTGTGTTCGAGGACTATCCTACGTTCGGTCCTGTCGTGATCAACGACCAGCGCGCCGAGGAAGCCTTCACTTTCTACGATCATCCGAAGGTGCTGATCTTTAAGAAGAGCGAGAACTTTGACGCGGACAAGGTCCGTGCCATCCTTGGCAGCGTGGATACGACTCAAGCTGTTCACCTTTTGCCGCGTCAATTCAGCAGCTACAAGGATTTGATGCTGCCTCTCACTCGTCTCACGCAGGAGCGCGCCGGCGGGACCTGGTCGCAGTTGTTCAACTATGAATGGATACAGAATAAATATCCGTTTGTGGGCTTGATCGTCTGGTATGTATTTATCTTCCTGTTAGGGCTTGTTGTTTATCCAATTGTCAGGCTGGCATTTCCAGGACTTGGGCTGTACGGATACCCGATCAGCCGCGCCCTGGGGCTTCTCCTGCTGGCGTGGATTTCATGGATGGCTGGTTCATTTGGTGTGCCATATACACGCGTCACAATCGGGGCCGCGCTGGGTTTGATCGTGGCAGCAGGTCTCAGCCTGGGCTGGATGCGCAGAGACCAGCTCAAAGAGGAATGGCAGACCCATCGCAGATTCTTCCTGTTTGCAGAGGGAATCTTCGTCTCGTTTTTCCTCTTTGACCTGCTCATCCGCCTCGGCAACTCGGACCTGTGGCATCCCTCGAAGGGC
Source organism: Chloroflexota bacterium (assembly GCA_029782225.1). Classification (GTDB taxonomy): domain Bacteria; phylum Chloroflexota; class Anaerolineae; order Anaerolineales; family Villigracilaceae; genus JAKOVF01. The sequence goes on along the minus strand of JAKOVF010000200.1, from coordinate 52,711 downwards.
GGCGAGCGGCCGATGGACTTTTCCTACTTCAACGCGATATTGAAGAGCACCAGTTTCCCGCCCTATGACCCATGGTTTGCGGGCGGTTACATCAACTACTATTATTACGGGTTTGTGTTGGTGGGTACGCCGGTCAAGCTGCTCGGCATTGTGCCGTCGATTGCTTACAACTTTATTTTGCCAACACTGTTCGCGATGGTCGCTGCGGGCGCTTTTACGGTGGGATGGAATTTGTTGGACGGTGGACCACAGACCACAGACCATGGCGGTCAATCGTCTATCGTCGATGGTCGGTTGGTGGCCGGTCTTGCCGCGGCCACGCTGATGATCTTGATCGGGAACCTTGGAACAGTGCAAATGGTGTTCCAGGCGTTCCAGCGCATGGCCGCGCCGGGGGGAGTGATCACCGGTGCGACCATCATACAAAGATGGGCCTGGGCGCTCAAAGGGTTCGCGATGTCGTTTGGCAATATGCCGCTTCCCATTGGACAGGGTGAATGGTACTGGGACCCGAGCCGCGTGATGCCGCCAGGGCCGGGCAATGAGATCACAGAATTCCCGCTGTTCACTTTTCTCTACAGCGATTTGCATGCGCACATGATCGTATTACCGGTTACCCTGCTCATCATGGCGTGGACAGTTTCGTTTTTGAAAGCACGGGCACGAATGAATGCAGCAGAATGGGTTGCCGCGTTCCTGATCGGCGGCCTTGCCATCGGCGCTCTCAAGCCGATGAACACCTGGGATTTATACACATATTTCCCCCTGGCCGCGCTCGCTATGATCTACACCATTCTGCGTCACTTCGAGTGGAATGGGCGTTTCGGCCTGTCCGAGTGGTTGGGACGCGCCCTGTTCGCAATTGGCTCAGCAATCCTGCTTTACGCGCTCGGTGCGATCTTCTACGCTCCATTCACACATTGGTTCAGCCAGGCCTACAACTCGATCAATTTCTGGATCGGTCCATATACGCCGTTCTGGTCCTACCTCACGCACTGGGGTTTGTTCCTCTTTATCATTGTGTCCTGGATGACGTGGGAGACGCGTGAATGGATGGCGGCTACGCCAGTCTCGGCCCTCAACAAATTGCGGCCTTACATGATCGTAATCGAGCTTGGACTGGCGCTCATCCTCGCTTTGCTTCTTTTCTTCGCGATCGAGGGGATCAGTATTGGCTGGCTTGCTTTACCTCTGGCGGCCTGGGCGGCGGTCCTCATGCTGCGGCCGGGACAACCGGGCGTTAAGCGAGGGGTGCTGCTCATGATCGGTACTGCGCTGACGCTTACGTTAGCGGTTGAGAAGATCGCGCTGGCAGGCGACATTGGCCGTATGAACACGGTCTTCAAACTCTACATACAAGCGTGGTCGCTGCTGGCGGTCAGTTCCGCGGCGGCCTTAGGCTGGCTGTTGTATGCCTTCCCGCAGTGGCTTCCTCGCTGGCGTAACACGTTCCAGGTTGGGCTGTCTTTCCTGTTGATCGGTGTGTTCATGTTCACGGTCACGGCCACCACGGACAAGGTCAAAGACCGCATGGCCCCGAATGCACCGCATACGCTCGATAGCATGACGTACATGGACTATGCCCAATTCTTTGATGGCGGTAACATGGATCTGAGCGAAGACTATCGCGCCATCCGCTGGATGCAGGATAACGTGCAGGGATCACCGGTCATCGTCGAGGCCAATTGCTCGGAATATCGCTGGTGCACGCGCTTCACCATTTACACGGGCCTGCCCGGCGTGGTTGGCTGGAACTGGCATCAGCGCCAGCAGCGCGTCTTCGCCTCCACCACAGTGGAAAATCGGGTGCTGGAAATTGGTTCCTTTTACACTACCCCCGATATCAATGCCGCACGTGATTTCCTGAAGAAATATCAGGTGAAATATATAATCGTGGGCCAGTTGGAACACAACCTCTATCCGCCCGTGGATGGCGTGGACGGCCTCGCCAAGTTCGAGCAGTACAATGGGAAGTACTGGCACTCGGTCTATCATGATGGGAATACTGTGATTTACGAAGTAATGCCGTGATTCGTCATTGCGAGCCCCGCAATGCGTGGCGAAGCAATCTCCCACAGACCAGAGATTGCTTCGTCGGGCTTCGCCCTCCTCGCAATGACATGATAGTTCTGAGGAGGAGAATTTGATCCTGCACATCACAAAGCGCAAGGAATGGCTCGCCGCCCGGCAGAGCGGCGAATATCGCGTGCCCAGCCTGGAAAAGGAAGGTTTCATCCATTGCTCCACCGAACATCAGGTGGTGCGTGTCGCCAACGCCTTCTATCGCGGGCAAAGGGACCTTATCCTGCTGGTCATTGACGAAACGCGGCTCAAGCACGAAGTCCGCTGGGAACCGCCGGCGGGAATGCCTGCAGATGATATTCCCGAGACGGACAGATTCCCTCACATCTATGGTCCGATCAACACCGAAGCTGTCGTCTCTGTGCTGAACTTTGAGGCTGACTCCGCGGGAATGTTTATTCTCCCGCCCCTCGACTGACCACTGATAACTGGACATCGATGACCTCCTTCATCTCCTGGTACATTCTCCTTACGCTTCTTGGCTGGATCACCTTCCCGCTTGCCTACAAACTGTTCCCCGGCCTTGCGGACCGCGGCTACACACTTTCACGCGCCGCCGGCCTGTTGCTCTGGGGATATATTTTTTGGATATTCACATCCTTCGGTATCTCGCAAAATGATGTTGGGGGCATCCTGCTGGCGCTTGTCGTATTGCTGAGCCTGAGCGTCTGGGCATTGTTGACCACGGACCGTAGACCACAGACCACCGACAACAGGGGTGTCCGTGACCCGTCGTCTGTGGTCGGTTGGCTCAAAGAACACCTTGGCCTCATCCTCACCACCGAAATCCTCTTCCTGCTTGCCTTCGCCTTCCTCGCGTTCGTCCGTGCCGCAAACCCCGAGATCGTTGGAACGGAAAAACCGATGGAGCTGGCATTCATTGATGCCATTCTGCGCTCTCCTCAGTTTCCCCCACACGATCCGTGGCTCTCGGGTTATGCAATTTCCTATTACCATTTTGGCTACATCCTGACAGCCATGCTGGCAATGATCACCGGTGTGCCGGGGACCATGGCCTTCAATTTGATGCTTGCGCTTGTCTTCGGTCTGGCTGCAATTGGCGCGTATGGGATTCTATACAACCTGCTTGCCTTGGTCGTAGATCAGAGACAACGGACCCCAGACCACGACGCGGTCCGTCGTCCGTCGTCTATTGTCCCCCTGCTTGGCCCCCTCTTCCTCCTGATCGTCTCGAACATCGAAGGCTTTCTCGAATTAATTCATCGCTACGGCATCCTTTGGTCTTCCGGTAACTCTCCAACCAGCAGATTTTGGACGTGGATGGATATCAGAGATCTGACATCTCCTCCTGCCCAGCCTTACGTGTGGACTCTTCAGAGCGTCCGCTATTTATGGTGGTGGCGGGCCTCGCGCGTTGTGCAGGATTATGACCTGGCCGGTCAATGGTTTGAGATCATCGACGAGTTTCCGTTCTTCTCCTTCCTGCTCGGCGACCTGCACCCGCATGTGCTTGCCATTCCCTTTGACCTGCTGGCCATCTCTGTGGCTCTCAACCTCTTCCTGGGCGCATCACGCGGAACCCTGAACTTGTTCGGCGCGAAACTGCATATCTCGCCTCTTGATTTTGGCTTCACAGCCATCGTCCTCGGTGGACTGGCCTTCCTCAATACCTGGGACATTCTCGTCGGTGCCGCGCTGATCGTCTTTGCCTATGTCCTTTTCCGTATCCGCGAAGAAGGTTGGCATTGGGATCGCCTCGAAGACCTGGCGCTTTTTGCAATTCCGCTGGCGATCGTATCCGTCCTGTTGTATCTGCCTTTCTATCTCGGCTTTTCTTCACAGGCGGGTGGCGTTCTTCCCAATCTGGTCTATCCGACGCGCGGCGCACATTTGTGGGTTATGTTTGCGCCATTGTTCATCCCGATTTTTGCCTATCTCTTCTGGCCCGCCGATAAACCCAAACCCAACTGGCGTCTGGCCGCATTGACAATCCTCGGGCTCACTCTGCTTCTGTGGGCGATTTCATGGCTGGGCGCTTTCCTTGTCCATTTCAAAGACCCTACCTTTACCGCACAATACCTGCTGTCCCAAAAAGTCGCCACCCTCGGAGCTTTCTTCTCAGCCGCATCGCTTAAGCGCCTTGGTAGTATTGGCAGTCTCCTCACGCTGCTGGCGATCTTGATACCCGGAGCTGCTTACTTACTGACCGCAGACCGTAGACCTTTGACCGAGGAGGAAGTATCCACGGTCCGTCGTCCGCGGTCCACGGTCTTTGTTTTGCTCCTGATCCTCCTCGGCGGACTCCTCGTGCTTGGCCCGGAATTCCTCTACCTGCGCGATCAATTCGGCTGGCGCATCAACACGATCTTCAAGTTCTACTATCAGGCATGGATTCTCTGGAGTCTCGCGGCTGCGTTCGGTGTGGCCGTTCTGTTTCAAAACCTGCACAAGATTGCGGGTGTCCTCTTTCGCGTTGTCATTGGCGCGACTCTGATCATGGCATTGACATATCCCATCCTCAGCCTTGCAACCAAGACCAATGACTTCCACCCACCGTTTGGTTACACCCTCGACGACTTTGACCGCGTTCGCCGCGAAAACCCGGATGAAGCGGATGCGCTCGAATGGCTGAAGTCCGCGCCGGAGGGAGTGGTTGCTGAGGCTGTTGATCCAAGTCCAGGGGGGTCTTATGGGCCTTATGCCCGCATAGCTACATATAGCGGAATGCCTACCGTCCTTGGCTGGCCCGGGCATGAGAGTCAATGGCGCGGCGGCACTGGACCGCAGGGCACGCGCCATGATGATATCCCAACGCTGTATTCCACTCCGGATTGGAACACGGCGAATGACATCATCCAACGCTACAACATTCGTTATATCTACATCGGCTCACTGGAACGCTCCATCACGCCGCCGTTACAGGAAGAGAAGTTCAAATCACATCTGACGGTTGCTTATCAAAACAACAGTGTTGTGATTTACGAAATACCCTGATAATTGTCATTGCGAGGAGACGATCGTCGACGAAGCAATCTCCAATACATGATGAGATTGCTTCGGGCAATCCTTCGACTTTGCTGCGCTCCGCTCAGGACGCGTCTTTGCAACCCCGCCTGAAATCGACGGGGCAATGACATAACGAATCCGATTACAATTGCGCCCATGAAGTATCGTCATTTCAAATACGAAGGCTGGCTGTATGGGCTGGCCTTTCTTCTCGCCCTCGGCTTTCGTCTGGCGAAACTCGGGGCTATGCCTCTCGGCGATGTGGAAGCGACCTCAGCCCTGCAGGCTTTGCAGATCGCCCAGGGACTCAAGCCGGCACTCGCTCCTCAGCCCTTCTATACCCTGCTGACATCCGTCCTGTTCTTCCTCCTGGGCGGCGGGACAAACTTCCTTGCCCGCCTTCTGCCCGCCCTCGCTGGAAGCGCCCTGGTTTTTGTTCCCCTCCTGTTCCAGGGATGGCTCAAGCCGCGTCCGAGTTTGGTCCTTGCTTTTTTCATTGCGCTCGATCCCGGTCTGCTGGCTCTCTCGCGCGAGGCCGCCAGCAGCATCTTTGCCGTCACATTCTTTCTCCTGGCATGGGGGTTCTGGACCCAGAAACGCGCTCGGTCTTTCGGCATCTTTGCCGCGCTCGCCTTCCTCAGCGGACCGAGTATCTGGCCCGGCCTGCTCGCCCTGGGTATTGCCTGGACCATCCGTCAGGGAATGGAGTCACGTACATCAAAAGGGGAGGAGAATTCTGAAGCAGAGAATCAACCCGATTCCCCGATTCCCGATTCCCAATCCCCGGTTACCAATTACCAGCTTCGACCCGCCCTCATTTCATTTATCGCGACCTTCCTCATCGTAGGCTCACTGTTCTTCATGGTTCCGAATGGACTGGGCGCCGCATTTACATCCCTGCCGGAATATATCCGTGGTTGGGGTAATTCTTCGAGCACATCTCCATCTCTGCTGTTGAGCTCTTTGCTTATCTACCAGCCTCTGGCGGTGTTCCTCGCGGTCTTCGCCATCATCCGCGGCTGGCTAAGAGGAAGCCGCCGTATCATCCCGCTGAGCATCTGGCTGCTGGTCACGTTGTTGTTAGCGGTCTTCTATCCGTCTCGCCAGGTCATTGACCTCGCCTGGGCGCTCATTCCTCTGAATGCGCTGGCCGCGCTCGAGTTGGCGCGCCACTTTGATGTCCAGCCTGAGGAGCGCCGCGAAGTCGTCGGCGTGGTCGCGTTGATCGTTTTCATCATGGTGTTTGCCTGGCTTGACCTGGCTGCACTCGTATGGTCTCCTGCGCCTTCTGCTCAGGCGAACCTGCGTGTCTGGCTGTTCTTTGGTTCCCTGCTGCTCCTGGCTTTGAGTATCATCCTCATCGGCGCGGGTTGGTCCACTCGCATGGCACGCTATGGTGCGATGCTTGGTCTGACTGCCGCGCTTGGGATTTTCGGTCTCAGCGGTGCGGTAGGTTCCGCTGGTTTACGCGGCGCGGCGTTTCCGGAACTTTGGTGGCCCGCCTCCGGCCCGGCTCAGGAAGATCTGCTCCTCACGACGGTCAACAACCTCTCCGACTGGCACACAGGCGATGACAACTCCGTGCCTGTCGTCATCATGAACATTGACTCGCCCGCCCTCGAGTGGGCTTTGCGCGGTCATGCAGTCAGCGACGTGACAGCGCTCGATCCCGCCGACTCACCCTCGATGGTGATCACTCCGGTTCAAGCGGACCCAAGCCTGGCTTCCGCCTATCGTGGTCAAGACTTTATCTGGCGGCAGACTCCGTCCTGGCAAACCGCCGATTCTACAGCCTGGATCCGCTGGCTTGCGCTGCGCGAGATGCCCCAGGACCAGGAGACGATCATCCTCTGGGCTCGGGATGACCTGTTTTTGGACTCGGCCGGTCACATCACGCCTTGAGTTGATTCCGTTTTCGCGGAAGAACCTCCCCGAATGATGAAAACCTCTTCTCCTTCCATCATCGCCATTGACGGCCCGGCCGCTTCTGGCAAGTCCACACTGGGACGCATTCTCGCCGATCGGCTTGGCTATCTGTTCTTCGATACCGGTGTGATGTATCGAGCCATCACCTGGCTTGTGCTTGATCGTAACATCGACCCCCTGGATGAAGCCGCAGTGACCCAACTGGCTGAGTCCGAGCACATTGACATCCGTCCGCCATCCCAAAAAGATGGGCGCGTCTTCGATGTGTTGATCGATAACCGCGATATTACCTGGGATATACGCAGCCCGGAAGTGGAAGCGTATGTCTCCGTTATCTCAGCCTACGCGGGGGTACGACGCGCACTTTCCGCCCAGCAGCGCCGCATCGGCTTGCGCGGGAATATTGTCATGGCTGGCAGGGACATAGGGACCGTCGTTTTACCGGAGGCAGACCTGAAGGTCTATTTGGATGCGTCTGCCGAGGAACGTGCTAAACGCCGCTATCACGAGATCATTCAACGCGGCGAAAAAGCCGATTACGAAGAGATCCTCCAAAAGGTGCTCGAACGCGACCGTATTGATTCGACCCGCGCCGTCGCTCCTCTGCGCCCGGCCGAAGACGCCATCATCGTTGACTCGGACAGAATGGATGTAGAGGAGGTCCTGGCACAGGTGCTGGAGCTGTGCCGATGACGGAGTACCGGGTTCCGCTCCACATTCAATTGAATCGTGTGGTGATGAAGCCGGTCTTTCAATGGATCTTTCGCATTCTGGCGCGCGTGAAAATTTTGGGGAAGGATCATGTTCCGTACGGCAAACCTTATGTCGTCGCGTTCAATCACATTTCAATCTTCGATCCGCCTCTGGTGCTGGCATTCTGGCCTGAGATGGCCGAAGCCATCGGTGCATCGGATGTGTTTTATAAAAAGGGACAGGGCCAGATTCTCAAAATGTACGGCGTAATTCCGGTCCACCGCGGAGAATATGACCGCGCTCTATTCGACAAAGTCTTTGCGATCGTGAGATCAGGGCGTCCCATGGTGATGGCGCCCGAAGGTGGGCGCTCCCATGCAATTGCCATGCAGCGCGGCCTACCCGGCATTGGCTATATCATTGAACGCACAGGGGTGCCGGTACTGCCGGTTGGCTTGATGGGCACTACCGACGATTTCTGGCAGCGTGCCAAACACGGGGCGAGACCTCCACTTGAAATTCGCATCGGCAGGCCGATCATGTTTCCACCAATGGATGAAAAGGGCGCCGAGAGAAAAGAGGCGCGCCAGCAAATCGCGGATACTGTGATGCGCCACGTCGCGGGGCTGCTGCCCCCGGAATATCATGGCTTTTACGAGGGCCAGGTGATTTATCAAGACAGCTGAAACGTTCTAAACTTTCGTCAATGAAAAAAATAACAATCGTACGAATGCCTCGTCCTTAGAATTAAGGGCAGGCTCCTGGACTTATCTTCATGATGGAAACCAATCACACTTTTCCTCCACCTCCCAAACCCGTAACCGAACTATGGCGGCCTGAACTGGTGCGCCTGCCAAAACTGACCTGGCGGCGGCGCGTTTTTCGTAGTTTTCTGCGCGGGCTGGCGAAGCTGATCGTGTGGGTGTTTGTCGATGTGAAAGTGCGAGGAATGGAAAATTTTCCCAAACATGGACCCGCACTGGTGGTGATCAATCATCTTGGCGATGCAGACTCGGTCGTATTAATGGCATTCCTGCCCTACTTAACGGATGCGATTGGCAAAATCGAGCTGTATGATCTCCCCGTCCTTGGGAGGATCATGGATCTTTACGGTCTCATCTGGCTGCACCGCGGCCAGGCGGATATCCGTGCAATACGCGCCGCGCTGGCCGGGTTTGCGGAGGGTCGTGTGATCTCCATTGCGCCGGAGGGCCGCGAATCGGTCACCGGTGCGCTTGAAGAAGGCACAAATGGCGCGGCCTTTCTTGCCTATAAAGCAGACGTCCCGATTGTGCCCATTGCGCTAACGGGTACATCCAATGCGAATATTTATGGCAATATGAAGCGATTGCGGAGATCGCGGGCGACTGTCACAGTGGGGAAAATGTTCCGGCTGGAAAAGCAGGATGCAGGGCGGAATGAAACGATCCGCCAGGGGACGCGGCAGATCATGGAGGCGCTGGCAAGTTTGCTGCCCGATGAATATCGCGGGGCATATGCGGAGTCTCATTTCCAGGCTTGAAATCATTGTTTCGTTTACATGCTTGTAAGGCCGGCTAATCTCTCCCCATTTGCGGCTATAATTTGTGCCAGCGCCGTAGTCCGTTTGCGGCACAAGTACCCCATGAAAGATGGGGCACAAGCGGCATGGAATTATTACTTTCGCTTCTTAGAGGCTTCGCGCTCCCGGCCCTTCCCACTTTGCTGGGATGGGTCGTCTGGTTGTTGCTGCTGGGGCTGCTGATCTACGGCCTTTACCGCTGGAGGGACTATCAGCCTGTTTGGAGGGGACGTGAGCGGTGGCAGTTTATCGGTTTGCTCATTCTGGTCCTGATTGCCAGTCCTTTTATTTACAGACTCCCGTTCGCATCCGCTCGACCTTTTCCCGGGCTGCCAGCCTTCGCACCCGGTTCAGGCCTGATGCCTTTCTTTGACATCCCGTGGACCCTGGGTGCCGCCTTCCTGGGGCCAGCAGGTGGAGCTCTTTTGGGCGCTTTTTCCGGGCTGGTGCGCGGTGCCCTGGACTCCTATACGCTCTTCTCGACAATTGAGTTTTCGATGATGGGGGTGTGGTATGCGGTCAATACGCGCCAGCGCTATCGTACGCCGGCGTATGCTTTTCTACGTCAACCCCTCGTCAGCACATTGATCCTGGTCCCGTTCCATACTTTATTCTATGTGATCGCCGCCCTCTTCACGCAGTGGGGCACGGATGCCTCCACTTCAGTCGCGGCACGCCTGGATTTTGCGCTGAGCAATGCCGGCATTGTGACGTTGATCTTCGGCCTGGAGATGCTGATTGCGGGCGCGGTGGGCCAGGTCGTTGCGCAGGTTTCTCCGGGACGGTTGAGTTCCAAACAGACCCTGATGCCCTCGCCCGGCGAACGGAGCCTCGAAACCCGTTTCCTTTTCGCCACCGGCACATTTATCTCGCTCCTGCTGCTCACCTTATTGATCGGCGACTGGATTGTGGCGGGCCGTGCCGCGCGCGACATGTTTCGCAACCGTTTGTCGAGCGCGGCGGAGGCAGCCGCTCAAAGTGTGCCATTTTTCCTCGAGACCGGGCAGAACCTTGCGGTGCAGCTCGCATCTGACCCGCGCCTGCTCGATGCAACCGACCCGGAATTGACTTCGCTCATCGGTCAGCGTCTGCAGGCCGTTCCGTATTTTGACCAATTCTTTGTGCTGGATGCAAAGGGAGGAACCCTGCTGGCGGGCTATCCTCAGTCGGCGCGCGGAAATTTTGCGCTCTATCCCGATGAGCAAAGTGGAATGATGCTTGCCTCGGACGGGGTGCTGACTCAGATCTACTCCATTCCGCCTGTTGCTGCGGAGGATACGGCGCGGGTTTCATTCCTTGTTGCGATCGTGGATAAGGCGGGGCAGGTCCAGCGAGTCCTCATCGGCCGTACTACACTGGAGACAAATCCACTTACGCTGCCCCTGATCCACAGCATTGACAATATGAAGGACCTGGATGGAACCGGCTATGTGCTCGATGAAAACGGAAAGGTCATTTATCGCTCGGAGTCAGACCAGCCGGATTATGTTGTAACTCGCACGGAGCAGGCCGGCTTCTTTGATGACACCTCTGCCAATGGCGCGCGGCAGATGGTGTATTACCAGCCCGTTGTTGGGAGGCCCTGGTCCATTGTGCTGACGGTCCCGGCGCAGCAGGCGCAGCAACTGGCATTGAGCATTGCTGTTCCGCTCTCAGTGATGATCATCGTGCTGGCGTTTATTGCGTTGGTCTCTTTGCGGGTTGGCTTGCGTGTGATCACTCGCTCTCTGCAAAACCTCGCCGCGGAGGCAAACCGAATTGCAGATGGCAATCTCGATCATCCACTCCACGTCGAAGGCGTGGATGAGGTGGGGCAACTGCGGCGCGCGTTCGAGCAGATGCGTTCCAGTTTGCAGGGACGCCTCGAAGAGCTGAACCGTCTTCTGCGCGTGAGTCAGGGAGTGGCATCCAGTCTGGAGATGCAGGACGCGGTCAAGCCGGTGCTGGAAGCGATCCTTTCCACCGGCGCGAACTCTGTCCGTGTAGTGCTGTCACCGTCCATCCTGCCGGAGACGCCGGTCGAACTGCCGTCGCGATTTTCGCTGGGCCCGGCGCGGGATATGTATTCGCACCTGGATGATCAAATCCTTGCGCTTGCGCAGAGACAGGAACAGACGGTCCTGCCGAATTTGAGCCGCTCGCGCGAACTGAAACTTGACTCTTCACTGCCTCAGCCGCTTGCCCTGCTGGCGGTTGCATTGCAGCATGAGAATAGATATTACGGCGTGGTGTGGGCCGGCTACGAACAGCCGCGCATGTTCTCGGAGGCAGATGTCCGTTTTGTGACCACCCTGGCTGGTCAGGCCGCGCTGGCTGTCGCGAATGCGCATCTCTATCTCAATGTGGAAGCCTCACGCCGTCAGCTTGAGGCGATCATTAACTCGACGCCGGATCCCGTTCTGGTGACCGATCACCGCAACCGCCTCCTGCTTGCCAACCGGGCCGCTGCGCATGCCCTGAGCATGACCGAAACGAGAAGCGGCGGAGAACCGACTGAGAAGGTGATCAAGCTCAAGCCGCTGATCGCTTTATTGCAGGGCGCATCCAGTGAGAATCAATCTGCAGAGATCGTGTTGCCCGATAAACGTACCTACCTTGCCACCGCCTCTTCGGTTATGGTGGAGGGTCGCAATATAGGACGCGTTTGCATTATGCGCGACGTGACGCATTTCAAGGAACTGGATACGATGAAATCCGAGTTCGTCGCGACCGTGAGTCACGACCTGCGCTCTCCGCTCACGTTGATGCGCGGCTATGCCACCATGCTGGAAATGGTCGGCGAGCTGAATGAGCAGCAGCAGGGTTATGTCAAGAAGATTATCACGGGCGTGGAGAATATGTCCCGTTTGGTGAACAACCTCCTGGACCTGGGCCGCATCGATATCGGAGTCGGTCTACAGGTCGAAAATGTGCCGGTGCTCGATATCCTCGAGCGCGTGACCAGCGCGTTGCAGTTGCAGGCGAACCAGAAGAATATTGCGCTGAACGTCGAAATACCCAAGGATATGCCTCACGCGCTGGAAGCAGATGGCGCGTTGCTGCATCAGGCCATCTATAACCTGGTCGAGAATGCAATCAAATACACGCCTGAGGGCGGAAACGTCAATATCCGCGTCCAGTCTGAGCCTGAGCATATTGTGTTTGAGGTGAGAGATTCTGGCATCGGCATTCCAGCGGATGATATGCCACACCTGTTCGAGAAGTTCTATCGCGGCAAACAGCGGGAAGCGCGCGCCCAGCATGGGACGGGACTGGGCCTGGCGATTGTCCATTCGATTGCTGAGAGCCATGGCGGAAGCGTAAGGGTCGAAAGCGAGGTGGGCAAGGGCAGTACGTTCTTCCTAAAAGTCCCGCTCGCACAGCCCAAAGCTGTGAAATCCGCGTTGTGAACAGATTTGTAATACGCCATGGTTCTGGTCGTTTATGCAACTAGCCTGTATAATAGCCGCCTGCTCTCGCACGCGGAGGGCTATATTTTTGTCTGTAACTGGAAGTCATGATTAATCCTGAAGACAATTCTCAAACATCCATCATCGAGCGCAAGGCAGGGCATAAACCCCGCCACACCTGGCGCTCATGGCTGATCGGTGAACCTTTATCCACTGCAGATGCTCCCCATCAGACCATACGAAAAATCGTCGGTCTGGCTGTCTTTGCGTCTGACGCACTTTCTTCTACGGCCTACGCAACACAGGAAATTCTGGTGATCCTTGCCGCAGCAGGGACCATCGCCTTTGGTTATGTATTTCCCATTTCCATAGCGATTGTGGTCCTGCTGGCAATTGTCACCATTTCTTATGAGCAGACAATCCACGCCTATCCGGATGGCGGCGGCGCCTATATTGTTGCACGTGACAATCTGGGTGAGCTTCCAGCTCTGATTGCCGCCGCTTCTCTTCTGACTGACTACATCCTCACGGTCTCCGTATCCATTGCTTCAGGTGTGGCGCAGATCACGTCTGCATTCCCTCAGCTATACGATTTCCGTGTCCTGCTCTCAGTCTCATTCATCATGTTCATCATGCTGATCAATTTGCGCGGGGTCAAGGAATCTGGTTCGGCTTTTGCCATTCCAACTTATTTCTTCGTCTTTATGATGTACATCACAGTTGGCATTGGCCTCTTTAAGCTGCTTGTTACTCATACACTTGGCACTGTCCCCAGCCCGCCGGAAATGGAAGCCATTGAAGCTGCTGCGAAGGTTACTCCTTTTCTGATCTTGCATGCATTTGCCAGTGGGACCACCGCTCTAACCGGCGTCGAAGCCATCTCCAATGGGATCACGGCTTTTAAAGAGCCTCGCAGCAGGAACGCTGGTATTACTTTGATCTGGATGGCTCTGATCCTAGGCTCCCTGTTCCTTGCCATCTCATTTATCACAAAGCAGATTGGTGCCATCCCATCCGAAAGCGAGACGGTCATTTCGCAATTGGCCCGCACGATTTTTGATGGACGCGGACTTCTCTACCTGATGTTAATCGCGGCTACGACGGTGATCCTCATTATGGCTGCCAACACCGCATTCGCAGATTTCCCGCGCTTGAGCGCCCTGGCTGCCAGGGATGGATTTCTTCCGCGGCAACTTACCTATCGGGGTAGCCGTCTGGTGTACTCACGCGGGATAAGCACGCTGGCCATCATTGCATCCATCCTTCTGATCATCTTCCGTGCCAGTGTCACGCGTTTGATCCCGCTTTATGCCATCGGTGTGTTCTTGTCGTTCACGCTGTCTCAAGCAGGCATGGCCCATCGCTGGTGGAAGATCGGAAAGCTTCAACCCGGCCAGCAAATTTCTGAGCGTGGTTCGACTATTCACTATCAGCAGGACTGGCTGCACAAGATGATCATTAACGGTTTCGGATCCGTTTGCACCGCGATCGTCATGCTGGTGTTCGCCATAACGAAATTCCGCGATGGCGCGTATGTTGTGTTGGTGCTCATCCCGGTCCTGGTTACGATCTTTTGGTCCATCCATCGTCATTATAAAAACCTTGCCAGCAAGCTCTCGCTTGAGAATTTTGGTGTCCTGCCGCCCCATTCCACCCGCCATCGTGTGATCATGCCGGTCAGTGGAGTGCATCAGGGGACACTTGCTGCACTTCGCTACGCGCGCATGCTCTCGTCGGATGTGACCGCAGTGCACATTTTGATCGAACCGGATGAGGCCGAGAAGGTTCGTAAGAAATGGGAAATGTGGGGCGAAGGAGTCCGTCTGGTTATGCTGGATTCGCCTTACCGCCTCTTCATCGAGCCGCTGCTTGAATACATTGCAGATATTGCTGACCAGCGCCAGCCGGGCGAGACGATCACAATCGTTGTGCCGGAATTCGTCTCTGAAAACCGTATCACCAGCACACTGCATACGAATACTGCAGAGCTACTGCGAAGTCAATTAAGAAACCAGCCGGGCATCGTCATTACCAATGTGCCTTATCATGTAAAGACGCCGAATGAGGCAAAGTAAGGAGTTTATTTCATGAACTTCATTGTTGTTGGATGTGGGCGGGTAGGCGCAGACCTTGCCTTCCGTCTCTTCAAAAATGGACATCAGGTCGTGGTGGTGGATAGCGAGACAAAAGCATTCAACCGCCTCCATCCAGACTTTCGAGGGCGTACCACAGAAGGCGATGCCCTTTCGGTTGACACATTGGAGCGGGCCGGGATCGAGAAGGCCGATGGTGTTGCCGTTGTTACCAATGCGGATACCATGAACGCCGTGGTCGGTCATACAGTCCGCACGCATTATCCAAATGTCAAACGGATTGTTGTCCGGAACTATGACCCGGCCATGCGCGACATGCTGGAGGCCTTTGGCCTGCAGCTGGTCAGTTCCACAGCCTGGGGGGCGGAGCGTTTGCAGGAACTATTGATCGATGCGTCCTTCCGTGCTGTATTCTCCGCGGGAAACGGAGAGGTTGAAGTCTACGAAATGATGATCCCACCCGCCTGGGAAGGCAAATCCCTTGCAGAACTGATGGTTGGTTGTTCCGATTGTATTGCGGTCGCGCTCACTCGCGCAGGCAGGTCCGAAATGCCGCAGCCGACCATCAAGCTCAAGGGCGGCGATATCCTGACGGTCAGTGCCACGCTGGATGGAATGAAAACCTTGCGCAGGTACGTGGGAGACTAGGAGGAATACTATGTTTGTACTCATTGCTGGTGGTGGGCGGACCGGGGCGCAACTGGCAAGCCAGTTGCTCAATCAGGATTACGAAGTGCGGCTGATCGAACACCGCCGTGAACTTCTTGTACGCCTTCATCATGAATTGCCCACAGAAACGATCTTCGAGGGGGTTGCTACGGATCCCAATGTCTTGAAGCAGGCGGGATTAGACAGAGCCAATGTTCTCGTGGCGTGCACGGCTGATGACGCCTCGAACCTGGTGATCTGTTATCTGGGACGAAAGCTTTTCAACGTGACCCGCACGATCGCGCGTGTCAACAACCCGCGTGACGCGTGGCTGTTCGACCAGGACTTCCACGTGGACGAGAAGATCACGCAGGCTGACGTGATGGCTCACCTGATCGAGGAAGAAATGTCCATGGGCGATATGATGACCCTTCTGAAACTCCGCCGCGGACGCTATTCGCTGGTTGAGGAGAAAGTGCCGCGTGGAGCGAGGGCGATCGGGGTGGCCCTCAAAGACCTCGGCCTGCCTGATCAATGCGTCATTGCGGCCATCATCCGCGATGGGCAGATCACACTGCCGCGCGGCACCACGCCTCTCGAGGAGGGGGATGAAGTGCTCGCGATCACCGATGACGCCGGCGCGGAACAGCTCGCAAAATTGCTGGCCCCGGCAGTGTACCCGACGAGAAAATAGAGGTTTGCAAAAAGCAACACGCCCGGCATTTTCATGCCGGGCGTGCTTTGTTTCGGCCTATCGTCGGAGCAGGTGTCAGTCTATTCAGAGATTTGATTCCCGTAGCAGTGTGATTTCATTACAATGACAAGATTCAGCCAGGCAGATTGGTACAATGCTTTTGGGACAACGATTATCAGGGATGGAGGTTTTGATGAACATTGGCCGTTTCCATAAAAAAGCTATTCGATCTTTGGCTGTCTTATTCTTTCTGCTGGCGATGTGCTCGAAGCAGACCCCAGGGGTACGTGCGCAGGGTGGTTATGATCCCACTGTTCAAACTCCAGCGCTCCTATATGATGAAGCGCGCACAGTGTATCTTGGCAATTTGGCCCGCCGCGATAATGGCGTCCCACCTTTGCGCTGGAACCTTCAGCTGACCCATGCCGCGCGCTGGTTTTCGTGGGATTCAACGGAGAACCGTCCTTCTGGTTTTTGCGGACATCAGGATACCCAGGGTCAGTGGCCCGATTACCGCGCTTTGGCCTTTGGCTACCTGGGATCTGCCGGGTGGGAAAATGCCTTTTGCGGCTACGTCACTCCCGAAGATGCGATCGCAGGTTGGATGAACAGCTCCGGGCACCGCGCCAATTTGCTTAATCCCAGCCTGCGCGAGATTGGACTCGGTTATTATCGTCGCGACAGTGATGGGCGCGGCTACGTCACTCAGGATTTCGGCAGTGACGCTGTGTATGCCCCTGTCATCATTGAAAACGAAGCCATTTCCACAACAAACCCCAGTGTGAATCTGTATATCTATGACCGCTCAACCTCGGGAGGCTTTGCTGGCCTGGCTGCCGCGACCCAGATGATGGTCAGCAACAACGACCATTTTTCCGGCGGGAGTTGGGAACCATACAGCGCGAATAAGATCTGGACGCTCACGACTGGTGAGGGTTGGCGCAATGTGTTCGTAAAGACACGTGACCGATTCAACCGCAGCCTGACAGCGAGCGATAGCATCTACCTGGGTGCCAATGTCCCGCTCAATGAACTCGGCGCGGCGCAGATGTCCGCCACCTGGTCCCAGGTAACGCTCTACGATCTCGACGGCGGCTCCCTGCCGCAGGTGCAGTTTAGCCCGGGATGGCTGGCTGATGATACGTCCGATTCGTTCAGTAAGTGGTGGGGAAATGGAGAGCGCGTTACCGACGCAGCAGCGTGGGGCGGCACGGCGTATCGACTCTACCCGGGTAACGGCGAATCCTTTGCCTGGGTGAATGACTGGACCTTCATCAAAGGTGTACCCATGGTGGCTTATTTCAGGCTCAAGGTGAACGACAATACTTCGAGCAGCGAGGTGGCGCGTATTTCCGTGAAAGGAGGCGGGACGGAATATGGGCCGCTGAGCCTGCGGGGAACCGACTTTAACGCGCCCAATCAGTATCAGGAATTTGCCCTGAACTTCACGTTCAATACCAACCCTAGCGATGCCTTCCTGACCTTCAACTTCTGGCGTAGCGGCAGCGCCGACCTGTATGTTGACGCCGTCTCCATTTTCAGCACACCGCAGGCAATTACATCACCACTGACATGGACAGTACCCGGCAATAATTATCGCGGCCAGGGGATATGGGTGCGTTATACCAACGGAAGTCAGTTCTCGAACATTTCAGACGCTGCCACAGTCCCATCGAGCTATCCACTAAACGTCAGCAAATCCGGTAATGGCAGTGGAACAGTGACCAGCAACCCATCCGGCATCAACTGCGGCTCGGATTGTTCTGAAACCTACGCGTTCAACACTTCAGTCACCTTGAGCGCTGCACCTGCTGTGGGTTCCAACTTCGTGGGTTGGAGCGGTGGCGGGTGCTCCGGTACAGGCGATTGCACAGTAACCATGACTGCGGCCATCACAGTCACGGCCCGTTTCGTTCAGCCCCCGGGAAAGGTTGCTTTGGTATCTCCATTGGGTGCCATTGATTCTACGCAGCCGACTTTTGTGTGGAATGTGGATAGCCTGGCAACCTGGTATTACCTGCGCGCGCGCAGATCAGATGGCTCTGTGGTCTTTACCCAGTGGTATCAGGCCGACAGCGTTTGCAGTGGCAGTATTTGCTCCACTCGATCTCCAAATCCGCTCGCAGGAGGGGATCACATTTGGGACGTGCAGACCTGGAACGAGGGCGGCTACGGTCCATGGAGCGACCCCTTTAGCATCACTGCCCCCTTTAAACCTGGAACCGCCAGCCTGCGCGCTCCCGCCGGTGCCATCACGCCCTCGCAGCTTGTGTTCTCATGGGATATTTCATTGGATGATGCGACGACTGATCCAGCCACCTGGTATTACCTTTGGATCAACGGGCCTTCCGGGAAGGTCCTTAACCAATGGTATGAGGCTTCGGCTATTTGCTCAGGCATCACCTGCTCCGTGACGCCGAACCTCTCGCTGGCAAGTGGAAGCTACACCTGGTGGGTGCAGACCTGGAACGTGGCAGGGACCGGCCCGTGGAGCGCTGCCATGATGTTCAACTTATCCCCTGTCCCTGCGGTTACGCCGATTTCTCCCAACAGTAACATCGGCGCGAATTACAATCCTACGTATACATGGAGTGCGGCATCAGATGCGACCTGGTATTACCTGTGGGTCAACGGACCCAGTGGGAATGTGATCAAAAAGTGGTATACCTCTGCGGACGCCAACTGTAACGCCTCGACTTGCTCAGTTACACCGGCTACCACTCTGGGCGGTGGGAACCATACGTGGTGGGTGCAAACCTGGAACCCGGCTGGCACCGGCCCCTGGAGCAGCGGTATGAGCTTCACCACCATACCCCTGGGCGCCGCCACGCTGGTTTCGCCGATCGGAAGCATCAATGCCAACTACACTCCAACCTATACCTGGAACGAGGTGGCAGGCGCGACCTGGTATTACCTGTGGGTCAATGGACCGAGCGGAAATGTGATCCAGCAATGGTTTACAGCGGCGGATGCCAATTGCAATGGTACGACCTGCTCCGTCACACCGGCCAAAACCCTGAACGGTGGGAACCACACCTGGTGGATCCAGACGTGGAATGCAGGCGGTCTTGGTCCGTGGAGTGCAGGTATGAGCTTCACCACCACGCCACTGGGCGCCGTTGCGTTGGTCTCCCCGAGCGGCAGCACAGCCAATCACACGCCGACCTACACCTGGAATGTGGTCCCGGGGGCCACCTGGTATTACCTGTGGGTGAATGGACCGAGCGGGGTTGTGATCCAGAAGTGGTACACGTCTGCTGATGCCAACTGCACTGCCTTGACCTGCTCAGTTACACCGGTTACGAACCTGAACAGCGGGAACCACACCTGGTGGATCCAAACGTGGAACTCGGCTGGCACCGGCCCCTGGAGCAGCGCGAAGAACTTTATCGTTACTCCATAAACATCCAAAGGAGGAGGCCTTCAGCGAAACGGCCTCCTCCTTTTTTGATCATCGAGTCCGCGAGGACCGTAGGGGGATGGAATCATATTACAATGTGCGCTTCAATCGAACAGAATGAACTCCAATTCCTTTGTTGGAAACGGTTTTGAAGGAAAAAATTAATGGTAACAAGAATATCTTTACTCTTGGTTCTTGTATTCAACCTGCCCATTCCCGCACCTCACGTCCATGTATCCCCTCCCGAACGAGCTCAACTGGCTGCGTTTGATGCACAGAACATAAGATTTGTGGAGGTTGCTTCCGGCCTCAACCAGCCGCTTTTCATCACGAACGCGGGCGATGGTTCAGGACGCTTGTTCATTATTCAAAGGACCGGACAAATACTCATTTATAAGAACGGATCGGTCCTTTCGACGCCATTTCTCAACATTCAGTCCATTGTCAATTCGTCAGGCGGTGAGGAGGGTTTGCTCGCGCTTGCCTTTCATCCGGGCTACGAGACCAATGGTCAGTTTTATACGGTCTTTACAGATTCTAATGGTTCGCTGATTCTATCCAGGTTCACGCGATCTTCAACCAATCCGGACCTGGCGGATCCGAACAGCCGAACCACCCTGCTTACCATCAGTCATCCGACGTATCAAAATCATAATGGGGGCACACTGGCTTTCGGTCCAGATGGATACCTGTACTGGTCTACAGGAGATGGTGGCAGCGGAGGGGACCCTTCAAACAATGCGCAGAATCTCGGTTCTCTCCTTGGAAAAATCCTGCGCCTTGATGTTGATTCCGGATCGCCATACACCATCCCGGCCAGTAATCCTTTCTACAATAATCCTAATCCTTCGATCAGAAAGGAAATCTGGGCCTATGGTCTGCGGAATCCCTGGCGCATCTCCTTTGACCGGCAGACCGGCGATCTGTACATTGGAGATGTTGGGCAGAATAACCGGGAGGAGATTGATTTTCAATCAGCCGGCAGCAGCGGCGGAGAAAACTATGGCTGGCGTGTGATGGAAGGAAGCACTTGTTATAACCCATCCACAGGCTGTGACCGCAGCGGTAAAGTGTTGCCGGTTGCAGAGTATGATCACACCAAGGGTTGTTCGATCACAGGCGGGCATATCTATCGAGGAACAATGTATCCTCAAATGAACGGTTATTACTTCTACGGGGATTTCTGCAGCGGCTTGGTTTACACATTGCACGGAAACCCTGTCAACGGTTGGACAACGATCCTTATAGCAGATACAGCCTACTCCATATCCTCATTTGGGGAGGATGAAGCCGGTGAATTGTATGTGGCCGATTACACGACGGGAAAGATCTATCACATTGCCTATCTCCCGGTGCCCGCCAAAGCCACCCTGGTTTCCCCATCCGGGGATATCACAGATACTCAGCCTAATTTTATTTGGGATGCGGTGCTGGATAGCGGGCAGGGGGATGCGGCCACCTGGTATTATCTATGGGTGGATGGGCCGTCCGGGAATGTGATCAAGCAATGGTATCAGGCGGCAAATGTTTGCAACGGTGCAACATGCTCCACTCCTTCTCCCATAACCCTCTCCGGGGGGCCGTATACCTGGTGGATTCAAACGTGGAATCCAGGTGGGCTTGGCCCCTGGAGCGATGGCATGAACTTCAGCCTGCCCGTTCCCCGACCACCGGTTGCAGCCACTTTGGCGGCCCCGTCCGGAAGCGTTACAAACAACCAGCCTTCCTACACCTGGAACGCTGTTTTAGATGGCTCTCAGGGGGATGCAGCCACCTGGTATTACCTGTGGATCAATGGTCCCTCTGGAAAAATATTCGCGCAGTGGTATCAGGCCCTGGACGTTTGCAGTGGCAGCACTTGTTCAATTGATCCGGGCGTCACTCTCGGTAGTGGAAATTACACATGGTGGATTCAGCCCTGGAACCCGGGCGGGTCCGGTCCATGGAGTTCGGCCATGACCTTTAGCATACCTGCTCTGGGTGCTGCAACACTGATCTCCCCAACAGGACCCCTCGGTGCGAATTACAATCCTGCCTACACCTGGAATGAGGTGGCCAGCGCCACGTGGTACTATCTCTGGGTCAATGGGCCTTCCGGCAACGTCATCAAACAGTGGTACACCTCAGCTCAAGCCAACTGCAACGGCAGCACTTGTTCTGTCATACCAACCACCACCCTGGCCGGCGGTTCTTACACCTGGTGGATACAGCCCTGGAACCCGGCAGGTTTGGGTCCCTGGAGTGCGGCGATGAGCTTTACGGTTGCTCCCCTGGCTGCGGCCACGCTGATCTCGCCAGAGGGCAGCATTGCCAGCCACACACCTGCTTACACGTGGAATGAAGTTCCCGGTGCCACCTGGTATTACCTGTGGGTCAATGGGCCTTCTGGAGTGGTGATCCAGCAGTGGTACACGTCGGCTCAGGCGAACTGCAGTGGCGCGACTTGTTCCGTTGTTTCAACCACAACCCTGGGCAGTGGAAGCCATACGTGGTGGATACAGACCTGGAATTCAGCCGGCCTTGGTCCCTGGAGCAGCGCGAAGAGCTTTACGGTTACTCCATAAATGTCAGGCAGAGGAGGCTTTCTAAAGGAATAGCCTCCTCTTTTTTATTTCATCATCTCTCTCGCCTGCTCAATATAAGCCAGACTTTGATGACGGAAGTAAGTGTTATATAGCATTGCGTAATGCCCGCCTTGTTTCAGCAGGCTATCGTGATTTCCCTCTTCGATGATTCGTCCCTTTTCCATCACCACGATTCTATCTGCGGCCTTCACCGTGGACAGGCGATGTGCGATCAAAATGCTCGTGGACTTGGAAAGGATCAAATTCAGCGCCTGCTGGATCTGCCATTCGGTGAACGGATCGATGCTGGCGGTGGCTTCGTCGAGGATGAAAATGGCGGGCCTCTGCATCAGGACTCGCATCAACGCCACAAGCTGACGCTGCCCCATCGAGAGCCTCGCGCCTCTCTCCCCGACTTCTGTTCGCAGGCCATCCGGCAGAGTCTCCAACCAATCCCCTTCGCCGATGTTGCGCGCCATTGCAAGCATTTCCTCGTCTGTCACTTCGGGCGCAGCGTAGCGGATGTTATCTGCGACAGTCCCTGAGAACAAGAACGGAACCTGTGACACAATCCCAAGCTGACGGCGGTATTGCTGCAGATCAAAAGTGCGGAGGTCGTGACCATCCACGGTCAATTTGCCAGACTGGTATTCGTAGAAGCGCGCAATCAATTTCGCAATGGACGACTTGCCCGCGCCCGTGTGCCCTACCAGGGCCAGAGTCTCTCCGGGTCGTATGCACAGGTTGAAGTCCAGCAGGACCGGCTCTTTATCCGTATAACGGAAATTGAGATCCTCGAAGCAGACGTCGCCTCTTAAACGGGGAACGTCGCGGTGATCAATCTGCTGGACGTTGGGGTCTGCATCGATCAGCGCGAAAGCGCGTTCTGCCGCGGCAAGCCCAGATTGGATTTGCGCCCAAAAGGCCGAGAGGTTGAGGATGGGGAAAAAGAACTGGTCGAGGCTCAAGATGAAGAGATACCACGCGCCAATGGACACAAGCCCCTGCGCCGCACTGAAACCGCCTGCATAAACCAGGACGCCAACGAAGATACCGCCCAACGCATTGAGAGTTGGGAAAACAAGCGAGAGCACAAATCCGCGCCGCACGTTGACGTGATAAGAGGCTTGATTCGAAGTATCGAAGATTTGGAAGATGCTTTCTTCCTGGCGGAAGTTCTTCGCGATCGAAATGCCGCTCACTGTTTCCTTGATCGCAGCATTGACATCAGCCATGGCCTGCATGCCGCGTTTGGTGACGCGTCGAGCGAGCGCGCGAAAACCGGCCGCAACTCCAAAGATGAATGGCAGGAAGGAGGTGAGCAGCAAAGCGAGATGCCACTCTGTGCGGAAGAGAATGAAACCGAGGATGATCGCCTGCAATATCTGTGAGATGATATCTGTAACGATCACAACGAGCTGGCCAAAGTCGTTCGTATCCGAGGTGATGCGTGAAACGATGCGCCCGGAGGAGAATTGATCGTAGAACGAGAGATCGTGATCCGCAGCAGCGCGGAATGCACGAGAACGAAGCTCGAGCACTACATCTCCAACTGCGCGAATGATGAGACTGCGTCGTGCCCAGTTCAAGCCCCAGTTGGCAACCCCGACAATCGCCAGTGCAACGCCGACAAATGTGATCGCCTGTATGGAAGGCTGTGCTTTGAGCAGATCCACGATGCGGGCAACGACAACGGGCAATGCCGCGCCGATCACTGCCATGGCAATCACAAGCAGCGATACCCATCCCAGGCGCGTGGATTGTGCTTTGAAGTAGTCCATGATCCGCGCCAGCAACTGGCGGTCGGTGTACTGACGGTCGTATTTTTCTTCGTTTAAACCAGCAAAAAAACCCATATATTCCTTATTATGTCACACCTGCACTTGCGCCAGGTGCAAGTGTTGCGAGGGCGTTAGCCCGAAGCAATTCCCACCTTCATGAGGAGATTGCTTCGTCGCGGTGAGCGCTCCTCGCAATGACAGAATTGTCATTCCCTAAATATCCTCGAGTACGCCTCCGATGCCTTCATCAGCTCATCATGCGATCCCATCGCGGCGATCCGGCCTTTACGGAGCACGATAATCAGATCTGCCCAGCGGATCTGCGAGAGCCGATGAGTGATAATGATCGTCGTACGTCCTTTGGCGGCATTGGCAATGGCGCGTTGAATTTTGTCTTCAGTGGCAGAGTCGATCGCGGACGTGGAATCATCGAGGATCAAAATGTGAGGATCAGTGAGGAAGGCGCGCGCTAACGCAATCCGCTGACGCTGTCCGCCGGAAAGCGTGACGCCGCGTTCGCCGATGATCGTGTCATAGCTCTTATCAAAGGTCTGGATGAAATCATCAGCCTGCGCGGATTTGGCCGCGTATTCTACTTCTTCACGCGTCGCATCAGGCTTTCCAAATGCCACGTTATCAGCCAGCGAACGTGAGAATAGAAAGACATCCTGTTCGATCATCGAGATCTGTGAACGCAAGGACGCCAGGTTCCAATCACGGACATTGACACCATCCACAAAGACTTCACCGCAGGGAGCGTCGTAGGTGCGGTTGATCAATTTGACGAGGGAGGTCTTGCCTGCGCCGGTCTGCCCGACGATGGCAACCGTCTGCCCTGGTTTGACTTTGAACGAGATATTCTCAAGTATTTTTTCGCCTTCATTGTATTCAAAGCAGACATCGCGGAATTCGATCTCGCCGCGCATCGGTTTGTCATAGCCTGCCGCGTTCTGGTCGAGGTTGGTCTCGCGGTTGATCAATTCCAGAATGCGGCGCGCGCTCGAAACGCCGAGCGAAATTTGAGTGTAAGCAAAGGACGATGTGAAGGTCGGGAAATCGAGCATGCGCAGGAGACCGAAGTACGCCACCACCGCGCCGACCGTGATCAATCCCATGCGGAACAATATCAAAGCGTGGACCAAGCCCACCGCATACGCGAGACCCAACAAAAGGAAGGGAAGGAAGCGGGCTTCGATATCGCCCTGGCGGACGAATGCATTCCGCACGCGCCGCGCATTGGTCACGAAGCGGTCCACTTCGGCCACTTCCTGTGCCGCGCCTTTCATGATCTCCACGCCGTCCAACGCTTCAGAGAGATGCGTATTCATATCGCCGAAGGTAGCTCGGACTTCATCAGTGATGGGCGAAAGATTCTTGAGATAGGCACGCAGTGCGATGAAATAGGCGATGGTGAAAAGAGTTGGCGTAAGGATCAGCGAGATGTGATAACGCGGTGCAAAGAGGAAAGGCATGACGATAAACAGAAATGATCCCACCACCAGGTTGACGCCGGGGCTGAACATGAAGTTGATCTCTCGCACGTCATTTGTGGCGCGTGCCATCGTATCGCCCACGGGCTGCAGGTTGTGGAACGTCATGCTTTTTCCAAGCAGGGACAGATACATTTCGTCGCGGATATCCCGTTCCATTTTTTGCGCCATTAATTCAGCGCCGAAATTGCGTCCCAGTTGAAGGACGCCGCGGATGATCTGTGAGCCACCGATAATCAAAGCGAGCGGAAGCAGCACACTGGTATCTGGCCTGGGCGCGATCATGGCATTGAATGCCTGTCCCGTCAGGGCCGGCACCCAGGCAGCCAGCGCGGCATTACCGATCGCACCGATCACGAGCATGGTGATGATCCATCCATAGCGCGCCGCATGGGACCAGATCCAGCGTACCGGTCCGCTTTTATCGTATGTATATTTGCGTTGTAAAGTAAATTCAGCGGGTAAGGGGATGGCGGACATGGGCGGAATTCTACCCCATGAAATCGCAACCCACAAACTCGAATAGTGTTGTCCTAGATAGCGTTGGCAATTCTGCCAGCCCAATCGTTCAAAGGAGAATGTCACATGAACATGCCGAAAGCTATTTCCACCTGGTGTATGATCCTGTATTTCCTGTTGGTCGGTTTGGCCGCCTTTGGTCTTGGCATCCCTGCCTTCCTGACCGGCATTGTCGCTCTTGCTGCGGCTGTATTCCTCTTCCTTGGCCGCTGATCATTGCTTGCTCTTCATGGAAACGGCCTCCACCTGGAGGTCGTTCTGTTTTAAAGGCTGGCGAACAATTCCGCGCATTGCAATGAATATTCACCACCAGTTCCGTCGGGTTTCATATCCCACCATGAGGAAAGGATTGCGTGGCACAGCGCCCAATCTCGGAGACGCTCGCGCGGAAATCCCAACCGCTCCGAGAGGATGTCGAGACGCCTCCTTGCCTGGACCCTGGGATTGGTCCCGTTCAAAAAGCTTTCCCACGGATTGATCATCAGCGGCCCCACCTCGTACTCCGGGGGACCGATCACGCCTTTGGGATCGATCGCGATCCAGCCGGGCGGCTTCGTGCCGCCCGAGCGCCATGCCGCTGGCATGACGTCAGCGGCGCAGCCACGTTCTGAGGAAAGCACATTGAAATGGTGGAAATCCCCATGGATCAAACAGGGCGGACTTGATTCGGTGTACAACCGGGACAGTGTCTCCTCAAAACGCTCGATCAACTTCTGAGGAAACGGACCTGTCCCTCCATCAAACATGGGACGCAGACCTTTCAAGCCATCGAACCAATCGGTCAATTTGATAAATCCTTCGGGTTCAGACAGCTCGCTGCCCGGTTCCAGATGCCTCCATAACTTCAACATGACATCCGCGGCGATATTTGTACGCTGGTCATCATCTTCAAGAGCGACCAGCATTTTTCCGGGCCTGAGTCTTTCCAGCAGGAACATAGAATGTTCGGGGTCATGTTCCAGCAATCTGACCGCTCCATCTCCGTTGAAATATTTCAAAGCTGCGATCTCACTGTTCAATTCCCTGTGTGGCACGCCAATTTTCAGGATGACTTCGTCCTGCAAGGTCTCCGCAGGAGCAGCGGAACGAGCGGTAGCGAGTGTAATCGAAGAACGTTTTGCAAAAGCTACAAAATTGTAGGAAAGCTCACGGACAGGAATAATATCTGTCAATCCCCATTGTTTGGATGCAATCTCAATTAACTTCGGCAAGTCAGCTAAAAAGGTCTCTCCTCTTTCGCCGAATGCATGCCGGATGTTGTTGATGAAAATGGGAGGAAGATTCATAATTGTATATGTCGTTGCGAGGAGCGAAGCGACGAAGCAATCTCCGGTTTAGCGGAAACTCCTATTGAGAAGTAGTCACCGATTAATGGGAGACTGCTTCGCACACCTGCCCTGGCGGGCGGTGCCAGGGAAGTGCGCTCGCAATGACATGCATTAAGAATGTCCCTTCTCAAACAGAAATCCCGAATTCTCCCATTCCCTTGTCCAGCCGGCTTCTGCCAGTGCGGCAAAGTTCCGCGGATGGGAGTACGCGATGTGAAAGACGTTCTTCCGCCCGCGCGCGAGCCTGCGAACATCAGTCAGCAGCGCAGGCATATCGCTCACCTGGCATGCAACCAGGCCAACTCCAAGCACCGGCTCGCCATCATCGTCATCGTCCCAGGTGGAGATCAGCGCCTGTTTCTCCCGCCACCAGAAGAGCTTGTGCTCAAAGTCTGCACCGGGCCTGGTGAATTTCTGCAACGCAGACTCGTTCGGTTGCAGCACCCGCCAGCCGAAATCCGCAACCCCATTCGCGAGAGATAACGATTCACTGGCAAGCGCAAAATCGGCGCATTCTTTCAAGTCGGTCGCAAGGGCGAAATTGTCTGTTGCCTCTTCCAGCGGTGAGGCGATAAAACCCACGCCTTCCCCGATCTTTTGAAAGCCGAGTCTTTCACACAGGTGATGCACACGGATGTTCCTCGCATTGGTCATTAAACGGACAACGCCATCGCCGTTTTGCATCCACCACTCGTCAATGTACTCATGGATGTGCGAGCCGACCTTCAGTCCTTGATGCTTTGGGTCGACGCGAAAGCCTTCCAGCCACCATTGACCGGGGGCAAGTAGGGTCACTTTCGCCATGCCAATGGCGTGACCGCCATATTCAGCGACGGCCAGAATTCCATTCGGGTCTTTGAGCCAGTGCTCCCAGACGTAATGGATGTAATCGTGTCCATCCCAAATGAACTTGGTGAATTCCATAATGTCCGCGGTATCACAGGGGAGCGCAGGACGGCATACAACTTGAGGGGAGGAAAAAGTGTCAGGTGTCACGTTTCAGGTATCAGGGCGAAATGATCGCAGACGATTGACCACTCTCGTGGTCTGTTGTCCGTGGTCAATCGTCTAAGTCGGGAAAATCTTATCGAACACTTCAGGGCAATACTTCTCCACCATCTCAGATGAGAGGCCATTCTCTTTACAGATCTCAGCATACAGATCCACGGATGGGCGGCGGATGCGTTTTTGCGTATCCAGGTCCAGGCCCCAGAGTCCGAAGCGCTGAGTCCAGCCTCGCTCCCATTCGAAGTTGTCCACCAGCGACCAGTGGAAGTATCCCTTCACCGGCCAGTTGAAATTGACCGCGCGCCACATCTGATGGATGTGCTGTGCAAGATAGCGCGGGCGGATCTTGTCATCCGAGCTTTCCACGCCGTTCTCGGTGATGATGATCGGCAAATTGGGATATGTGTTCACGCCCCACTTAATGGTTTGAAACAGACCTTCAGGAACGTTGGCGAGATATCGATTTTCACTGAAATCGGAATCTTCCGGGTAGTCTGAATACGTAAAGAGTTCCTTCCACTTTGTGATGTTGAACGAAATCCTGTCCACAGAATAATAATTGATGCCGAGATAATCCTGTGTTCCCCGTGCTTCTGGTACAGCGATATTGCCCGCGGGGGATCGCAGCACACCGGTCGAAATACCCGTGGGGAAGGCCATGTTGATACCTTCGTAACGGAGGTTACGCATGAACCTGTCGAGCGGCGACCAGTTGGTCTTCGGCGCCATCGGGCGAAAATGCAAGGCATATCCCACGCGCGCTTCAGGCTGCAATTCGTGGATGGCGCGATACGCTGCTGCATGTCCACGCAGCATGTTGGCCTCCACTTGAATAGCCCGCTTCAAGTCATGAACGCCGGGCGGAAAGTCACCGCTGGTATAACCGGAAAGGGCATAGACATTTGGCTCGTTGATCGTGACCCACAAGTTGACATATTCCTTGAACGCGTCCACTACCTTGCGGACGAAGCGTTCAAACAACGGGACAATGGCTTCCGTTTCCCACGCACGTTGATCTGTCACCCAGAGAGGATCCGTGAAGTGATGCAGGGTGACGAGCGCGGTCATGTTTCGTTCGCGTAAGCCGCGCAGCATCGTGCGGTATTTCTCGAGCGCATCCTCATCCCATTTATCCGGTTCAGGCTGGATGCGACTCCATTCCACGGAAAAGCGGTGCGCGTTCTGACCGGTCTCTGAGGCGCGGTCGAAGTCTTCGCGCCAGCGCCCGCCCCACCAATCGGCGGCGAGGCCGGAGGTACCGTTGGTGTGCCCTTCCTGTTCCCACTTCCACCACTGGTTGTTGGTATTGTTGCCCTCCACTTGATGGGATGCCGTTGCGGTTGCCCACAAAAACCCACGAGGAAAATGAAACGTTGCTTGCACCATAGTTCGCTGGTCTCCTGGTCGCTGGTCTCGTGCCAATTATAGCCACGGAGTCACAGAGACGCAGAGAAAAAAATTAGTCTCCATGCCTCTGTGACTCCGTGGCAGATTTATTTGTTGCGCGCAAGATAGGCAAGATACAATGCCACCGACCCCGCCACCGCTGCATTGAGGGATTCGACTTTCCCTTTCATAGGCAGTTTCAGCACAATGTCACACTTGGAACGCACGAGTTGACGAATGCCTTCGCCTTCGGAGCCAACGACCAACCCCACTGCGCCGCGCAGATGCTTTTCGGTCTTGTCGCTGATGGTCTCGCCATTCTGATCGAGTCCCACGATCCAGCATTCGGCGTCTTTCAGGGCGTCAGTTGCCTGAGAAAGATTTTGCCTCGTGATGAGCAAATGTTCGCTTGCACCTGAAGAGGCATTGACCACAGCCGCCGTCACTTCCACGCTGTGCGCGAGGGGAATGACAATGCCATGCACGCCAATTGCTTCGGCAGTGCGGAGCAGCGCGCCAAAGTTCTGAGGGTCTTGGAGAGAATCGATCAGCAAAATAAACGGCGGCTCGCTTTTCTGCCGGGCAGATTCCAAAATATCAATCAGGTCAGCGTAATGATAGCCGCTGACCTCGGCCATAACCCCTTGATGATGCTCATGGATCTTATCAAGCCGCGGGCGTTGCACACGCTCGACGGGAATCTTGCGTTCCTTTGCCATCTTCAAGATTTCAATGAGATTGCCTTTTTCCTGTACCCCCTCTGCGATTTGGATTCGGAATACGTCCCTGCGTTTGGCGCGCAGGGTCTCATAAACTGCGTTGCGTGAATAGATGAATTCTTTCATAGTGGTATTTTAATTCGTCCTGCGACACTTGCACCGCACGCAAGTGCAGGTGAGTCCCAGTGGTCTTCTGGGAAGCGGATCGACGAACGCAGTCGAAGGACAGTTCCTTCCACGCGCTTCGACTACGTTCGACCAAGAGCATGGTCTCACTCCGCTCAGCGCGAAACGACATAAACACCCGCACAAGCAGAGACCCGTTGATACGTCACTTTCATTCCAGCGCTTTCCATTGCGCGGACAGATTCATCTGCCAGCCAGTAGAATTCTTCCTCCCACAGATCTCCGATTGATTCGGCGTAATTGCTCATCGTTTTTGCATCGAGGAAAGATATATCGGCGATGATCAGTTTTCCATTTTCAGTGAGATGATCATTTACAAGTTTCTTGCATAGCTCAACCTTTGCGTCTAATTCAAAGTGATGGAAGACATACGCCGAGACAATCCTGTCGAAGCGGCGGTTTAATTCGGCTGGCCAGTCTTGGCGCAGATCAAAAAGAACAAAATGTGCTGTAGGTAATTTCTCGCGTGCTTTTTCGAGCATGCCTTCGGAGAAGTCCGTGCACCAGAGATCGCAGTTACCCTTGACAAAACGAACGGCCAAATTTCCTGTGCCGGTTCCGAGATCGAGCACCGACATGCCGGTATGTGGCTTTGCTAGTTCGATCACTGTGTTGAGCGCGCCGTCATAGCCATCGAATGGAAAATGACTTTGCTGCACATCCTGGTCATACGTCTGTGCCCAGGGATCGAAGTCACTGGAGGGGAAGGGGTCTGTCATCATTTATTCGTCCTGAGCGGAACGAGGAGCGTTCGTCGCGACGAGTGAAGTCGAAGGAGGATTGCTCAGGCGCGCTTCGACTGCGCTCCTCGAAGATCACTCGTCGCTCCGCTCAGCGCGAATCCTCTTTATATTTATTTATATTATCCATTAAATCCAACACAAGCTCTTTCAAGTCACCGCGGTTGGGGAGGGTGCCCATCAGGCCGTAGATCGGGGCCATGCGTTCGGGCAGTCCCTCGTCGCCGCCTGCCAGCGACAACGAGGCTTTGCTCATCATGTTGCTGACCCATTTCTCGGGCAGGACGCGTGTGAGGAAATTGGCCGTGTTGACAGCCAGCTTCGACGCACCCTTTCTCAGCCCCGGCTTGCGGACTGCTTCAACGGCTTCCGCCAGATCTTTCAGAAATTCATCTGCAACTTTCTCATGGACGTAGTTGACTGTCATGTGCAGCGAGGGCGGGAAGTGCTGTCGGTCAAGGTGCCAGCCGCGCAGGGAAAGTTCGTCGGCGAGTTCGTAGACGTCGAGCTTATCTGATGCAATCGCGAAGACACTCATCTCGGGGTCCGATAAAACTTTCAAGCCGCGGATGGTATTGATCCCTTCCTGTAGTTTCTTCGCAGTCCGCATGACGACGGCAGTGATGTTAAGATAGCCTTCCTCTCCGAGGTAATTGAGCAAGGCCCAGGCTGCGGCGACCGGTCCGCCGGCGCGCGAGCCGGCCATGCCGGGGGAGGGGTAGATGCCGCCCGGCCATTCGGTGGAGACAAACATTTGATAACGGCGCAGTTCCGAGGTCCGATACAGAACGAGCGAGGCCGGTTTGGCGGCGTAGGCATACTTGTGTAGATCTGCCGAAATGGATGTCACGCCCGGGATGCTGAAGTCAAAATCAGGGATGGGATAACTCAGCTTGCGGACGAAGGGAAGCATGAAGCCGCCAACGCAGGCGTCCGTGTGGAAGAGGATGCCGTGGTCCTGCGCAATGTCGGCCAGCTCGCGGATGGGATCGATGACGCCGTGAGGATAGGACGGAGCCGAGCCGACCATCATGATGGTGCTCTTGGTGATGGCGTCGCGCATGGCTTTGACATCGGCGCGGAGATCGGAGCGCACCGGGACGTGGACAATGTTCACGTCGAAGTATTCGCCCGCTTTATCGAAGGCCGGATGCGCAGTGGAGGGGACAATGATCTCCGGTTCCTTGATCGCCCACTTGACGCGTCCCACGTCACGGGCGGTCTTGACCGCCATGAGGAGAGACTCCGTGCCACCCGAAGTGAAAGTACCAACCACGTGCTCATCGCCGCCGAGCAGGTTCGCAGCCATCGCAATGACCTCATTTTCCAGTTTGCTCAGGCTGGGAAAAGCGGTGGGATTGAGGCCGTTCTCCGAGAAGAACATGTTGTGGGCTTCTTTGAGCAGGTCATCGATCTCATCTGAGATGTGATAGACGAGGCCGAAGACGCGTCCGTTTTGCCAGTTCAGGTCATGATCACGCATGGCGCGCATCGAGGCAAGGATCTCTTCTTTGGGTCGGCTGGCTTTGGGAAAGGGTAGGGTGGGCATGGAGAATTTCCTCCGTACAATGGTCGAAGTTTAGCATATTCGTTGGGGATTGGGAGAGTCGTAGATTGGGGAAAACCTTGCTTCATATGTCATAGTACTGACCACAGCTAAACCAAGGAATTGAGTGGCACAAAATAAGTTTTCTACTCTATAATAGAACTGAATACTTGTTGCGGGTAACGAAGGTATTAATATGTCCGAAACGAAAAGAATCTTCATAAGCTACAAAAGAAATGTACAACCAGACGATAGAATTGCTCTAACTGTATACGAGCGATTAAGTAAATATCATGATGTTTTTATTGATAAAACTATGATAGTAGGCACAAGATGGGGGGACAAGATTGAAGAAAATCTGCAGGCGACTGATTTCTTCATCCCCTTTATTTCCAAGTCATCTGTTGGTAGTGATATGGTTGTGGGCGAAATTGCAACAGCGCATTATCTGTATAAAGCGCGCGGTAAGCCAATAACATTACCTGTAAATCTCAACTATGACGAACCTTTATCTTATCCTTTGAGCGCCTATCTCAATCCGATAAATTATGTTCTCTGGAAGACTGAGATGGATACTTCAAAGGTGCTTAGAGAGTTAGAACTCGCTATTGACCAAGAATCTTTATCCTCTGATCATATTGTCGAAAATGCTGCAGATAAGGCTCGAGATCTATTTGAAAAGATAAAGCATTTCTTGAGTGTGGCTGACTATAGAGAGGCACTCGCGGAGTGTGAGAAAGCTCTCTCTGTCAATCCGATGAATTCTGCGATCAATATGTTGCTTGCTGTCGCATTGCTGAGACGAAAAGGTGCCGATCAGTTGTCTCCTGTTGCTATGAAAAGAGTTGAGGCTTGTTTGAATACTGCCTGCCTTGATGCTGAAACCAAACCTACCGCCTTGGTTATATGGGCATTAATCAAATTCGACTATCTTTCTGTCAGCAGGTCTTATCCAGAACACCCCTCTATCGCTGAGCTCAAGTCTCAAATTCAACAAAGTGATCTGACACTTGTAAATCGGGAAGTAGTTGGAATGATTCGGGTGAGTAAGCGCGCATACAAGATGTTTGGTTTGGTCGAGAATGCCTATGGCTGAAGATATTGAATACCCAAAAGAAATATGGGATTACCTGGGTGATATGGCTTATATGCCATCGCGTCAAGATAGGGAGCAACTATCCAAATTAGGAGATCAAAAGCATGTAGCAATTTGGGATTATTTCTTTCAAATTAACTCAAATGATGTGGGAGAGCCGCAAAAACGTGAAATTAACAGAATCAACGAGCGTTTGAGGGAGGAAATTGGCCGTTATAATGATAGACAAAACCAAATCAGGAATTCCATTAAGACTCATAGGAGAACTCTTTTCTGGAAACGAGTTAGAAGTTTTCTGTTCGGTATTGGTGCAATGGGAATATCAGGGATAATATACAAATATGTGGGAAATTATCAATTTGCGCTGAATCTAATTGCAGTGTGCTTATCCGTACCACTCTTGTGTGCGATGATATTCTGGGTTTCAATTCCATTTGTTGGTCGGAATGAGCGCAATAGAATAAAAGATTTGAAAAAGGAAATAGTAAGATTGGGAAACGCTCATAATCAGCTTGTGAAAAAGGAAGTAAATCGCAAGCGGACCTTGGATGCTGAAATTGAAACCTTGAAGAGGCAAATACCGCCTCCTCCCTCGGGCGAAACAATTCGTTCATGGCTGAACGATGATTTGAAAAATATGCAAGATCACGTTATAGACCTAACTGCGCTAGGCACGCGCCTTGTAGATTGCTCTTCAGGTATTTTCGATGAGGATGGGAATCGCGTTTTGCAGCAGAATCCTATTCCTGTTTTAGGTCCAGCGGAGTTGCAAAATCCACAAAAAATACCACCGCCTTTTTCTCAAGAAGTCAATTCAGATCTTAATAAACACTTGCACGCTAGAAGGTCTTACCTTATGGGATATGACAGGATTGACGTGTTATATGGAGTATATTACTTAGAATATATATTAATAGGAAATGATATGTTGGCTACTTGCGGTCTTTTTTTTGACTTTATTAATGGAAAGACCTATTCCGAACAAATAACTGAACAGTATTACGAAGATGTTGTAGCAATCGCAATTGCCAAGGAGTTTCGGAAAATTGTTCTTAACAAGGATGCCAAGGAGATAGTTCTAGTAGAGGATGCGCCAACTTTCACTTTATCCTTGGCAAGTGGGGAACAGCGGACTGTTACTTTTGTGAGTGAGAAATACTTTATGGAAATTCGGGACAAGATTGACGTGGCTCAAGATGACATCTCAAAAATATTCTGGATACGAAATGCAAAAGAAACAGCGGATGACGCCATGAGCACATTGAGGTATTACGTGAGATTGCATAAATGGACCATTGAAGATGAGTGAGTCTGTCAAGAGAAATCCGCTACTTTACGGCTGCTGAAACAAAAACTTCCGAGACCAGACTCTCGGAAGTTTCTATTACCAATCTACCAATTTACCGTTTGCCAATGTCAACTCTTTGGCGGGGAAATATTGCGTCGATTGGCAAATACAAGCAGGCTGATGCCCACCAGAACAGCAATCGCTCCGTTGATGACCCATTGGGTTTGTCCGCTCATGATGCTTCCGGGCAGGATATTAATGCCCTGCAAAAACCAGACACCGCCTGCAAGGATCAGCAGGACGGCAACCACGTTCAACACAATTTTCACGGTACTCCATTCCTTTCGGCTACGGCGGGTATTGATATCTATGCTGCCGCGCAACTATTTTTCCGCATTGCCACGCAAAAACAGACGGAATGGGATCGGGAATTCTTTCGTAACATCCGGCGTGTCCCACGTGTATTTTGCTATAGTATGGGAAATCCCCACTTTTGCGCGATAATGAAGATGTGAAACTAGTGATTGACCCAGACAGGTCATCCATCTTGTAGTGGGAGATTATCCATGTCGATCCAGACAAGTTCCAGTAAGCGGCTCTCACGTTTTGCGTTTTTCGTCGCGGTGGCCGCACAGGTAGTTCCTTGCTGCTATGCTCTGTACACCATCGCTACACCTACACTGTACCGAGCGCCTCTGATCGTGGAATTTCGATATCTCATCCTTGCCCTTGGCGTCCTCTCAGCCTTGCTCGGGGCGATGGCACTTGTTCGCGGAACTGCCTCCAAAACATTGGCAATTACCGCGATCGTGCTGGGGCTTATCGCAGTGACGTGGCACGTCGCATTATGTGGGACTGATCCGTTGAGCCGCGGGGTCCAATTTTGTCCCATGCTGTGGGGGATCAAGATTCCATAGGGGTGAATATGAACAAAGGCCCTGTGCCCGCGTAGAATCAAAAACTTCCAAGACCATGATCTCGGAAGTTTTGATCACCAGGCTGCCAATTTACCAATTCCCAAACTAGCCCCACCTCCACGTCGTTCCCTCTTTGCTGTCTTCGATCGTGACGCCAAGTTCATTGAGGCGGTCACGGATCAAATCCGAGAAAGCCCAAAGTTTTTGCTTGCGCGCTTCTGCCCGGACTTGCAAGAGCAGGTTGACGAATTTGTCCGTGTCACCGGCGCGTTTCTTTTCTTCCATGCGCAGGCCGAGGACGCCCGTCAGTTGGCGAAGGGTATTTTGGGCGGGATTGAGTTGTTCGATGGTGGCACCCGCATCTCTGGCGGTGTTGATGGCTTTGACCAGCTCAAACAGAGCGGCAAGCGCACCGGCGGTGTTGAAGTCATCGTCCATGGCGGATTCAAATGCCTGCTGGCTGGACGCGGCTTGCGCGGTCAATTCGGCGGCGCTGCCGGAGGGGAGTCCACTTGCGGAAATGGGAGCAGGCCGAAGTCCCGATTTGAGGCGGTCGAGTCCCTTTTCGGCGGAGTCGATCGCTTCGTCAGTAAACGACAGAGGCGCGCGATAACTGCCGGAGAGGACCAGCATCCGCATCGCGTCGGCGTCATGCTTCGTGAGAAACTCGTCAATGGTAACAAGGTTGCCCAGCGACTTGGACATCTTCTCGCCGCTGAGCTGAAGCATGCCGTTGTGCATCCAGTAACGGGAGAAGGGCTTGCCCGTGAAGGATTCGGACTGGGCGATCTCGTTTTCGTGATGCGGGAAGATCAGGTCGTTGCCGCCGCCGTGGATGTCGATCTGCTCGCCGAGTTCGGAGAGGTTCATGGCCGAGCATTCGATGTGCCAGCCGGGACGTCCCTTGCCCCACGGGCTATCCCAGGAGGGTTCGCCAGGCTTGGCACCTTTCCAGAGGGCGAAGTCCATGGGATGTTCTTTGTCCTCACCGACTTCGATGCGCGCACCGGCTTGCATGTCTTCCAGCTTGCGGCCGGAGAGCTTGCCGTAGTTTGGATCTTTGGTGACGCGGAAGTAGACATCGCCGTTGCCCGGGGCATAGGCATAGCCTTTGTCGATCAGCCCTTGGACCATCTGGATGATCTTGTCCATTGTTTGGGTCGCGCGCGGGTTGGATGTAGCCGGGAGTACGTTGAGCGCCTCCAGGTTTCCGGCGTAGCTGTCAATGTAACGCTGTGCGAGCTTGTGAGGATCGTCGCCCGTTTGATTTGCGCGGTTGATGATCTTGTCGTCCACATCCGTGAAGTTCATGACGAACTTGACATCGTAGCCGCGATACATCAGGTAGCGCCGGATGACATCGAACACCAGGGCGGACATGGCATGGCCCACGTGCGCGTCACTGTAGACCGTCACGCCGCAGACGTACATGCGGACGCAGTTTTCTTCAAGGGTTTCGAAGTCTTCTTTTTTGCGAGTGAGGGTGTTGTAGATGCGGAGCATAATGATTCCTCCGCCCTCACCCTAGCCCTCTCCCGATGGGAGAGGGGACTCCCTTCCCCCTCGGGGGAAGGGGTGGGGATGAGGGCAAAATTATTTCTTCTTCTTCCCGTTCGTCTCATCCACGCGGCCGAAGATCATGCGGCCGGCCGCGGTTTGCAGGACTTTGGTGATGTTGACCTCAGTATACTCCCCAATGTAGTCCTTGCCGTTCTCGACCACGACCATCGTACCATCGTCCATATAACCGACGCCCTGGCCATGCTCTTTGCCTTCCTGCATCACGTTGATGCGCAGGACTTCGCCCGGCAGCACCACTGACTTGACCGCGTTCGCCAGCTCGTTGATGTTGAGGATGGTCACGCCCTGTAACTCGGCCACACGGTTCAGGTTGTAATCGTTGGTCAAAATGGGACATTTGAGCTGGCGTGCCAACACTACCAGCTTGTCATCCACTTCCCGCATGCCTTCTACGTTGATATCACTGATGCGGACGAGGATATTCGGCAGTTTTTGCAGCTCAGCCAGCACTTCCATGCCGCGGCGTCCTCGCTGACGGCGCATTCCGTCCGGTGAGTCAGCAATATATTGAAGTTCGTTCAAAACAAAGCGCGGGATCAGCAAGGTGCCGGGCAGAAAGCCCGTCTTGGCGATATCTGCCACACGGCCGTCAATGATGACACTGGTATCCAGTAAGATGGTGCGGTTAAGGTTTGTCCAGGAAGATGAGCCCCCGCCTTCATTTCGTCCGCCCAGGGCGCTCATCAACCCCATGATATCTCCCTGGCGCATCACGAAAAGCGAGACCCCAAAATAAGAGAAGATCAGAACGCCAATAAAGGGCAGAATTTTCCCTAGGGGATCTGGCAGAAGCGAGAGCGGAAACGCAAGCAGCGCCGCGATCAGCAGGCCGACAACCAGCCCGGCCATGCCTGCGAACAGGCTTTCGGCTGACATCCGTCCCAGCAGGGCGCGCAGATAACGCGCCGGGCGGGTTGTGAAATATGGTGTGAGAATCAAGCCTGCGAGCATTCCAATGAGAGAAAAAGTGATCGTATAGCGCAGAGCCTCAGCCGGATTCAACTTTGATAACCCGAACCCCCAGTAACCTCCCCCGATTCCCAGAACAAACATGCCAATGATGCGCAAAATGAACTCAAAACTCATAATGGCTCCTTTCATTTCTAAAGGTGCAGAATAATTGCAGGAATTGCAATGATTGTGTCATCATAGCACGGCTGAAAACCCCCGTCAATTGCAAAAATCTTTTCCACAGGAATTCTTATACTTTTCTTAAACTTGTCTAAACCCATGGCTGACAATGGCCCTGGAAGTCCGTTATAATCCGCTGATACTCATGACTCTCAAAGATACTCTTAACCGTCCCCTGCGTGACCTGAGAATCTCAGTCACGGATCGCTGTAACTTCCGCTGCGTGTATTGCATGCCCAGGGAAGTCTTTGGCCCGGACCATAAATTCCTGCACCGTGATCAAATCCTGACCTTCGAGGAGATCGCGCGGCTGGCCCGCATTTTCGTGGGCCACGGTGTCCGTAAGATCCGGCTCACCGGCGGCGAGCCGCTAGTCCGCAAGGACCTGCCTTTGCTCGTCAGCATGTTGAACGAAATCCCTGATCTCGATCTAACTCTGACGACGAACGGGTCCCTGCTCCCTCGGCAGGCGCGTGCGCTGAAAGATGCCGGGCTGAAACGCGTCACGGTGAGCCTGGACTCGCTGGATGAGCAGGTGTTCAAAGCCATGAACGATGTGGATTTCCCCGTCGCCGGCGTTCTGGAAGGCATGGATGCTGCGGCGGCGGTCGGCCTGACCCCGATCAAAGTCAACATGGTGGTCAAGCGCGGGCTGAACGAATCCAGTATCCTGCCGATGGCCCGTTTCTTCCGCGAGAAAGGCTACATCCTGCGTTTTATCGAATTCATGGATGTCGGTCATACCAATGGCTGGCGCATGAACGATGTGGTCCCCGCGGCGGAGATCATCGAAATGATCAGTGCGGAAATGCCTTTGGAGCCGGTTGCCCCCAACTATCCTGGCGAAGTGGCTGGCCGCTGGCGCTATAAGGATGGAAGCGGCGAGATCGGTGTGATCGCCTCCGTCACGCAGGCATTCTGCCGCGACTGCAATCGTGCCCGCCTCACCGCAGAAGGCAAGCTGTTCACCTGTCTCTTTGGGGTCAAGGGCCATGACCTGCGTGAGTTGATTCGCAGCGGAGCGACGGATGAAGAAATGTCCCAGGCCATTGCCAGCATCTGGAACAAGCGCGATGACCGTTATTCAGAAATCCGCTCGGAAAATACGATTAAGTTACCCAAGGTGGAGATGTCACACATTGGAGGCTGAAAATCCTTAATACAGCAAGATTGGAAGATGCAAGAGATATGAGTAAGATCAAGGCTATTTTGTTCGATTTTGACGGAACACTTCGCATACACCTCCCCTCTGGCGGGGAGGTTTTCACGGAATTTGTTGTCGGTCAGGGTATGACGGTCTCCCGGGAAGATAAGTTTCGGGGTTTGCGCTGGGAACATTATTATTTTGCCAACTCGCCTGAGATCCTGGCAGATCAAATGATGTTCAAAGGAGATAGACAGGGCTTCTGGGTCAATTACAGCCGGCGCCGTCTGATCGCGATGGGCTGTCATCCCGGACAGGCAATTGAACTTGCCAGTCAGTGTTCAGCGCATATGGCTGAATTCTATAAACCGCAGGTTCATGTGCCGGGCGAGCTTCATAGAACTCTTCCTGCGTTGAAGGAACAGGGATATGTCCTTGGCGTGGTTTCCAACCGTGACAAGCCCTACCTCGATGAACTCAAGGAAACCGGACTGGACTCATATTTCGATTTTTCGCTGGCTGGCGGAGAAGTTCCCTCTTTTAAGCCGGAGCCGGGCATTTTTATGCGTGCACTCGAAATCGCGGGGACAAATCCTCACGAGACATTCTATATTGGCGACAATTATTATGCCGATGTCGTCGGCTCGCAGCGCGCTGGACTCTGGCCTGTGCTCTACGACCCGGACACGGTCTTCCCCGATGTGGACTGCCCGGTGATAAAGTCATTTGATGAGTTACCCAACCTGATCCTTGCGAAGGTTTAGCAAAATGTAGGTCACCCTTGAAGGGTGACCTACTCCGTTGAAAGGACAATCTCATGGCCTGGGAAAGAAAACTCATGCGCGTAGTGCGCGTCCGCAATGAACAAAGCATGGGTGTACTGGCAAAACTAATAACCGCGATTGCTGAAGCCGGAGGAAGTATGGGCAGTATCCAATTGCTCAACGAGACTTCGCGGCACGTGGTACGCGATATAACCGTTTATGCCGAGGATGAGACGTCTCTGGTCGATGTGCTGGCTGCGATAGAGAACAACCCCGGCACCGTAGTCATCGAAGTCCGCGATGAGGTTCTGGAGCTTCATCAAAAGGGCAAGATTGCCATCCGCTCGCGCTACCCCATTGACTCGCTGACTACATTGCGCCGTGTGTACACGCCCGGTGTCGCCGAGGTTTGCCGCAAGATTGCGCTCGACCCGGCAGCCGCGCGGCTTTATACCAGTATCAGTCACATGGTTGCCATTGTCACCGATGGGACCGCGGTGCTTGGCCTCGGGGATATCGGTCCGCTGGCGGGGATGCCGGTGATGGAAGGCAAAGCGATGTTGATGGAGACTCTCGTGGGTTTGTCGGGCATGCCCATTCTGCTCAACACCAAAGACCCGGATGAAATTGTCAATACAGTCGCGGCCATCGCACCGACCTTTGCAGCA
The DNA here is from genome assembly GCA_029782225.1 of Chloroflexota bacterium. GTDB lineage: Bacteria > Chloroflexota > Anaerolineae > Anaerolineales > Villigracilaceae > JAKOVF01. The sequence goes on along the minus strand of JAKOVF010000200.1, from coordinate 11,402 downwards.
ATTCAGTTGGAAGATATTTCCGCGCCGCGCTGTTTTGGAATCGAGGAGAGACTCCAGTCCATGCTTGATATTCCGGTCATGCACGACGATCAGCACGGGACCGCGGTGGTCAGCGCCGCGGCTTTGATGGGCGCTGCGCGTCAAACTGGCGCGGACTTAACGAAAGCTGTAATCGGGCAGATTGGGCTGGGGGCGGCCGGGCAGGCCATCGGTCAGATGTTGATGCGCTTGTACGGGAACGCGGTTTATGGCGCGGACTTGAGTCAAGAGGCGCTTGAACGTTTCGAGAAGTCCGGGGGCAGGAAGTCGAACTTGAAAGAGATCATGGCGGAGTGTGATGTCGTGATTGCGACCACAGGCGCGCCGAATTTGATCCAGCCTGAAATGGTGCGCAAGGGACAGATCATCCTGGCGTTGTCGAATCCCAATCCTGAGATCGATCCCGAAGTTGCGCTCGAACAGGGCGCGGCTTTTGCAGCCGATGGAAAATCGGTGAATAATGTGCTGGGCTTTCCCGGCATCTTCCGCGGCGCCGTGGACTCCAACGCACCGCGCATCACGCACGAGATGCTGGTCGCTGCTGCAGAAACCATTGCAGATATGGCGCCGGCCGGGGAGCTGGTGCCGAACCCGCTGGATAAGAAAGTCCATCAGGCTGTGGCGCGTGCTGTCGCGGAGACCGCCATCAAGCAAGGCATCGCCCGTGCGGATTACGTGCCGTATGTGGAAGAGTAAACAGTAACGAGTAACCGGTTGCAAGAAACAAGAACCCTGAGGGCTTCAACCATCAGGGTTCTTGCATACTCTTTACTTGTTACTTGCCAGGCTACTTCTTCCCATTCCCGTTCTTGTGCAGCACCTCTTTCAACGTAACTCCCAGTCGCGTGATTCCTTCACGGATCAATTCAGGCCTTGAATAAGAGAAGTTGATGCGCATCGTATTCTCACCGCCGCCATTCGGGTGGAATGCTGCGCCGGGCACAAAAGCGACTTTTCGCTCAATGGCGACCTTTAAGACCTCGGCCGCGTCCACGCCCTCGGGCATGATTCCCCACAGGAACATGCCGCCATGTGGACGAGTCCAGCGCATTTCCGGTGGGAACATCTCATCCATCATTTCAAGCATGACATCGCGCCGCTCTTTATAGGTGGCGCGGATTACGTTGACATGCTCATCCAAAAAACCACCCCTTCCCACTTCATATGCCACATACTGATTAAAGGACGCAGTATGCAGGTCCGCTGCCTGTTTCGTCATCACCAGTTTCTTGATCACACCTTCTGGTGCAACGATCCACGCCAGCCGCAGGCCCGGTGCCAGAAGTTTCGAGAATGTGCTCATGTAGATGACATTGCCGCTGTAACATCCGCCGTCGAAGCCGCGGTATTCGCTATCCAGGGCTACGAGGGAAGGAAGGTGTTCACCTTCATACCGCAACTGTCCGTATGGATCATCTTCTACAATGGGAACCCCATACTTGTCTGCCAGCTCGACCAGTTTTCTGCGTCTCTCGAGGCTGAGAGTTGAGCCACTCGGATTCTGGAAGTTAGGCAGGGCGTAGATGAATTTCGGGCCCTTTCTCAGTGCTTCCTCCAGTTCATCCACGATCATGCCGTTTTCATCGGCGGGCACGGCAATATACTGCGCCCCGTAGGCATTCCAGGCCTGCAATGCCCCCAGATATGTGGGTGACTCCACCACAATGTAATCCCCGCGGTTGATAAATAGCCGCCCAATGAAATCCAGTCCCTGTTGCGAGCCGGAAGTGATCAGAATATTGTCCGGCGTGATTTCTACACTGTAGCGGCTGTTATGGCGGGCGATCATTTCCCGTAATGGACGATATCCTTCCGTGGTGCTGTACTGTAAAGCCTGGGCTCCCTGTTCCCTCAGTACCACGTTGCAGGCTTCCTGAAATTCCTTCAGCGGGAAAACTTCCGGTGCGGGTAATCCCCCTGCAAACGAAATAATGTCGGGCTGTTCGGTGAGTTTCAACAACTCGCGTATGACCGAACTTCCCATTTTTTGCATGCGATGGGCGTAACGATACTCCCAGGGTGTCTGCATTCGTTCTCCTTGAAAATAGACTTTGGCTTAGAGATGAAAAAAGCCTGACAGGTATGCTGAGAACCCGTCAGGCTTTCTGACCTAAGGCATCAAGATGCCAAGAAAAGCTAGAGCCAGCAATATTCGAAACATTGCTCTTTAATCTTACTCACTTTTTCCCGCGCGTGCAACGGATAAATGAAACTGTAAAGGGAGTGAAAAGCATCATGATTTTTGTGACTTTTTGCCGTCCATCAGCTTCATGACGGCAACCCGCGTGTACGAATCCAGCGGCAGACGAAGAGCCGCCTCGAGCCGGACCCAGACGTGCTCCTGCGCCTCGTCATTCAACACCACCGATAGAGAATCCGTGCGCGCGGCGTAATCGAAAAACAGGAAATGACGCTTCTTCCAGAAAGCAGGGTCATAAATAAACTCCTGGAAGCAGATGAATTCGAGGTCATAGATATCCAGCCCGGTTTCCTCTTTGGCTTCTCGAATGGCTGCCTGTTCGATATGCTCGCCCAGTTCCACATGTCCGCCAGGGACAACATACCTGCCCGGCCATTTATGGCTTTTCAACAACAGCAGCTCCCCGGCCGGATTGAAAATGAACACGCCGACGGTCGGTTCGGGGAAAATTTGCCCAGTCATTTTTTTATCCAAAAACAGCGATCACCAAAACCCCGGCAAACACGATTACTGCGCCCACCACGCGGAGACCGCCCATCTGCTCGTTCAGGAACCGCCAGCCGAAGAAGGCCCCGATCACGGCGCTGACTTCACGGATCGCGCCCGAATAACTCAATGGAGCAAACGAGTACGCAAACAGTGCCAGCAGATACGCCACGATCCCCAGGACGCCGCCCAGCAGCAGATAAGGCCGGTGCTGTTTCCACGAATCCAAATAATGACTCCAGCCGTACGTGCGGGTCAGGTACGGTGTGACGACAAAGGGAACCATCACAAACATCGAGAGGCCATACGGAAGCGCCGGTCCGCTTTTGACGGCGGTGCCATCCACCAGTGTATAGATCGAGATGATCAGCGAGACAGACAGCGCGACCAGGATGCCTTTCCAGTGTGGCTTGCCTTCATGGTTTTGCAGGAGCGTCGTCGCCCCAATGGAGATGATGCCAAGCGTGATCATGGCTAGGCCAATGTACCCCCCCAGGGTCAATTTTTCACGCAAAAAGATCGCAGACCAGAGCACGAGCAGTGCCGGTGCTGCGCCGCGTGCAATGGGATATACCAGAGAAAAGTCATGACTGGTGTAAGCAACTGAAAGCAGTACAAAATAAATCGCTTCGAGGATCGTGCTGGTGAGGGCAAACAGCCACAGTGACCGTGGCGGCAGGCCGGTAAACGCGATAACCACCACCGACATGATGCCGCTGATGATCACCTGCCAGCCCATGGCGATGTATTTTTCGTTCGACTTTTTGAGGAGAAAATTCCAGAGCGCGTGAAGGGAGGCGGAGAGAAAGAGCAGGATGATGGCGAAGATGGGCATGACGCGAATTGTAAACCCGAAGCCCTCGGATATGTCATTCTGAGGAGCGGAGCGACGAAGAATCTCTTTTTAAGGATAATGCTGGTTGCAAACGAGATTCTTCGCGCAGTTTATCCTGAGCTTGTCGAAGGGCTCAGAATGACATGGTTGTTAATATAACGGAATTCTTGCGCCGTTGATTTTCCCCGCCTCTTCTGAAAGCAAGTACAACATGGTCGGGACAATGGCCTGGGGCGTTGTGCCTTTGCCTTCGCCGTTCACATCAATTGCTTTGACGTGAATCACGTTTGCGGTCAGTCCCTGGTCTTTGAATTCCTCCGACAGCGTTTGGACCAGTGCTTCCTGTGCGGCCTTGGCTGCCGCGTAAGGTCCCCGCCGGGCGTGAGGGTAGATTGGAAGAGGAATGGAAACTGTGATCACGCGGCCGTGTCCGCTTTGGGCAAGGTACGGAGCAAATGATTTGAACAGATAAAACGTTGTCCACGCGTGCTGGCCGAGCATGAATTCCAGATCGTCGGGGGAGGACTCCGGAATCGTCTTGCCCCCGATCCAGCCGCCGACGAGATGGATCAAAGCGTGGATCGTACCAAATTTGCCAGAGACCGCTTCGGCGGCGGCTTGAACCGCCTGCCCGTTCCGCAGGTCTGCTGTTAGCATGAGCAGGCGTTCATCGGGCAGGTTCAAGTCATGGGCCAGGGAATCCAGCTTACTCTGATCGTAATCCAGCAGCGCCAGAGAGTTGCCCCGCGCGGCAAACGTTTTGGCGGCCAGAGCTCCCAATGCTCCGGTCGCGCCTGTGACGACAATCGTATCAGCCATACATTTCTTTGATCTGGTCGGTCGTCATGCCCTCGACGATGGGACGGTCGCTTTGTTCTTCGAGATGTTTCTTGCCATGCAGATCCATCAGGTGGCCGGACTTTGCGGCCTTGGTTTCGAGATAGAAAATATTATGCTCGTTCGGCTCCATGATGTGAGGAATGCGGTCGTGAATGACGATGCCGTAATCCTTGAGCTGCTGAATCTTTTTGGGGTTGTTGGTGATCAGGTTGATGGATTTCACTTTGAGCGACATCAGCATGTGCGCGGCAATGGCATAATCGCGTTCATCATCGCGGAAGCCCAGTGCAAGATTTGCCTCGACCGTATCGAGTCCCTGGTCCTGCAAACTGTAGGCACGGATCTTGTTGATCAGGCCAATGCCGCGCCCTTCCTGCCGCAGATACAGGACGATGCCCTTATCCATTCGGCCGATCATTCTCAAGGCGGCTTCGAGCTGGTCGCGGCAGTCGCAGCGCAGTGATCCCATCACATCGCCGGTGAGACATTCCGAATGCAGGCGAACCGGCACATCTTCCGCATCGAGCACATCCCCTTTGACGATGGCCACGTGTTCCTTTTCGTCGCGGTTATTCCAGAACGCAACGATCTGAAAATCACCGAAGCGTGTCGGCAGTTCTGCAATCGCTTCGATGCGCACACAGATATTGTCCTTGCCAACCCCCTCGCATTCATGACAACAATTTTCGTCCAGCAGCATCTGGATTTGGTCTTCTGTGATTGTACTCATCTCTCTCTCCATATTTTCGTCCCGGCCGGAAGGGCGCAGCCCGCGGTCGAAGCACCTTTGCAATTGTCCTTTGACTTCGCTCACATCGTCCCGATGTACTTGCGGGAGGACGAATTAAGTTTATATCTCAAGACGACCCCGCCATCGTCCCATTTTTCGACATCGATCAACTTGAGCGGAATTGCCGCATCGCGCGGGACTCCGAGACTGTCTGCCATGGTCGGGGAATTCGCGCCGCCGAAGATCATCGGCGCGATGTAGGCAGTGATTTCATCCACAAGGCCCAGTTTGAGCAGCTCAAAATTCAACGTCCCGCCGCCTTCCACCATGAGACGCTGGATCCCAATCTCCTTGAGTGTTTCCATCATTTTGATGAGATCGACGCGGTGCTCCTGATGCACAAATACTTCCACACCACGCGAGCCCAGGAACGCAAGTTGGTCATTAGATGTCTGATCCGTTGTAAATATTACTACTTTCGCCGGGCCGGCACGGAGGAAATTGGAATCGGGTTTGAGATCTGCAATCGTGACGACTCCTACTTTGACGGGATTCGGCTCAAGCCCGCGTGCGACGCGTTCCGCGCGCAATGCGTCAGACTTGACAGTGAGTTTAGGGTCTTCATCCAGCAATGTCAATCCGCCCACCAGCACTGCATCGGATTCGGCGCGCAGTTTGTCCACGCGATCCCTGTCGCGCTGTGAAGAAATAGCCGAGCCTTTGCGCTCGAAGGTATCTATTTTGCCATCGGCGGTCATTGCTATATTGATATACGTGTACGGGCGCTCCATCGGATTTACCGGTTGCCTCTGGCGAGTACATCCTCGAGGATATCTGCGATTGTGTAACGGTCGAGCGCATGCTCCATTTCGGCCTGTGCGGCTGTAAAGACACTGGTTAATGTGCCTTTGATGTGACCTCCGACACGACAGTATTTGTCCGGGTTGGCATGGATGGCAAGAATAGCCTCCGGCTCGAGGCTGCGATAGACCTCACAGAGGCGGATCTGACGCGGCTCGCGCAAAAGCTTCCAACCACCGTGAGTTCCCGGCCGGGATTCGACCAGTCCATGTTCCCGCAGATTCGCCATCGTACGCCGCACAACGACGGGATTTGTATTGACACTCTGTGCAATTGCATTAGATGTAAGCGGGTCCTTACTGGAAGCCAGAAGGGTGAGGGCGTGGATGGAGATCGCAAAACGCAGATTTGTATTCATTTGTAACCATTATAGTTACGAATTCGGAAAAGTCAAGAGAGGGAATCACCTATTCGACTTGCTCATTTTCCTCCCTACCCTGCACATACAAATTGAGGAAAACTAAACTGGTCAGCGATAGCAGATCGCTGACCAGTTTAATCTATCTACGGCGTGACTCTACTTTTTGCTAGTTGTAAAAGTCGTAGTTTGCCTGGACGCTGTTCTTCAGATTGAAGGTTTCACCGGGTGCAAATTTCTGGGTATCGTTCTTTGTTCCACTTTCACTTTGTGTCCAGTGTAATTCGCCCAAAAACGAACAAGCACTTCCGCGATATTGGCTTTGGGATTCAACAGATCCTCGCGTATGCTGGATATATTCACCTTGTTTGAAATGATCTTTTGCAACGGGTTGGACAAGGTTTGATTGCCGATGACCACCGCGCCGAGCAGTGTTTGTTTGCCGACCATCACCCGCACATGGTTCACATCAAAGCCGGATTGCGCCACAGTGCTATCTGGCAGTTCATGCCAGGTTTCACTATCGCCGCGCACCATGCCAATCAAGTCTAGATCCTGACCCTGCCCGACTGTACCGATGATGGTTGTTGTCAGCCCTGCCAGACGCGTAACATTTAAGGCTACCGATTTGGTGTAAATCTTCTTGCGACCCGCCATATTCAGACCGGCGGTAGTTCCCTGTTCACGAGACGGAGTCCACAGGCTTTCAATTACGGATCGTTTTAATAAAGGATCATAGACCTGTGCCACATCACCAGCTGCAAAAATATTTGGATCGTTCGTCTGCATGTATTCATCGACGAGTATGCCGCGATCAATTTCAAGGGCGGACTCTTTCGCCAAATGGGTCTGTGGTTGCACACCGATGGCATATGCCAGCATATCGCACTGCAAATTGGTGTTGTTTTTCAGACGAACAGAACTGACGCGATTTTGATTTCCATTTATTTCGGCTATCTCTGCATGGTAATACAATTCCACGCCTTCCTGCATTAAACGTTGCTCGATGATTTTGGATTCTTGAAGGTCGAGCACGTTACTCCAGTAACGATCCCCGCGCAATAGATAATGGACATTCATGCCCCGCGCAACCAGACCTTCGACAAGCTCCAAAGCTGTTATCCCGCCGCCTACGACAACTGCGATTTTGCCTCGTTTGGCATTCTTAACAATCTGCCGGGCATCGGTCAAATGATCCAACTTGAACACGCCATCAAATTGGGATCCGGGCACATCCAGTGGTGTGGCTAATGCTCCCACAGCGAGAAGCAGGCGGTCATAGTGTACATACTCTCGCCCTTCCAATTCTACATATTGCTCGGCACGCAGGATGCGTTTCACGGTGCCATGGAGTGGTTGCACACCCAAATTCTGAAAGTCTTCGGGCCGTATCGAGAATAAAACTTTATCGGGAATTTCACCTGTCAGATAGTAGGCAAGACCGGGGCGGGAGTAATATCCGTGTGGATCCGATCCAATCAGGGTGATCTCGCCTGCCGTATCAACTGAGCGAATCGCCTCGATGGCTGCAATACCGGCCACGCCGGAACCAATGATTACGTATTCCATAAAGTGTCCTTTGAAAGACCATCAGTTGCCACGAATTGCAGTACTCCTCTTGGACAGAGCGTTATACACTTACCACATGTTATGCATTGAGTATTTATCATGGGTTCGCGATCCCAGACGTGTGCGCGCACATCAATACCAATGGGACAGTTGTACGAACAGATGCCACATTGCACACATTTTGCGGGATCGGAATCAATATAGCCTGGTGTTTCACTAATATGCTTTTTCTTTTTTGAGTTGAATAAACCTAGCTTCATCATATGCCTCTTGTCGCATCAAATTTATGAAAGTTATTACTGACACCCAGTACTTATGTACTAAGCAAATATATCTAATGGCATTTCATCTTTGTAAGCTGCCAATTGATCCGCCAGATTGCCGGGGTTGATACATTCCACCGGGCAGAGTGCCATACAGGCATTGTCACGGACACACAAACTTGTGCTGATGTGAGTCATAGAAACCTCCATTTCTAAGGGTCACTCAGCAGATCGTTTCATTTGTATAAAAGTTACAAGCTGTTGCTGGGACTCATGTCTCATTCTGCCCAGACATTTCGAAACAACCTGCCACGCTAGATTGGAAGCGCCGATTTTATACCAGAATCGGACTCTGTTTGAATGTACTTACTAAATGCTTAGATGAGTGAGAATCCAATGAACTGATTGTGAATTCTTGAGTAATCCGTTAACTATACGCCCTTGACGGATTACCAAATAAGCCTATAATCGGGCGAAATACCTACAGCCAGATGAACACGATCTTCAGCCTCTCCCTTATTGTCGTCCTTCTTTCGGTCCTTATTATTAAGGACCTCTTTGTGGTTGGACTGGCAACGGTGAAGGTGAAGAAGTAACCGTAATCCTCAAAACGTAAGTGAGAGCCGCTCCGACCACATCGGAGCGGCTTTTTTGTTACTTCGGGCTTGGACTCCAAAGTCTTATTATCCCCGCAGGGGGGCCAGACTTTGGAAGCCATACCCAAAATCAGGAGATTTTGGAGTCCGTATCAACTAAAGGAGCCGTATGAGATCGGATACCGTCAAGAAAGGGTACGACAAGGCACCCCACCGCGCGCTGCTGCGCGCGACGGGGTTGAAGGACGAGGATTTCAGCAAGCCGTTTGTGGCCATTGTTAATTCTTATGTGGATATTGTGCCGGGTCATGTCCATTTGCAGGATTTCGGCAAGCTGGTGAAGGACGCGGTCCGCGCCGCGGGCGGGGTGCCGTTCGAGTTCAATACCATCGGTGTGGACGATGGCATCGCGATGGGTCACATGGGGATGAAGTACTCGCTTCCATCGCGGGAACTGATCGCTGATTGCGTGGAGACAATGATCGAGGCCCACCGGTTTGATGCGATGGTTTGCATCCCCAATTGCGACAAGATCGTGCCTGGCATGTTACTGGCGGCTATGCGTGTGAACATCCCGACCATCTTCGTCTCTGGCGGGCCTATGGCCGCAGGACGAACTCCCGAAGGCGAAGCGATTGATTTGATCTCTGTATTTGAAGGTGTGGGCGCATTTTCAGCGGGGAAGATCGACGAGAAACGTTTGACTGTTTTGGAAAAATTTGCATGTCCATCGTGTGGCTCGTGTTCGGGGATGTTTACCGCCAATTCGATGAACTGCCTGATGGAAGCGATTGGACTGGCCTTGCCATACAACGGTTCGGCACTCGCAAAAACCAAGGAACGCGAGGACCTGGCGCGCAAGGCCGCGATGCAGATCATGACGCTGATCGAACGCGACCTCAAGCCGCGCGACATCGTCACTGCCGAAGCGATCGATGACGCTTTTGCGCTGGACATGGCGATGGGCGGTTCGACGAACACTGTGCTGCATACACTGGCATTGGCGAATGAAGCGAACGTGGATTACCCGCTGAGCCGGATCAATGCCGTGGCGGATAAAGTCCCGCACATCTGCAAGGTCTCGCCGGCGGGCAAGTGGCACATGGAAGATGTCCATCGTGCAGGCGGAATTCCTGCAATCATGAACGAAATCCAGTGGGGGACTGGCATGCTGCATTTTGATCGCCTGACTGTCAGTGGAAAGACGCTGGGGGAATCGATTCAAGGCATTGATATCAAAGATGAAGAAGTCATTCGACGTTATGACAACGCACATTCAAAACGCGGCGGGTTGTCCATTTTGTTTGGCAACCTCGCACCCAAAGGGGCGGTTGTCAAAGTGGGCGGCGTGAGCGAAGCTATGATGAAGTTCAGCGGCCCTGCGCGGATCTACGAATCGCAGGATGAAGCTCTCGCTGGAATTTTGGGGAAGGAAGTTCAGCCCGGCGATGTGGTCGTTGTCCGCTATGAGGGGCCAAAGGGCGGGCCCGGGATGCAGGAAATGCTTTCTCCTACTTCTGCCATCATGGGGCAGGGACTTGGCGATAAGGTCGCGTTGATCACCGATGGCCGTTTCAGCGGCGGGACGCGCGGCGCGTGCATTGGTCATGTTTCGCCGGAAGCAGCCGCGGGCGGGCCGATTGCCGCGCTAAAAGCCGGGGATGTGATCGATATCGATTTAGCGGAACGCAGGCTGGAGGTCCGTTTGAGCGAAGCCGAAATTCAGAGTCGGCTTGCGGCGCTGCCTCCGTTCCGATCCAACGTCCAGAGCAAATGGCTCCAACGTTATTCACATTTTGTCACCAGCGCAGATACAGGCGCGGTCTTGCAATCGTAGGTCACGTTTTTAGCGTGACATGCCTACACAATTCAGTAGTCGCGCTGCAAGCGTGACCTACGTAAGGAGAAGCGAATGAAAAAATCCGGTGCAGAAATTTTATGGGAGTGTCTGGTGCGTGAAGGCGTGGAAGTGGTCTTCGGGTATCCGGGCGGCGCGAACATGCCGATCTACGACGCGATGTTGAGCTATCCTGTTCATCACGTGCTGGTGCGGCATGAGCAGGGCGCGGCGCACATGGCCGACGGATATGCGCGTGCATCTGGAAAAGTTGGCGTGGCGATGGCGACCTCTGGACCGGGCGCGACAAACCTCGTTACAGGTATTTGCACAGCGATGATGGACTCGGTCCCTGTGGTATTCATCACGGGACAGGTCGCGGCGCATTTGATCGGCGGGGACGCGTTCCAGGAAACCGATGTGACGGGCATTACGCTTCCGATCACCAAGCACAATTATCTTGTCACTCATGCGACGGAGATTGCGGAAGTGGTGGCTGAAGCTTTCTATATTGCGCGCAGCGGACGTCCCGGCCCTGTGTTGATCGATATCTGTAAGAACGCGCAGATCGAGCAATGTGAATTTGTTTATCCAGAGGACATCAAGCTGCCTGGCTATCAACCCCGCGCCCATGCGCCTCAAGCGGACCTCGAGCAGGCTGTCCGTTTGATTGAGAAAGCCAAACGCCCGATCATTCTCTGCGGACACGGCGTCCTGGTCTCGGGTGCCGAGGAAGTGTTGACTCATTTCGCGGTGAAAACGCAGACCCCTGTTGCAAGTACCTTACT
>JAKOVF010000180.1 GCA_029782225.1 Chloroflexota bacterium | reverse complement strand
TGCGGGGCAACATTGGCACAGCGACGTCGAGGTGACAGGGTACACTACCGATGGCGGTGAGCATGGGCACGAAGTTTCCGTCGACGGAGATACAGGAGAGACGCTGGGGCATAGCCACTCCGTCTCGGCTTACGGGAGCACGACATCGGGTGGTTCGCACAGCCACAGCATATCGGCGTCCGGCTCCACGGGGATGTCGGGAGAACATAGCCATGCGATTTCAATTTTCACGTCTACGGACCCGGTTAGCGACCATACCCACGCGGTATCGCTAACCGGTACAGCGTCTGGAGGGGCGCATAATCACGAATTAGACCTGCAAGCCGAAATCGAGGAAACAACGGTACAGGTGTCGGTATGGGATCGGGGGCATGCCCACAATTTCACTTATTACATTGTTGGTAACCCGACGGAGACTGTTGGCGCACACCACCACGAAATTGAAATACCAGACCACGACCATGGCATCATCTTCGGGATTTACGAAGACACGACCCCGGCAAACGTCACTCTGGAGGTGAACAACGGAAGCGGATACGGTACACCAATCCCGTTGGCACCTGCCCAGAGCACGCGGTACGACCTCATAGCAGGTGCCAACGTGCCCAAACACAACAACAGCCCGAGTGAAATGGACCTGAAACAGTATCTCAGCGGAACCGGATGGAAGTGGCTACGCTTCAAATCCAGTCGCCTTGGTCGGATCGAAGCCCACGTGGTGCTCAAAGTCGATTTGACGGCGTAATGGGAGGGGGCAAAAAATGAGACGTGTGACCAGTAGTGAGGAACTGCAGGATATCCTGAACCCAAAGCGCACGGAACGAACGGTCACTCTGCCTGACGGGCGGGTCATAACAGTGATAGAAGACCGAGACATCCTGCGAGCGAAGATTGAAATGGAGAAGCGGAACGTTGCTCGCTTCCTGGAGAGGGCGGAGCAACATCAGATGTTGGTGGATGCGTATCAGGACGTTTTGGACGATCTGGAGGGAGGCAGTGCATGAACCAAGAACCAGGCATGAAGCCGAATGATCTGGCAGGAGAAACTGATGTCGTCGGCGAGGTCCGCATTACCCTTACACGGGACCTAGCGACTCGCTTGGAAGTCACTGGTTTGTTTC
>JAKOVF010000158.1 GCA_029782225.1 Chloroflexota bacterium | reverse complement strand
GCGCCTATCAGCCTTAGAAGTATCGTCACGATAAAATATCACATAAAGATAGGAGGTGACAGATCAAGGCCAGGTTACACTTAGCTTAATTAAACAACATTATGAGAGAAGGAGGTAGGATATCATGGCAATTGAAAGGGAAACATTGCAGTGGATGTACAGGAACATGCTAACTATAAGATATTTCGAGGAGCGAGTGGCGGAGCTTTTTGCAGCCGGAAAGTGCTTCGGTTTTGTGCACCTTTACGTAGGCGAGGAGGCTGTGGCCACGGGGGCGTGCGCAAACCTGCGCAAGGAAGACTATATAACCAGTACGCACAGGGGACACGGGCATCTGATTTCCAAGGGCGGAGATCTGAAGCTCATGATGGCAGAGCTCTTTGGAAGGCGTACGGGATATTGCAAGGGCAAGGGCGGATCGATGCACATCGCCGATGTGGAGCTTGGGATACTTGGAGCCAACGGAATAGTGGGCGGCGGATTTCCCATTGCCGTGGGTGCGGGCTTTACGGCCAAGTACAAGGGCACCGATCAGGTGGCTGCCTGCTTCTTTGGAGACGGCGCATCTAACCAGGGAACGTTTCACGAAGGGTTGAACATGGCATCGATCTGGAAGCTGCCCGTCATATTCATCAACGAGAACAACTTCTACGGGATCTCGCTGTCGCAAAGGCGGTCTATGAACGTGCCCGATGTGGCTGCCAGAGCGGCGGCCTATAACATCCCGGGAGTAGTGGTCGACGGCAACGACGTGCTCGCCGTTTACGAGGCAGTCCAAGAGGCCGTCAAAAGGGCTAGGGCCGGCGAAGGGCCGACATTAATTGAGTGCAAGACCTACCGTTACAGGGGACATTTCGAGGGAGATCCGACCGTCTACCGCCCTGAGGAGGAGGTCCGGGAGTGGAAGAAAAAGGACCCCATTCCGCGATTTGAGGAAAAGCTTGCACAGATGGGGATCATGACCGAAGAACAGATGAAGCAGGTTCGTGAGGAGATCGCTGGCAAGATCGAGGAAGCCGTGAAGTTTGCCGAAGAGAGCCCCTGGCCGTCTCCGGAAGAAGTCTTGGAAGATGTGTACGCGTGAGCGAGAGGGGAGGCGAAAACGATGAGAAAGTTGACAATGCGTGCAGCGATAAATGAGGCCTTACGCCAGGAGATGAGGCGCGATCCCAACGTGTACGTCATTGGCGAGGACGTTGGGGTGTTCGGCGGCTGCTTCGGCGTGACGGCGGGGCTGATAGACGAGTTCGGGCCCAAGCGCGTGATAGATACGCCAATCACGGAAAGCGCAATTATCGGCAATGCCCTGGGCGCTGCTGCAACTGGGTTGAGGCCCGTGGCAGAGATAATGTTCATGGACTTCGTTGGCGTTACCATGGACCAGATATACAATCAGGCGGCGAAGATGCGCTATATGTTCGGCGGAAAGGCGAAAATACCGATGGTCATAAGGACGGCATGCGGCGCCGGCGGATCTGCGGCGGCACAGCATTCCCAGTCCCTTGAAGCGTGGTTCATGCACGTTCCGGGCCTGAAGGTCGTAGCTCCCTCTACCGCTTACGATGCCAAAGGATTGCTCGTAAGCTCGATAAGGGACGACAATCCCGTCATATTCGTAGAACATAAGTTCATATATGACTTGGAGGGCGAAGTGCCCGAGGATATTTACACCATACCGTTGGGAAAGGCTGACGTAAAACGGCAGGGAAGCGACGTAACGGTTATTGCCACGATGGCGATGGTCCATAAAGCACTAGAGGCAGCCGAGGAGCTGTCCAAGGAAGGCATCAGCGTGGAGGTCATCGATCCGCGGACGCTGCAACCCCTAGACGGCGAGACGATCATCGAATCGGTAAAGAAGACCACAAGGTTGTCATCGTCCACGAGGCGGTCAAATTTGCAGGTCCAGGGGCGGAGATTGCGGCCATGATCGCCGAAGAGGCCTTCGATTATTTGGATGCTCCGATAAAGCGCGTAGCTGCTCCCTTTACTCCCGTACCCTTTAGCCCCGTGCTCGAACAGGCATACATCCCAAGCAAGGAAAAGATCATCGCCGCCGTAAAGGAAGCCGTA
>JAKOVF010000433.1 GCA_029782225.1 Chloroflexota bacterium | reverse complement strand
CATCTCCATTGAAGATGAGCAGGACCTCCGCCAGTGGGCCCACGTGGCGGCTATTGGGTTTGGCATCCCAGAGGAGTTCGAACAGAGCTGGTTCGAGATGCTGGCTGAGGCCGTTTGGGAGCCAGGCTTCCAAACCTATCTGGCTTTGCTGAATGGACAGCCCGTGGGCACTTCCCAACTCTTTCTATCGGCGGAAGTGGCGGGGATATACAACGTGACCTGCCTGCCTGAAGCGCGCGGCCAGGGGATTGGAGCAGCGATCACGCAAGCCCCGCTGCTGGAGGCTCGCTCGATGGGATATCGTGTTGGCATCCTGCAGGCGTCGCGGCTTGGCTACCCCGTCTACCTAAAACTTGGATTTGAAGACTACGGAAAGCTGAGTTTGTATTTGTGGGAGAACGAGGCCCCCACCGCCCTAGCGGGCACCTCCCCCATTTTCGCCTGAAATTCGGCGAAAATGGGGGAGGCTGGGAGGGGGCCGGAACTATTTCTGTGCCTCTTGCGTTTTGTGAGTATCTTATTCGCACTCACATCATCGAAAGAGGCTCATCATGTTATCCAAAAGGATTATTCAGTCATTGGTTTTGACGGCCATGGTCGTCGGCATGTTCGCAGCCGCGGGTAGCGCGTATGCCTATTCCTGCGGCGGCAGTTACACGGTCCAAAGAGGAGACTGGCTGTATTCCATCGCCCGAAAGTGTGGGACCACGCTCTCTGCCATCCTGCGGGCAAACCCCGGGCTCGACCTGATCATCTACCCGGGACAGGTGCTCATCCTGCCCGGCGCCTACTGGGATAACGGCAACGGATACGCCACCTATGTGGTCGCCACGGGTGACACGCTCAAGTCGCTGGCCGCGCGCTACGGTACGAGCGTCGATACGCTGGTCGCTCTGAACGGCATCGCCAACGCCAACGTGATCTACGAAGGCCAGAGGCTGACCGTGCCGAACGGCGTGGTCGTTCCAACTCCTCCGCCCAGCACGCCGCCTTCCGCCGCCGGGACGTACGTGGTGCAGTGGGGCGACACGATGCGCAAGATCGCCGCCCGCTACAACACAAGCGTGGATGCCATCCTGGCCGTGAACCCGCAGGTCTTCAATGCGAACCTGATCTACGTCGGACAGGTCCTCAACCTGCCGGCGAATACACCGACCTATTACACGGTTCAGTCCGGCGACACCATGCGCCTGATCGCCGAGCGCTACGGTACAACGGTGGACGCACTGGCGGCACTCAATCCGCAGATCCCCAATGTCAATTTGATCTATGTGGGACAGTTGGTGAGGGTGTGGTGAGAGCGGAGAGCAGAGAATAGAGAACAGGGAGTAGCCAGCAGCAGCCAGCGAGGAAAAGCTGCTCTCCAATGGCAGCAGCAGGTTCCCCGAATTCCAGCGTATGGACTTCGGGGAACCTGCTGCTTATGGACAGACGGGCTCCATTTCCCGCTGCTATTCAGGGAAAGGAGCCTGCAATGTTTTCCATATTGCAGGCAGTTTCGGTTTGCTGTATTCTATAAATGGCTCTACGCATTGTTAGCTATGCGTCCCATCCGACAGAGGCAAATGAGCTTAAGGGACAGGAGCACCATGAAAACAGGGACCGCCAGGACGATCATTACTCCCAAAAATGAGTTCCCGAAAAGGAAGCAGGAGCTCTTTACGATGAACCTGTTAATGCCGGTCGAGTTCAAGGAGGAATGGATCCTCTTCAAGAAACGGTGTATCAAACTCGGGGTGGAATTTGAAGATGTGCTGGGTGACCTGATCGTGCAGTTCAACAAGGGGGGCATTTCTTACAAGGGGAAATGAGATCTGATGGGCCAGAAGCGCAATAAACTCGAGATCAGTGGACAGTTCCTGCATTGTCCGTTATTCCTTTCCATAGACACCTATGAAGGCTGCACTTTTGGCTGCCGCTATTGCTTTGCCAATCCCCAGTATGACAGGCAAAACCGAGGGGGCGATCGACGCGAGGGGATTCGTCCCACCTCACTCACTGCCTGGGAAAAGGTGCTGGAAGGCCGCAGCATCGGCAACCCGATGATCGAATACCTGGTGAACAAGAAACATCCGGTTCAACTGGGCACAAAGGCTGATCCATTTCCGCGGGGTATCGAACCAAGAGTGCAAAATACGCGCAGATTCCTTGAATTGTGCAATCGGGTGAGCTACCCGGTTTATATCAGCACCAAGAATACTGCGGATCTGCCCGTTGAGCTCCTGGCGCAGGGAAATTATGTATTGGCCGTTTCCCTGGCATCGCACAGGGCCGGGGACATAAGACTCCTGGAGAGAAGCACCAGCCAACCACAGGAACGGCTTGATCGGGTTCCTTTCGGCGTGTTCAAAAAGATCATAGTCAGGTGGCAGCCGTTTATTCCCGCATTGTTCAAGTCTAAACATGGAAAAGGGATTTTTGATCGATCCGAAATTGACCGCTTCCTCGATCTGATCGCCGGAGTGGCGGATGGCGTCTCGATTTCCTTCCTGAGCTGGGGAGCCATCCAGGACCCGGCCATACTCGAAATTGTCGGTCCCGATGACGTGGATGATCTGGATGTGGTGGAGCTATTCACCTACATCAGGGAAGAGGCCCACCTGCGAGGCATGGAATTCTACACAGCCAACTACAGGGCACTGAGCGATTCGCCCGTGTGCTGCGGCCTGAGGGGAGATGAATTCGAGATTTCCACCAGATGGGTCTGGGGATACCTCATACAGGAGCTTTTCGACGGCGAGAAAGAATACCTCACGGTCAAAGACCTGAAGCGGGCGTTTCCTGATGAATTGAAAGGTGTGATCTTTGACACCATGGATGTGCCTCTGTATTCCCGCTGGGCCCATTACTGCGCCAGGAAGACCACCATCCTGGAGGAGTACATCAAGGATTTTACATACAACCGCAGGATGAACCCGGCGAATTACTTTGCCGGCCTTTACTCGAAGGTCGTGGAGGGTGAATTCAGGATCTACTTTAAGGATTACAGGCTTTTGGTCTGATACCCTGGCAGGCAGTGTATGTGACTTCGATCAGGATGAGTTGAAACATGAAAGTCAACGATGGAACATGGGATGTGAGATGCCCTGAAGAACTCGGAAGGCTCTTTCCAAAACGGACGGGGTATTACTTCCGGGTGGACCATGACACGGCCGGGAAGGTGCTGCATATTCTATCCGAAGCTTACGGGATTCCTGCACCGAGGCTTGGAAAGATAACGAGGCGGAGCAGTGAGAATGCATTGTATGAGTACGATACTGGAACGGTCCTGCTGTATCCTCGCAATCATCTCAAGACGGTATTTCATGAGTTCTATCATCATCTCGATAACATGACGGATGGGATGTACGACAGCGACGATCATGAGGGAGGAACCGCCTCCCTCGCATGGATGTTCGCAGACAGGCTCTGGGAAAAATTTACGGGGAAGAGCTCGGATGCGTAGCAGAAGAGAGGTGTAATATGAAAAAGAGTTCCCCAAAGAGGGATCCGCTCGAAGAGAAAAACGATACGGCTGCGGTGGAGCGTTTTGAAATTGTGCCGGGGAAAACCAAAGATCGCAGACCAAGACCGAAGAGGGAAGGATGTTTGGGTGGAGGTCTGGCTGGAGGTGTGGCCGGAGGTCTGGCTGGAGGGGGACTGACCTCCCTACAAAGCGAAAAAGCGTTTATGAAAGCAGTGCTGGCTGGTGACGCCGCCACATTTCTTGCGGGCAAAACCGCAACCGCTCTCGCTGGAGGCGCCGTAACTTCCCTGGCTGGCATTCCTGGAACATCCCTTCTCATCCTGACCAAAAAGGATGTCCCAAAAGGCACTGTCATAAAGAAAACAGACCTGGAGGCGTATGTAGTCTCCGAACCTGTGACTGGCCTTGACAAGTCCATTATCAAGGAAAATCCCTTGGGGAAAGTTGCGAAGATAAACTTCCCGGCCTATAGTTTAATTGCCTCGGTCGGCCTTTTCGGAAACCCTGCAACGCCTGTCACGGATATAAAGCTCCCCCCGGGTGGCACGCTCGTGATCAAAGCGAAGAAACCCATTCAGAAAGGCACTGTGATACAGGAAGCGGATCTGGAAGTGTCTGTCATTTCATCACCGATCGTGAGCCGTGATATGTACCTCAGCAAGGGCGAACTTGTGGGGAAGGTTGCGACGGAAACCATCAAGGAAGACAGGATCATAAGAAAACCCATGGTGAAATGACACCGCCAGCCTGTTCCTGCATATCCATCTAATAGTACTTCTGTGAGGTCACATGTTTGGTGAAATCTCCAAGCTAATCGATCGAAATTTTACCGTGGGCTTTTTCCTCCCGGTGTTCGTTTGGTTTTCTGCATCCCTGCTTCTGATCCATCAGTATGTTTTCAGGATTGATCTCTCAACTTTTGAACAACTTGACTATCTGGTATGGACCACCGTTTTTGGCCTGGCCTGTTTCATCGGGGGGATCGTGTTCCTGGCGGCCAACCGCGGGCTGTATCGCTTCATGGAGGGATACGGCACATTTAACCCTGTACGATTGTTTGCGTGGTTTGAGAGAAACCGCTATCGAACCATTTGGAGACGAGTGGAGGAACTGGAGAACGAATATCAGTCCTGCGCAAAGAGCGGGCAGACATTTCCGTTGGAGTCTCAAAAGAAGCGGGACGAGCTGGTGAGCCTGCTGGCTGTGGCGTTCCCGGAACAGGAAGAGCTCCTTTTGCCCACTCCCTTTGGGAATGCTTTGCGATCCTTTGAGAGTTTCCCGCGAGTCATGTATGGGCTGGACTCCATCCCGGGCTGGGGACGGCTGCTGGCTGTGGTCCCCAAGGAGTATTTTGAGTTGATGGTTGGTGCCAAAGCGTATGTTGACCTGTGGGTGAATCTCGGAGTGGTCTTCGTTTTTCTGCAGATCGAGTATGCGGGATTGGTCTTTGCGACCGGTCAGACCCTGAATTGGTGGATCGTGGGGTTATTGTACGTATTGTCGACCATTGCACCCATGTGGGCTACCAGTTCGGCGTTGGAATGGGGCGAGCTGGTCAAATCGGCTTTCGATGTGTTCATACCTAGATTGCGCGAAGCCTTGGAGATCGAGCAGCCCAAAAACAGGCAGGAGGAATTTGAGCAGTGGCAGAATTTCAGCCGGGCATTGATCTATCGATATCGTGAGGATTTACCGCAACTGAAAAAGCAGGAGCAGCCACAGCCACCGCAGCCGCACAAAGAATCCCTGCTGGAGCGCTTGTTCAGAAAATAAGGCAAAGCGAAATCCATATCTTCTGCAGAAGACATTACAGGCGAATAGTTCCATGAGCCCTCGGTCTGGCATCGCCGGTCTCCAGCGCCTAGACCGTGGTTCTCTTTTTGCGCTGCTCGGTGAGGAAGGCAGTGAAGAGGGACAGGATGGCTCCGGCAAATATCCCTGCGATCAGCATCAGGATGGTGAGGATGACGGCGTTTGGTTCCTCGCCGGGGGCGATCGGTCCCGCGAACGGGATGATGACGATAAATAACAAACCCTGAAGAAGTCCAAAGAAGGCGCCTGCCAGCCCGGCTTCCAGCAGGCGGTGGGAGGAGTCCTGGCTCGTGGAGCGTGTGACGCACAGAAGCCCAACACGCAGCGCCATCAGCCACGCCATCGGTGTGACACAGATCACGCCGGGATATCCTGCCCAGGAGACGAGCAGCACGGCTGCCAGCCACGGGACGAATTGCCTCAGAGGAGTTTCGAGCACGGCGCGCAGGTCCAGGCGGTTGGGTGGGAGATGGGACAGCATATCAATTTGCTTGGAAGCGGACGATATCAGGATGAGGATGACCTATTTGCAGATAGAAACCCTTGAGGCAGACCCCGGGTTCTCAGGGGCCGCAGCATTCCAGTCCCTGGTCGACCATCGGAGTTCTTCCGTAACGCGCGGGCGGTTGGGCGGGTTGAGTCTCTCAAGAAAGGAGACCCAAATGACCTATCGCAATGTTCTTACCGTTTCGGCTGTGCTCTCATTCCTCTTTGGCCTTGGCTTTATGCTCGTGCCCGGGCCGCTGGTCCGCTTTTATAATGTGGACCTGAACGATTCGGGCCGCTTCGTCGGGCAGCTTTATGGCCTCACGCTCTTCGGGTTCGGACTGCTG
>JAKOVF010000154.1 GCA_029782225.1 Chloroflexota bacterium | reverse complement strand
GCATCAATGGCGGCGCGCACGTTCCAGCGTTCTTCTTCGGTTGCCAGGACGGGCCAGGTGTGTTTGGGTTTTGGCTCGCGCCACGCGTCGCCAAGCTGCTCCTGCCACAGTGGTGCGTATCCGGCGTGGTTGCAGGTAAGGCGGAGGGCAGAGTGGACAAGGAAGATCCGCTGCGCATTCTCTAAGACGGGATAGCCAGTTCTTGCTAGAAAGAAGTAATTCAGTGTTCCGCTGGAGACATAGCGACGCAGTAGGAAATCGAAAACGAAGGCATTTCCCACAGCGCAGAGTTCCAGTGCATCTGCGTTGGGATGCAGTCTAGCACTATTGTCACTTGGGCTGTTTGTTGTCGATATGTAGCCTGGTGTTATGATGCAAAAAATGCCTGTGCGCTCATTTGTTGATGCCGCATATTTCCTGTGCGCGACTTTGTAGATTTGCGCTGACCTAACCCAATCAGGTTTATCATTCAGCCTGGAGATAGGCAAAACGTATCTGGGTGGTTCATCCCACATGTCTGTGTATTGATGGAATGATTTTCCCTCGATCAGGAGTAGACAGCCTATGCCAGTTAGCTCCCGAACTACTTCTGGCATCCGAGGGTCCTTTTTGCCTTTGTATACATTGCCGATGTCCTCAAAGCGCCATGCGTCATCCGTAATATTTATCTCCCGTCCCAGCGCGATCGACCGACTGGTTGCGATGTGATGGAATGGCTTACTGTGACGTGTTGCGGTTGCAATAATATCTAAATCCGAGGCGTTGTTAGGTTCAAGAAAACTCAGGTACTCGCCCCCCGTCTTCTCCACAAACTCCCGCGTGTAGGTGAACGCGCCCACTTGGTGGAACAGCCATTCATCATTGTGGAGATAAAACCTGCACCGGAACGCCTGCGTCCCGGCCTCGGATTTCCGGGCTACAACGTTGGCGAATTTGAACCGCGAGTCAATTTCAAACAACTTGCGGCGGTTCTCAAACGAATAGCAGCACGCCAGCGCCATGTGATACAGGTACAATTGGCGGATGCCGGTCGCCCCTTCGTTGGCGTGAAAAGCAGACGGCACAACAATGCCTGTGACTCCCCCGTCACATAGAACCTGATAGTTGCGTTCCATGAAGACGCGATAGGCGTCCAGCTTGCCAATGGTGCGCTGCCCATCCACGATGGCGACTTGATACTCATAGAGCAGGTCAACGATCGCTTCAATACTGCGGAACTCGCCGATGTAGGCATGGTAGGCTTCAGCGATGCGCCGGTCTTGAAGAAGCTCTTTTTCGAGACCTTCTCGTTCGCGTTTGGTCGGCGCATCAAGCACCCGGATGTTGTAACCGGCAAAGAACTCCTTGGCGGCAGGGAGCAACCGATCCCAGGGCGGATTG
>JAKOVF010000148.1 GCA_029782225.1 Chloroflexota bacterium | reverse complement strand
ATGGCCGCCAGCAAAACGCTTACGGAAATTGTCAACAAGTTGGGCATCGAGAATGGTCGCAAGACCACGGCTCAATTGAGTGACTATCTTCAAGCCGCCCGTAAGAGCAAGAAAAAGGCGTAACCGATGCCCAAGGCCCCCATCAGCATTGTCGATGCGATGCACGATCCGCAGTTGTTCGGGCCGTTCTACCAGAATGACTTGACCACGTGGAAGCGGTGGCTCGTACTGTTGAAATGCGTGTTCGGCATTCCAGTCCGAAGCGCTTGGGGCAAAAAGTTGGTCAAAGAATGCACGGGCCGCGATGCCGACAAGATGCCCAGCAGTGGCTTTCAAACATCGCTGCTATTAGTGGGGCGAAGATCAGGTAAATCGCGTACCGCTGCCACCATCGTGAGTTACATGGCTGCATTGGCCGGTCTTGAGTCTCGATTAGCACCAGGTGAAGCCGGCTTGGTGGCGTGCATCGCTCCCACAAAACTGCAAACTAAGATCGTTCGTGGGTACATTCGTAGTCTGCTGTCCAGCCCCATGTTGGAACAGGAGATAGTTAGAGAACGGTCGCAAGACACATTCCAATTGCGTTCTGGCATTCGATTGGAACTGCTCGCCAGCGATTATCGCAGCACCAGGGGTTTTTCGTTAGTGGGCTGTGTGATCGACGAGGTTTGCTTTCTCGGTGACCCCGACCGATCCCGCACCAGGGCCGCGGGGACGTTGGTACAAGCTGTCTTGCCATCATTGGCAACCACGAATGGAAAGCTGGTTTGCATCAGCAGTCCGTACAGCAAAAGCGGGTGGCCATACGAGACTTTCAAGCGGCATTACGGCAACGACAGTTCCCAAGATGTCCTCGTTTGGAACGCACCATCGAAAGTGATGAATCCAACGCTGTCACAGCGGATTATCGACAGAGCAATGGCGGAAGACCGCAGTGCAGCGTTATCAGAATACGGTGCCCAGTGGCGAGAAGACGTTGGGGCTTTTGTCAGTATCGAATTGCTCGAAGCGCTCGTGGTCAAAGGCAGAAAAGAACATTTCGCAATGCCAGGGATTCGTTATCACGCTTATGTGGACATCTCAGGTGGACGTGGTGACGCCAGTGCAATGGCCATCGCGCATCAAGACGGGAAGAAAGTGATTCTCGATGCTCTCGTACATGCCCCATCGCCGCATGATCCGTTTCGGGCCATCGCGAACATGGCCCAGAAGCTTCGTGAGTACGGCATCAGCCGGGTAACAGGTGACGCATATAGCGGCGAGTTCGTTTCCAAAGCTTTTCAAAATCACGGCATCGCGTATGAGAAGTCAAAAAAGAACGCCAGCGATTTGTACAAAGAACTGTTACCGATTCTTGTAAGCGCTGACATCGAACTTTTGGATTGGCCACGGGCCGTGAAGCAACTAGCGAATCTTGAACGTAGGGCTGGCAGCAACGGCAAGGAAATAATTACCCACCCCACGAAACTCAACGATGACATTGCCAACGTGATCGCAGGAGCAGCGTTTTTGGCCAATGCAAAGAAAATCACCATCGGGACCATTTTTCGTGACAGTAAACCCCGTCAATTTGGAGTCCTAACGTGAGCATTAACCAGTTAGCAATCGAGCAACGCGAACAGTTTTTTGAAGACCACGGTGATTCCGTTCTCGTGGAAGGCTTCTTCATTTTTGAAGACGGAGCCACAGCCGAGAATAATTCGATGGGCATTTTGTCACCACCACCGGAAAATGAGTATGAATGTGCCCAGCTAGTCACCAGATTCCACCAAGTGATGGC
>JAKOVF010000144.1 GCA_029782225.1 Chloroflexota bacterium | reverse complement strand
GGTAATACCACTAGGCAGCCAGGTGTATGTCAGTTGCGAGACCTGGCCGGAAGTGGACGGGGTGTACACAGCCGAGGATACCGGTCGGTTGGTGAAAGGACGCATCATTGATATCTACATGAACGACCATGAAAAATGCATTCAATGGGGCCGTCGACTGGTTGAAGTGAAGGTTATTGAGTAGGAAGAACAGGAGGTGGCGGCCATTTTAAGGAGGTTGAGAACATTAACGCTGAAACGCTGGAATACTTAGGCGCTCGAGTAGATCGAGCAAGACGGATACTGGATGACATTAAAAAAGCGAAAGCATTTCAGTCTGTTGTTCCATATATGGAAAACGCCTCAGTTAAATTGACAGCCTCATTCAAACATCCAGATGAAAAAGACAGGCGTTACCAGGAATTTTATCTAATCCAATTTATTCATTGGGGTAGCATTGATGAACTAAAAAGTGCCCTCCATGAAATTGTCGGCAAGTACATTGAAACGCTCGAAAAGGAGTTCGAGGAGTTATGATCCCTGCCTATAACTTCCCTAGCGCCACGCTGGCGGGGGACAAGCTTCAAGTTCATAACTGCTACCGGTTCAAAGACGCGCTGAAACGCGTGCCAGGCGCCCGGTGGAATCCAACCGCGAAGGCCTGGGAATTCCCGGCGACAACTGAGTGTTTCCAGGGAATCATCCAGGCAGCTCCCGGAGTCAAGGTTGACCCCAGCGTGACTAAGTATATGACAGACCTGGCTTTCCGGGAAGCTGAAGTCGCTGTAATGCAAGGCCAGCGCTGGCAGGACTCGAAACCGTTAGCACCAATGCCTATCCTAGTTATACCTTATCAACATCAGATTCATGCTTTTAATCTGGGCATCTCTTTGGATGCCGCGGCCTACTTCATGGAAATGGGGGCAGGGAAGACTCTGCCCGCCATCGCAGTAGCCGGGTACCGGTGGCTGCATGGGCAGATCAACCGACTTCTGATTGTCTGCCCGGCATCCGTGATGCCGGTTTGGAAGCAGGAGTTTGATAAATGTTCAGATGTTCAGTGCCGGGTAGTGGTTTTAGATGGTCCCGTCAAAAAGCGTCAGGAAATCCTGGCGAACTGGCAGGACAGATTTGGTCTGGATGTGGTGGTAATAAATTACGAGGGCGCCCGCAACATGGTAGACGACCTGCTCCGCTGGAGCCCGGATATGCTGATCATGGACGAAGCTCACCGATGCAAGACGCCCGGTAGCCAGCAGTCTAAGGCAATGGCACGGATAGGTGCAAAAACAAAGTATAAGCTGGCGCTGACTGGGACGCCGATCACGAATAGCCCGCTTGATGTGTACGGCATCTACCGCGCTCTGGATCCTTCTATATTTGGCACTTCATTTTTTGCATTCAAAAACCGCTACGCCATCATGGGCGGCTGGGAGAATAAACAAGTGGTCGGGTATCAACGCATTGATGAGTTAGCAGCGAAGATTCACCGTATAGCGTTCCGGGTCAGGAAAGATGAATGTTTGGACCTGCCGGAAATGGTAGATGTGTACCGATACTGTCGGTTGGAGGACAAAGCCCAGGCGCTCTATGACCAGATGCGCAAAGAATCTGTTGCTGAATTGGAGGCCGGGGAAACCGTTGTTGCAGCCAATGTACTATCGAAGCTGCTCAGGCTCTCACAGATCGCCGGGGGCTTCCTGGATGGGCAGCAGGTGAGTTCTGCAAAACTAAATCTGCTTTCAGACATCCTGGACGACCTGGAGGGACAGAAGGCGGTTATATTTGTCCGGTTCACGGCCGAGAAAGAAGCCATAGAGAAATTGCTGACCAAAAAACAGATCGATTTCGTGAGTCTGGACGGATCCACGCCGATGAAGATCCGGGGCGCCCTGGTAGAGAGATTCCAGACCGACCCTGAGTGCCAGATCTTTGTCGGACAGATCGCGGCGGCGGGTACCGGTATTACTCTCCATGCGGCCAGTACCGCTATCTTTTACAGCTGCAGTTTCAGTTATTCAGACCTTGACCAGGCGCGCAGCCGCCTGCACCGGAGCGGTCAGCGGCACTCGGTGACAAACATATTTCTTACCGCCCAAGGGACGGTGGATGAAAAGATATACGCAGCTCTCGCTGAGAAGAGGGACATCGCAACGAACATCGTGGACAACTGGCGCGAGTTGCTTAAGTAAGGAGGTTTTATTTTGGATTTATTCACCACTGCCGATAGATTAGTCACCCTGCGTGACCGGAAAAAGGAGCTCGAAGATGAGCTCAAGGAAGTAAATGCTGAGATCGCGGGAACTGAGGAGCAGTTAGTTTCCGCCATGATTGAGGAAGAAATGCAGAACTTCACCCGGAACGGCCGGCAGTTTGTTATGACGACCCGGAC
This sequence comes from Chloroflexota bacterium, assembly GCA_029782225.1. Taxonomy (GTDB): domain Bacteria; phylum Chloroflexota; class Anaerolineae; order Anaerolineales; family Villigracilaceae; genus JAKOVF01. The sequence continues at coordinate 1,473 of JAKOVF010000144.1, read as the reverse complement.
CTACGTCAACGCCAAGGCGGGTATGATGCCGGCGCTGTGCTCCTGGATGAAGGAAAACGGGCTGAAAGACATGGTCAAGGAATCTATTCACCCGCAGACTTTACAGGCCTGGGTGAAGGAAACCATTGACGAGACCGGCGCACTGCCGGAAGAGTTGAACGAGCTGGTTAACGTATACGAGAAATCCGGGATCAGTATCCGGATGAAGAAATAAGGAGGACTGGTATTGATGGCTACAAAACGGAAAGAAAGTACCGCGCTAGCGATTATTGAAAACTTTGAACTACCGGTTTTGAACGAGGACATAGGACAAGCTATGGCAGAAGAAATGGATGGCCTGTCGCTGAGTTTCCCGCGGGTGAAGATCCCCAGCGGCGGCGGACTGGCTTTTGAGGTACCAGGGGATGACCCGGAGAACCCGGACGCAGAAAAAGAAATTGTTGGCGTCATAGTTGACCACCATCCGGTAAACGCCTATTGGTCTGGGAAATACAGCGGTGCGAACAATCCACCTGACTGTTCCAGTATGGACGGGAAAGTCGGCGTGAGCAGCGACAAAGGACAAAGACCCTGCAACTCCTGCCCGCTGAACGCCTGGGGAACCGCTGAAGATGGCCGCGGTAAGGCGTGCAAGAACATGCACCGTGTTTACGTTCTTCGAGAAGGTGAAATGCTCCCTCTCCTGCTGACGCTGCCACCTACTTCACTGAAAAACTTGTCTGACTACCTGGCCCTGAGAATAGTATCCAGAGGGATGCGCTCCTACGGCGTAGTCACCAAAATCAGCCTCAAAAAAGCGCAAAACGCTGATGGAATCAACTACAGTCAAGCAGTGTTTACACTTGCCGGGAAATTGTCTCCGGAGCAGTACACGGCAATGGCCGAGTACTCCAAGGGTATCAAGGTGTTAACCCGTCAGCTGGCAGTTGAAGCCGACGAGTATATGCAGACAACTCAAACTGCCAGCAGCAACGACGATATTTATTGCGCTCCGGATGACGACGATGATGTCCCCTTCTAAACTCCCCCTTTTTTTCTGCGCCCCGGGCTTGGCCCGGGGCGACTTCGAAGTTTAGGAGGGCACCTGGGAATGGATGAACTACTGAATGCGGCTCTTCGTTACGCTTCCCTGGGCTGGTCGGTCATCCCTTTACGTGCCAAAGGGAAGAAGCCTCTCCTGAATTCCTGGGCACCTTACCAGAAGGAGCGAGCCAGCGAGGAGCAGATCCGCGCCTGGTGGAAGAAGTGGCCGAATGCAAATATCGGAATAGTTACCGGCACCATATCTGGAATTATCGTTCTGGATGTCGATGGCCCGGAGGGACAGGAGAGCATAGCTGACAAGGAACTTCCGCCCACTACCTGCGCAATCACTGGCTCAGGCGGCTATCACTACATATTCAAGCATCCGGGGGGCGAGGTCAGGAGCTTTGCCCGCCGCCTCCCCGGCCTGGATCTGCGCGGCGATGGTGG
>JAKOVF010000110.1 GCA_029782225.1 Chloroflexota bacterium | reverse complement strand
TCCCGACTCTCATCCTCTGAGAGGCAATCGATTGAAGCTGCGTGCTCAACGGATAAGTACGTCAACGGACCAGCGGCTTACAACAGATGCCTCAACAATCAACTCGTGGCGTTGGAACGACAGGGTGGGCGACCAGATTTGTCAAGACTTTCAACTACGAAGAGAAATTCAATCGAGGCCGCCTGCTCAACAGATAAGTATGTCAATGGTCCGGCCGCGTACAACCGCTGTCTGTCTCAGCAGTTGGCAAGACTACGTAATTAGCGGACGGGCACAGTCATGGGCATGGCAATATGTTTTAAATGTGGTTCAGAGAAGTCAGGCGCATTGCTCGCCTGCGGTGCATGCGGAACCACTCCTCGATTAAACAGCGAGCTGGCTTTGTCACTCGTGCTTACTGATCACCTTTCGTCGAAAACGCAGCTGGCACATTACAGCCACGAGCTTCGCAATCATTTGAAGCTTTCCGTGCCATCTGATGCATTGGCTCAGGCTCAAGAAGCCTCGAAGGACCCGCAGCTCATGGCGATGCTCGGCGCTCAGCCGGCATCAAGCGCCTCGGCGAGGCCAGTGCTAACAGCGGCGCCCTCCCGCCCAACCGCTGTGCCTTCTGTGCAATCAGCCAGGAATTCCCCATCTCCGCGAGCCCGAGCTCAACGCACACTGAAGACAACCGCGCTCCATCAGACGCCCTTCGCGATTCTCAATGTGACCACTCGCGACGACCGCAGGCGAATCGTTGAGTTGGCTGAAGAGAAGTCTTTGGAGCTGGACCACGATGTCTGCCAGAAGGCACGCTCTGATCTAACGAATCCACGCACCAGGTTGAGCGCTGAGATCGCGTGGCTTCCTGGTGTTTCTCCACGGAAGGCATCGCAGCTCGTTGAAAACCTACTCCATGATCCTATGGCGGTCAGGGAGGAATCTGGCCTGCCCACGCTTGCACACTTGAATTTGCTCGCCGCCGCCTTCGAGGCGGTGGATGGCGAACACGATGCGGAAGACCTGGCCAGTTTCATTCAGGAGGTTGCTTACCTCGTGGATGAGATCGATCCCGAAGATGTCCTGCGCGACATCAATGAAGACCGTGCTGTCTCCGGCTTCCCGGAGGCCCGAGCACTCGACCAAATTGAAGCCGAACTGGCGGAACGTAAACGGTACTACCGCAGCGCCATCAAGGACGCCCTCGACAGGCTGCCACCGACGACGCTTGTCCAGGTCATGACGGACACGGTGGAGGGGGTTACGTTGGGCGGCGAGGATCACGCGCCCGAACTGATCGATGACCTCGTCGACAGCTACGAAGTAGAAACCCAAGGCTTCTTGCAGAAGGAAGCTGAGAACGTCCACAAGCTGATTAAAGCCGCCCGTGACTCGGCGAACTCGGGTGAAGCTGCCGTCAAGCCGTATGTGGACAAGCTTGATGCCGTAGCACGTAATTGGGACAAGGTCGCCCAGCCTATCCAGCTGAGTGCCAAAGCGCGCGGCATCGATCATGAAGCAAGCCGTGACCTGGCCTACGAGATACGTAGCCTCGCCATCGACCTGTTCAACACGCATGACATGTTGACGCAGTCCCAACGGCTGACTGGCCTGCTTCAAGAGTTGTTTGCCGAGCTACCTGAAGTGTCTGAGCGCGTTG
>JAKOVF010000105.1 GCA_029782225.1 Chloroflexota bacterium | reverse complement strand
GGTCACACTGATCGCCGCCTACGTGACCTACCGCCACCGCGATTCCTGGATAGCCTACGCGTCGCCGATCCTGTTCAATGCATTTTTGGTCAGCGCTTACCTGCACCGCTTCTACAGCCAGCCATATTGGCTGGTGGCAGGGAGTATTGCCGTCAGCGAAGCGGCAGTCGTCCTGATTCTGGGCATCCCCTTGATCAAAATCCTGAGAAAGATTAAATGAAGGCCGATGATTTTAAGATCAAGCTGCGCCATCCATTCGGATGGCGTTTATTAATTTTAGGTAAAATTCACTGTTCACACATGAAGGAAAACGTTAACATAGTGTTTAATAATCTAAATGAGTAACTACTCAATACTCTAGGGAGGGGATCTAAACCATGAGGAAACTGATGGTCGTTGCTGTTGTGCTTTTAGCCTGCCTGATGATGGCCGCTCCAGTATTCGCGCAAAAGTACACTATAGCAATGGTCGTCAAAGGCGCAGGGAACCCGTTCTTTGAGGCATGCCGCAAGGGAGGCGAGGAAGCCGCCGCCGAATTAGGCATCAACTTCATTTTCCAAGCTCCGGAAACTCCTACTGCTGAAGGCCAAATCGCAATTATCGATGCCTTGATCGCCCAAAGAGTCGACGCGATTCTCATCAGCGCGAACGATCCCGATGCTTTGGTGCCGGTGACAAGGCGTGCTATGGACCGGGGAATCAAGGTCGTGGCATTTGACTCAGCCGTGGCTCCTGCAGGGCGGCACTTGTTCCTGAACCAGGCTGACATGGAACTCATCGGCCGGATCCAAGTCCAACTGCTGGCGGAAATGATCGATTTCCAAGGTGAGATCGCAATTCTGAGCGCCGCGTCCACCATGGCCAACCAGAACACTTGGATCGAGTGGATGAAAGAAGAACTGAAACTGCCGCAGTACGAAAACATGAAGCTGGTCAGCATCGTTTACGGCGACGACCTGCGGGAAAAGAGCTACACCGAAGCCCTCGGCTTGTTCCGGGCGTACCCCAACCTCCGGGGAATCATCAGTCCGACAACTGTAGGTGTGGCTGCGACAGCCCGGGCGATCGAGGACCAGGGCTTGTCCGGGAAAATCGCCCTCACCGGTTTGGGGCTCCCCAGCGAGATGGCGGAATACATCCGCAACGGCACATGTGAGGCTGTGGCGCTGTGGAATCCAATTGATCTCGGCTATGTGTCCACCTACATGGCACATGCCCTGTTGACCGGAGAGATCAAAGGCGCGGCCGGGGAAACAGTCAAAATCGGCCGGATGGGTGAAAGAGAAATCATCCAGACCGCGGATGGCGGCTTGGAAGTGGTTCTGGGAGCCCCGTTCGTGTTCGACAAGGACAACATCGACGATTGGTACCTGGTTTACTAGAAGTTGTCATCGAGCGGTGGAAGCGAGTCATAGAGCTCGCTTCCACTGAATTATTGTATAGATAGTGAAAGAACCCCAAAGGAGAAGGTCTCAGTGGGCGAC
>JAKOVF010000102.1 GCA_029782225.1 Chloroflexota bacterium | reverse complement strand
GAGTCTCAGTACCGACAAGTCCAATGCCCATACACCATTTGATATATACCGTACGATCTCATTATCTTTCTGATATACGCAGGTGCTCTCTTGCTTGACCTGTTTCACTACTTCACGACGGAATGTGTCGAATCCCTTAATCGCCATAACGCATTGCCTCCTTGTTTGATTGTCATTCTACCCTTATACTATCATGCATTGTATTGCATTGTCAAGCACTAAATCGCAAAAAAGAAAAAGGGGCCGGAGGGAATCCGGCCCTCACAGACGCTACCATGTACGCACAGCGATTTCTAGGTCTGTTACGATTGTCCAGCCGTCGTGTGTCATTTCCTTTCCTTAGCTTAGAGCCGCTGGACTAGACCGATAACGTCCAGATCAGCGACCAGTGTCTCACGATCCGGGTATAGGTGCGGCGCGTCGCCATAGCCAACAGATGTTTCGTACTCGGCCACGGCGGCTTCGACGGCCTCCTCCTCTGTGGGTCCCTCGCCCATTAGCAGTTCGCCTAGCCATGCCTGGTATCGTATGTTTGTGTTTGCGTCCAGCCCGGCCCAGTCCACATGCTCAGGCGACGCCGGTCCCCACGTACTGGCGTCTTCCGGGTCCTCGTGGGGAAGGCCCAGTGGGGCGAACATTTCGACATTCCACTCTCCGAAGCCGATAGACAAGCGCCCATGGGCGATCATTTTCTGCCTATCGACCCAGAACTGCTCCACTCTGACTGTTTGTTTCATGACGTTGCCCCCCCCTTGTAGCTTCCCATGGGTAGCGAGGTTAGACCTCCACGGGGAGGCCCTGACCCACCGGCTCGGACTCGGGTTCGCTGGGAGGACCCAGCCACGAGAACACGGGCCTCCCGCCCTCGTCCCACCCCGTGACGACGGGGACGAGCCAGGCGACGTGTAGGAGCGCCCTCCCTAGCCAGTCGAGTTCAACGAGGCCGTAATCGTTGGCGGACCGGAGGAGCCCCTGCAGGAGATGCAGCGTAGGCGGGACTGGTTCGCACACCCAGTCCGCCCAGGGACCATCCCATCCGAGCTGGCTGTCCTCGAACGGACGACCATCGCGTCCGATGGCCTCCGTGGCTCGCTCCGTCGCATCTTCGGACAGCCCCACAAGCAGGATATTGCGAAAGTTTGCGACCACAAGCACGTCTGTCGGCGCGATCGGCGTGATCTGGTCATACGCCAGCCCGCGCCGGGATACGTAAGGCGAGCACTGGTGCGACAGCGTTACCTTCACACACCCTCGCACCAGCACCAGATCGGTGCTGGAATTCAGACTCTTAAGCGCACTCCGCAAGTAGAGAAAGTCCACTTCACGCATCGCCTACCCCTCCCTGTGGTACTGGACAGCGGTCCCCGAGTTTCCTTCTCCCATGCTGTGCCAACTCTTGTGCCAACTCCTTTCTCAACGCGCGTTCCGTGATTTCTCCCATGCTCTCCCCAGTCTCCGCGGCCCTGACTCGCAGGACCTTGTGCACTTCCTCGGCCACGTACACACCCAGTTTTCTCTTGCCCTCGATGTACCCTGGCCGATATTCACTCACCGGCGATCACCCTCCGTTTCTGCACTTACCTTGCCTCGATTACATAGTGCCATAGCACCATAGAGACTGTCAATAGGATTTCGCAAATTCCCTCTGAGAAAAATGCACGTCCTTGCGTCCTTCGATCCACAGACCGCACTCCCACCCAAAACCGACCGTCACAGGAGGCCCAGGATCAACGTTTGAAACAGGGCCGCTATGTTTACCTATCCACGTCGCAAAAATCGTTTGTGGGGCCTGTAAATGCGTCTGGTGGGTAATGGGCTAGTTTCGAGTAGTTGGGAGGGCAAAATGCTGACTCGAAGGCGAACTAGTGTTCCAATATTCACGGTTCTGTGATAAACGGGTGCCGCATTTTGAGATGCCAA
>JAKOVF010000432.1 GCA_029782225.1 Chloroflexota bacterium | reverse complement strand
TCGAGGCAAGCTGGAGTACGCAGTGTCAGAGGTGGCTGGTTTGCCCCTGTACATCTGCGACAACCGCAGCATTGGGGTGCAACACGTACAATCGTTGGCGAGGGTGTTGGAGGCTAGGCATGGATTGGACTACATCATCGTGGACTACTTGACACTCCTCAATGATCCACCTGGAGTACGCGAGAAGCGTCATGCAGTAGGACACAACGTCAAGGAGCTACGCGCCCTCGCGGGAGAACTGCAAGTGCCCATGATCGTGGTATCACAGGTAAACCGTAACCTTGCGCACCGGGACGATAAGCGTCCCAAGATCAGCGACCTTTACGAGTCTGCGGTGATCGAGCAACACTCAGATGGCATCCTGCTTCTGCACCGTGAAGGCAAGTACATCCACGACGCACACGGCGAGGTGCCACCCGAAGTTGACGGTGTGATGGAGATCGAGATTGCAAAGTTGAGATACGCACCAGATGGCGGCAAGGTGTATGTCCGGTTGGATGCCGGTACCTCTACGCTACGGGACATGGAGCGTCACGAAATGCAGGATTACTTGATCTATCTGGAGGCGATGCGGCGTGGCAAGAAGACTCCTGGATCGCGAGATTCGCAAATTGCATAGCGCCTTCGTGGAAGCTGCGTATAGCGGTAATGAGAAGGGGTTTCTGACCGATGAGCAACTGGAGGACATGCTGATTCTTCTAAATCGAATTGACGAAGCGACTGAGGAAGAGGTCTTAGCCTTTGCGCTTAGCCTAAGACAAAAGGGGGAGGGGGAAGAACCCGTAGAGTCGCCCCAGACGCCCACAGACGCCTCTGGAGGCGAGTTTGTGGACGAGGACGACCCAAGAACCGTATGGGATTAGAAAATCGATTGTGGGCCGTCTACGGCCCTCTGAGAGGGATTTGGGGGTGAGGTTGTGGAGCGGATCGTGAAGGAGAAGCAAAGCAACGCAGGTGGCAAGGCTGCAGGCGCAAAGCCTGACGCGGAGGCGTGTCAGGCGGCTGGCTTGACGGGAGGTGGCGGGGATGAGTGATTGGCGGCCTAATACGGGACACGTCTTGTGTTGCGCCAGGGCGCGCTATCGCAGGGCTTATCTGTACTGGCGACCGTTCGCTGGCATCTACTGCGAGAACTGCTACGCGTTCATCCTCACGTGCCATCCAATTCTCTCCTGGATATGGAGGAACATCCTCCACCCCATCGTGGGACGGCACGCTTATAGGATTCACCCGTGCGATCCCGTCCACGTCAAGATTGTCAACGCAGAGGGACGTGATCAAGTGGGTGATCGGGAATGATCCGTCGTCTGGTGGCTGCTGAAAGGGGGATTATGGCATGACCGACGAGCGCATCGTGGCGTTGGACCTGGTGCGGAACAGTGGCCTTAATGCCATAGCGGAGGAGTGTCACCGGCTGGCATGTTTGAGGCTCAAGTATCCAGATGGTTGGACCGCGTACACCGGTTGGCTGCAGGTATACATGGAGATTTGGGATTGGTTGCAGGAAGCCAAGTTCGAAGGTAAGCGCGCTGAAGCGGAGAGGACCAAGTACGGCGACCTGCTGCACACGGTTCTGAGCCTGGGTTCACATATGGGGTACGACGTGGAGCAGGAGCTGCGTGGCGCTATGCAGCGGAACCGGGAACGGGCAAAGGAGGGCGTGTGATGCAGCTAACACCGGAACGCCTAGCCGAGTTGCGGCGCATTGCGGAGGCGGCTGAAGTGAGTGACTGGCGACAGTGGTTGGATGAGAAAGTGCTCGCTGTAGATTTGGCTTTAGACCATCTGCCTGCAACACTGTCTGAGAAAATGACGCTCATCGATAAGACTGTGCGAGAGCTATCCGAAGGCTACCGCCTGTTGGCCGAGGCGGTGGAGGCGAGGGAGGAATACTTAACGCTTGCTAACAGCCCTTACCCCACGGGGAGTGAAGGGGAGGCACTAAAACGCGAGTACGACGAGGAAAGACTGATCGAAAAGGCGATAAAATGCCACAATGCCGCCCTAGCCCACCTGCGAGGTGTTGGTCGTGATTAGACTAACGGTTCCCGCCGTACCCGTCGCCCAGCCCCGGCAGCGGCACGCAGTGATTGGGGGGCACATACGCAACTACACGCCGACGACGCATCCGGTCAACGCCTACAAGGCGGCGATTATGTCGGCGGCAGCGGAGGCGGGAATCGAGCCGCTTGACGGCCCGATCGGTGTAGACGTGCAGTTCTACCTGCCGCGTCCCAAAAGGCTCATGCGCAAGAAAGACCCGGATGGGCCGATACCACACACAGCTAAGCCGGACGTGGACAATCTCTGGAAGAGCACGGCGGACGCACTCTCGGGCCTAGCGTGGCGGGACGACAGTCAGGTGTGCAGGACGAGGGCGAGCAAGTGGTACGCCGAGAAGGATGGTACGCCTAGGGTGGAGATTGTGATAGCTCCGATGGAGGAGGCAGCAGACGGAGGTGGCGAGGCGTGAGCGTGCAGATCGGTGACCGCATGGAGATCGAACGCCTGCGCTCGACGCATGGACGTATTCTCAAACGGCGCGGCAGTGGGTCTGTGGTGGAGCGGGTCCGGGGCCGCGTCGTGTGGACAGGCCCGCTGTTTGCGCAGGAAAGGGGGGGTAAGATGGCGGCATACGTCATGCTCCAATGTGAGGTATGTAGCAAGACAGTGAAGGAAAACGAAGCCATTAATTGGTTGAGAGTAGAAATCGCAGGAGTGGATGCGACAACGTGGTCCGACAGGCCCATTGAAGGCCACTATTGTAGCACAAAGTGCCTCAAAGAGCGGTTGAACGAGGAGTAGACCAGACGACAAGCTAGCGCACCGGCTTTTCTCATTTTCTGGCGCGAAAGTAAGGGAGGATGCGGATGCCTGATCGCTCGTACTCCATGACAAAGAACGAAGCGTTGCGTCTCGTTTCAATGGCTATGGATGAGGTGCAGTATGGGGAAATCACGATAAAGATGCAAGACGGGCTCCCGCTCTTTGTTGAGCAACATATAAGGCATCGGGTTGTGGCTAGGAAGGAGGAACGTGTCCATGAACAGAGGTAGCAAGATCTTGGGTGAGTTGATCGCGGGTATGATCCTGGTGGTGCTCCTAATCGCGGCTTGGGGCCTTATCGGGGTGGTGTGGCGATGGGCATCGAACGTATGGTTTGGTTAGACGTTTGGTTCAAACGGTGATACATTAATCACAAAGGATGTAGCTGCGGCTGACCGAGCACCGGAGGCCAGTGGAACGAAGTGGGTTCATGTGCGCCCCTTCTTCTGCTGGCCTTTTAATTTGAAAGGTGGCGTTACTATTGGATCGCATTAATCCTGGGTGGCTGTCCTTGGCATTGGCAATAACCAAACAGGCGCAGTTGGACTTGCCGAAAGGGGTAACGTTAGCCCGTTATGTACTGTGGACCAAATCTGACGTGTTGGCTCGTGCCCATGAAATCGCTCGGTCAACGGATGACGGAAGAAGCTACGGAGAAAGGTTACAATGTGGCCTTCGGAAGGCGTGGCAAGAGGTAGAACGTGGAGTGCGTCGGTATGCGGTGGCTTCGCGCAAGGCCGACTTCGGCACGGTGGTGGATTACTTCACTAGATCGCGAATGTGGCATCTTACGGCTGCTTGTTGCGGTATGGACGGCAGCAGATTGTCGCCGAAGATCGTTGAGTCTTTAATGATTGTGCAGAAAGCGGAGTCTGATCCGAGGGTTAGGAGATTGCGCGAACGATTGGAGGCGAGGATAAGTGCAGGAACTGATAAAGCAACATCTGAGGGAATGGGAGAAAACTGGCGCGTCTCCCTTCGCCGTTGAACTGGTTCGCACGGTTCTTGACAGAGTGGCGCAAGGAATGACCGACAGCCATATCATAGCCTACCTTAACTGGCGTAAGCGAAATGTAGACAAAACCGGGGAAAACGCCGAAATGATTGAGCGGATCAAGGAGTCGTTCCAAACGGAGGGGTCCCGCCTTTGGAAGGCGACAGATGAGATTCGGGGTGAGTTGCAACGTCTGGAAGAAGAGCGGAAGGCCAAGAAGGAATCAATCCCGCCCGAGGAATCGGGCGCTTGGATGACTCCCATCTTGGCCTATGAATGTTGGAAGGATGAACAGCGGTACAAGATCGGACTTATCCCGCCAGATGCGTGGGGGCGAGGCAGGTCGTCGGGCAGGAAGTGGAAGAAGGATAAGCCGAAGGAGCTTCCACCGTGGTTATTCGCCTAGTCGCTTAATGTATACCGTCTTTCATAGTCGAACACCAATGGCGTTTGCCGGGTTTTGCTCTTGTCGATCGACAGCTCGTGCATAGCGGCTCGTAGTCTTAGGGTCTCGGTGCCCAAGCATGTCCTGTACGGCGCGAATGTCTTTCAAATGCCTATATGCTGCCGTCGCCGCGGTATGTCGCAGGGCGTGTCCACTTAACCCTGGGCGCTTCAAGCCCGCCTTTTCCAAGTAACCGTCAACGATCTTCCGAATACCGCGCCTGCTGAGTCGTTTGCCTCCTGCACGGTTTCCCACTGCCACGAATACCGGCGTGCCAAGTTCGTCCGGTATA
>JAKOVF010000054.1 GCA_029782225.1 Chloroflexota bacterium | reverse complement strand
CAAGAGGTCAATGACCGTGTTCCATACCTGAGCTATGAACTTGACTATCGGGAGCAAGATGTTGTCCAAGAGGACAACGAATGGCTTCATTACCTTGTTGAGGATTTCCATCGCAAGGGCGAAGGATTCGGTTTCCATGAGGATGGTCAGAAACGCATCTAACCAGTTGCCGGAAGTTATGGCTTCGGCAAACTCAAACATCGTTTGACCAGCATTATACACAGCTGTCGTAAACCTGTCCATCGGGTCGTCGATTTCCTTTAACTTGTCGCGCAAACCTTTGGACAGGCGAGCCATAAACCCACTTGCTTCGGCTTCTGGATCGCTACCGCCGCCCATCAGGGCGTCGAGTTCTTCCTGGAATTCATCCAGCTTAAAGAGTGCCTCCTCGGCCTGGCCGATAAGGTCAGTTATCCAGGTCATGGCTTGCTCGATAGGTCCTCGAATTTCCTCCGGCACTTTTTCCCAGATGGTCGAGAAGAGTTCTCTGATCTTCTCAAGCGCCGTGGTGAGCTTCGATTTACCCTCATCTAGGCCCTCGACAACGCCCTCAGTCCACGCCTCCATGATGGCTGCGCCGCCCTCGTCAATGTCTGCGAGTGGGCCTTTGGGTGGGGGAGATTGGCCCATCAATTGATCAGCGACCACTTGGGCCATATACTGTACCGCCACGGTTAGATCACCGTCGGCCACTTCGTATATGACATCGACCAACGTCTGGAATGTATTCCAAAAGTCACCTCTGAACGCCTCAGACATTTCATCAAAGCCAAGCATTTTCGCCACGTTAGGTATCCAGTTTACGTTGAGTTCATGCGCATCTGGCGGTGCGAACCACTTGCCCAAATAGACCAAGAACAGTTGTTGCACATCTGCGGATACGTCATCAAAGTGTTGTCCCGCTAAGCTTGGGAACAGTTCGGTAAAGTGGTCCCACCACATTTCAACGGTGGTCTGCGCTGCTGCCCTCCAATATTCCTCGCTTCTGTATGCGGTGCCTGCAGACAACTCCGCAAAACGCTCATTGTCCTTTGCTCTGACATAAGATACTTCCTTGTCCGCAAATGAGGTCATGCCGTAAGGGATTTTTGCGGTAGCCCCACCCTCGGCGTTATAAATGGCGTCAAGCACGTCCTGCAACGTACGAGCTTCAGCAACCGCTTCTCCGATTAGGTCTAATCCGAGTGCTGCCCTGATTTCATTCTCGTCAACGTCCCAAATTCGAGCATACATCTCGGCATATTCGTCCCAGAGCTCTGGTGCGTGTTTCTTTGTCTCTGCAATCGCGTACTGCAGATTTTCCTCATAATCACCCTCGAACAGGATCGTGACCTTTTCCTTGGCTCGCGACTCTATAAAGTCATCCAAAGACATGAATTGGCCCCACTGACCAGAGAAAAGCTTTTCTAGGTTGTAGCCAATCCATTCGAAGAGTATTACGAAACCATCGTAGGCTTCTTCACCAAGCTTTAAGTTCAGGACCAAGTTAAATCCAGCTAATGCTCCACCAGGTCCTGTGACTGGATACAAGAACGCCGCAATCAATCCTGCAGCAATAACGTTTTTGGCAAAGTCTTCGTATGATCCCTCAGCCTGTGCCTCCATGAGTTGGATACCAACGGACAATGCGCCAACTAGTCCTGGTATCCCAAGACTTGCGCCCGTAGCTGCCACCAAACCGAGTCCCGATTGAATTGCGCCAATCACTGCACTAATACCCTGTACCGCGGAGGATAGGGTGATAGCAAGCACCACACCAGTGGACCAAAGATCTTCAGTAATGTCCCAAAAGTCGGACCAATCCCCAGTATCAAACCCTTTTTTGATGGCGTCAAACCATCTTCCGCCAACATCAAGGGTCCAGTTCCAAACGGTGGATACAGTCTTGCCAAACCAAGGGGCCGCTACGTCTTTTATCCAAGTTATAAACTCACCGACTTTGCCGGTCGTCCAGTCCCAGGCTGTGCTAACAGTTTTACCAATCCACGGCCAAGCTGTATCCTGTACCCAAGAGAGAAACGCCGAGACGGTTTCTGTCGTCCAGTCCCAGGCTGTGCTAACAGTTTTACCAATCCACGGCCAAGCTGTATCCTGTACCCAAGAGAGAAACGCCGAGACGGTTTTTGTCGTCCAGTTCCATACCGTGGAGATAGTTTGATGGCCCCACTCGATGATGGCATCGATTACAGGGCTTATGATAGCCCAAGCGTCTTCAACCGCAGTCCTAATTCCCAGCCAGTCACTCTCCCAGGCTAGGTATAAGGCTCCAATAGCAGCGATAATCAATAAGGGCTTGCTCGTCAAGATGTTAAAGACTACTCCCAAAGCTCCTATGATTTTGCCCGTGACAATCATCGTGGTGCCTAGAGTGACTAGCACACCC
>JAKOVF010000044.1 GCA_029782225.1 Chloroflexota bacterium | reverse complement strand
ACCATGGGCGACTTAAGTGCGCAATTGGGAATGCCCCTCAGCTCATCCACGCGCATTATGGATTCCCTGGTCAATGCGGGATTTGTAGAACGCGTCAACGATTCGAACGATCGCCGCATCGTGCGAATCCAGATGACAAATACCGGGCAGGATATATTCCAATCCGCCCTGACTTACAACAAACAACGCATCCTGCATATTCTTGGCAAATTTACCTCTGAAGAACAGACACAACTATTAAAGTTGATGACCAAGCTCTATGATTCGCTCTTAGCCGAGAACGAGTCAGCGCAGTGACGCAATGAAGGAGATTTATTTATGAGACGGTTTCGTGCATTGATCAAGAAGGAAATGACTCACATGTTGCGTGATCCGCGCACGTTGATCTTCATTTTCATTATGCCCATCATGCAACTGGTTCTGCTAGGTTATGCAAACAATACAGACATCAAGAATGTATCCACGGTGATTTTCAATCAGGATAACAGCCGTGCGAGCCGGGCACTCCTCGATTCGTTTGAGTCTACCGGGTACTTCTCATTTGATTATGCCGTGTATAGCCAGGCCGAGGTCAATCGGCTGATCGATAGCGGTCAGGCCAAAGTCGCCATTGTCATTCCTCCTGATTACAACAGCAAGCTGGCGACAGGCAATACTGCGGATGTGTTAGTGCTGATGGATGGATCTGATCCAACCATCGCAAGCGCGATCTTCTCCGCATCCGCGTTGGTGGGACAGGCTCACGGGGCAAGTGTCCGTTCGGAGCAATTGGCCCTCCAGGGTCCAGCCAGAGGCGGCGGTTCGCCCGTGGATGTCCGCACGCGCGTCCTCTACAATCCGGACCTGCTCGGCAGTTACAACATCGTACCCGGCCTGATCGGCATGATCCTCTTTCAGACTGCAACCAGTCTCACCGCGCTGGCCATCGTAAAGGAACGTGAACGCGGCACGATCGAGCAGTTGATTGTGACGCCGATTCGCAACTGGGAGTTGGTGATTGCCAAGATCATCCCTTACATCCTGGTTTCGTTCGCAAACACAATTCTGATCATGGCCGTTGGTACATTCCTGTTTCATGTACCTCTGCGCGGCAGCCTGATACTTTTGTTCGCGCTGGTTGGACTGTACCTATTACCAACCCTGGGCCTTGGGCTTTTCATCTCAACCATGGCGCGCACACAACAACAGGCCCAGTTGATGACGATGCCCATCATGTTACCGTCCATGATGCTCTCGGGGGTCTTCTTCCCCATCTCTTCATTACCAGTTTTCCTGCAGTTCTTTAGCAGTCTTTTACCGCTCACTTATTTTATTTACATTCTGCGCAGCGTGCTCATCAAAGGCGTAGGGCTTGACCTGATCATTCCGCAGATCATTGCGCTGACCATTTTCGCCATTGTCCTGCTTGGACTCGCCGCCATGCGTTTTCGCAAGAGCCTCGATTAGAAATCCAAGGAAGGAGATTTCCTCATGCAACGAAGAAGTTCCATTATCCGCATCCTGTTTGTCCTGACCGCAATTGTGATCGCTGCATATTTTTTGTACAGAGGGTTTGCACAGAATAACAATGGACAACTAAGCGCTTCTGGCACGATTGAAGCTGTAGAAGTGAACGTATCGCCCGAACAAGCAGGCAAAGTCAAGGAAGTATCAGTGGAAGAAGGTCAAACCGTTAAGACGGGGGACCCGCTTCTCAATCTGGACGATAGCCTGCTCGCCGATCAACGGAAGGTCGCTGCCGCCCAGGTGGATACCGCCAGCGCGGCCCTCGCTGCGGCTCAGCACAACCATGACATGGCCTTGCAAAACGCGTTGATTGCAGAACAAAGCACCACCGCGAACAACTGGCGTTTTTCTGCGCCCGATCAATTCAACCAGCCTGCCTGGTATTTCAATCAAACGGAACAGCTTACTTCCGCACAGGCGGAGGTGGATAATGCCAGGAAAGAATTGGAAGATGCCCAGGCTAATTTACAAAAGGTTGCCACTGACCTGAACAACGCAGACTTTATTACTGCTGAGAAGAGACTCGCCGACGCGCGTTCTGCCTTCCTTGTGGCGGATGACGTCAAAAAGCAGGCGGAAAATGCCGCACAGAACGGCGGCCTGTTGAACGCGGCTTATGATGACTACAATGCTGCGCTCGATGAGCTTCATGCTGCGCAAAACCAGTACAACTCACTCTTGAACAGTAAAGCTGCACGGAATGTACTCGATGCACGCGGCAAGGTTGCAGTTGCAGCTCAGCATTACGATGCCGCCTATGCACGTCTACTCGGCTGGCAGACCGGAACCCAATCCGCAGCAGTGATTACAGCAAGCAATGCGCTGGATCAGGCAAAAGCCGCAGTGGCGCAGGCCGAGGCGAACCTTTCGCTGCTGGACACACAAATCTCGAAGCTGACGATCTATGCTCCAATGGATGGAGTCATCCTTGCGAGAAATGTGGAACCAGGTGAATTCGTCCAGCCCGGCGCGGCAGCTTTCTCGATGGCAAATCTAAGTGAATTGACCATTACCGTCTATGTGGCAGAAGATAATTATGGCAAGATTTTCGTGGGACAGAAGGCTTCAGTCACAGTGGACTCATTCCCCGGCCAAACCTTCGATGCACAGGTCACCTATATTTCTGACCAGGCAGAATTTACGCCGCGCAACGTTCAAACCGTGCAAGGACGCAGCAGTACAGTCTATGCGATCAAATTGAAAGTCATCGATCCGCAGGGACAACTTAAGCTTGGCATGCCGGCCGATGTCGTCTTTGTCTCGAAATGAGCCATGGATAACGAAATCCTGCTGGAAACCAAAAATCTGGTCAAAACATTCGGCTCTGTCCACGCGGTGGATGGCCTGGACCTGGAAGTGCGCGCCGGCGAGATGGTCGGGCTGGTCGGCCCGGATGGCGCGGGAAAGACGACCGCCATTCGCCTCCTGTGCGGAGCACTCCATGCCACCAGCGGCACGATCCGCGTGGCCGGGTTCGATGTCCCGGGCGAGGTGGAAAAAGCCCGTGCAGAGATTGGCTATCTCGCCCAGCGTTTTAGCTTATATGGAGATTTGAGCGTCAAGGAAAATCTTGATTTCTTCGGCGAGGTGTTTGACATGCCCGACGGTGTACGGGAACAGCGCTCACAGGAATTATTGCGTTTCGCCGGCCTCGAAGAATTTGCAGACCGTCCCGCTGCCGCCCTCTCCGGTGGCATGCAGAAAAAACTCGGGTTGGCCTCGGCGCTCGTACATCATCCAAAAGTTCTCCTTCTGGATGAACCCACCGGCGGCGTTGACCCGGTGGCACGTCAGGAATTCTGGCATCTGCTGATCCGTCTTCTGCGTGAGGGTTCGGCTGTGCTGGTCAGCACGCCCTACATGGACGAGGCCATGCGCTTCAACCGCGTCATCTTCATGAACCACGGACGCGCGCTCACACAGGGCGCACCGCGTGATTTGATGAAGCGCCTCGAGGGACGCATCCTTGAGCTTGATGCCGAACCACCAATGGCCGCCCGCGAGATCGTGCTCAAAGACCCGGAGGTGGAAGATGTGCACACCTTCGGCGAGTATCTGCATCTTCGCGTCGGTTCCGCGTCTGGACCCATGGAACGGATACCGGCTCAATTAAGTGCAGCCGGCATTTCATTGAAGCGACTCATCCCCGTCCCCCCAACACTGGAGGACGTCTTCATTCATCTACTTGAAACGGAAGGAGCCGGGAATGGCAAATCACATCCTTCCAGTTGAAGTGCAGGGCTTGACCAAAAAGTTCGGTGATTTCACCGCAGTGGATCATGTCTCTTTTACAGTGAAACCTGGCGAGGTCCTTGGTTATCTGGGTCCGAATGGCAGCGGCAAGACAACGACCATCCGCATGCTGTGCGGCCTGCTCACACCCACAGAGGGCACCGCAAAGATCATGGGCATTGACGTGGTCCAAAATCCCGAAGCCATCAAAGCTCGCCTCGGTTACATGTCCCAGAAGTTTTCCCTTTACGACGACCTGACCGTTCGGGAAAACCTTGAATTTTATGCCGGCGTATATGACGTGCCCGAATCAAAAGAGAAAGCGCGTATTCAGGAGATCCTGAATCTGGCAGGGTTGGAACACCACTCCACCCTCTTTACCAATGAACTCTCTGGTGGATGGAGGCAGCGCCTCGCGCTCGGCTGTGCCATGATCCACAACCCGCCTCTACTCTTCCTGGATGAACCCACCAGCGGCGTGGACCCCGTGGCGCGCCGCGAATTTTGGGATTTGATCTATCAATTGGCCGCAGGCGGGACCACCATTTTCATTACCACCCACTATATGGATGAAGCCGAACACTGTAACCGGGTCGCTTTTATGTATCGAAGCAAACTGCTGGCCTTCGATACACCGGTTGCCTTGAAGAATGAATATCTTCACGGTGCAGCATGGGATCTGGAAGCCAGCCCCCTGTTGGAAACGGTGGAACTGCTCTCCACGATGCCGGGCGTTGCGCAGGCCAGCCTGCACGGCGACAGAGCACATGTCATTGTTGATCCCGGCCAATGGACACAGGAAAGCCTAACGCAAAAACTTGCTGAACATAATGTTGCTGTCAAATCAATTGCAACTGTGCAGTCAACGCTGGAGGATGTTTTTACACTCCTCGCACATCGAGGAAGGGTTGCAAGAGAGACAAATCAGTGATTAAAGAACTCCGAGGTTTTCAAAATCTCGGAGTTCTTTTGATTGGAGTAAAATCGCCCCCATGACCAACTCATCTGAATACCTCCCCAAATTTGCCATGAGCATCCACGCTCATCCTGATGATCAGGACTTTAGCGTTTCAGGCACGCTTGCCAAATGGGCCAAAGCGGGATGCGAGATTGTTTCCGTTATTATTACTGATGGAGATTCCGGTTCGAACGATGTTGCCAAAAACATGGACTATAAGCCGGAACTGGCGCGCATCCGTCAGGACGAACAGCGGGCAGCCAACAAAGTGCTTGGCATCAAAGAGACGGTTTTCCTGCATTACCCGGATGGCGAACTCGAACCGTCCATTCAATTGCGCAGGGACCTTACGCGTGTCATCCGTCAGTTCAAGCCCGAAGTTGTGGTAACCGGCAATCCCGAAGCCTGGTTCTATGGGAATGAGTACGTCAATCACCCTGACCATCGTGCCGCCGCACAGGCCGCCTGTGAAGCGGTCTTTCCGTCAGCGGGGACCCGGCTCATTTTCACGGACCTGCTCGCGGCGGGGTATGAACCGCACAACGTTAAAAAGTTATATGTCCACGGGACGGAGAAGCCGGATACATGGATCGATATCAGCGGAACCATTGAAACCAAGATCGAAGCGCTCAAGAAGCACGTCAGCCAGATCGATACTCACGAAGTGGATAAGTGGATGCGCGATTGGGCGAAGGAGGATGGCAAGGAGAAGGGGCTCGAGTATGCGGAGTCATATCGAGTGATGATCCTGCAAAATGAAGAGGATCATGGATAATCGTCCGCGCTATTTTGCTCTTGGCGGCTTGAGCTAGCTTTAGAACACAAACCATCCTGCAACCACCGCGGCCAGGGTCATGGTCAGGTTGTCCACATCCTTTTGTGGCAGGGACTCTACCGCGGTGGATATCAGTGCAATGACCATGATGGGGAGAAGATAGTTTGAAAAGGGTCCGGGGAAGACGCCGACTGCAACGTAGACAGCCAGGATGAATGCCGAGAGGATCAAACCGCCGAAGAAAACGCCGATCGTCCCGGCATAGGACTTGTCCTTGCTCCATGGCAGTTTCGCCGAAGGGATGCGGCGGCCCACCACGTCCGCGATGCCATCGCCGCCGCACATCATCATCAACGCCACCATGCCAATCGGGGAATCCTTCCAAAAGACCAACGTCAACAGCACGAACATAATCCCATAATAGAGCGGCCCACGCAAAATCTCTTTCGGATCCCCGCTGCGTGACATGGCTTGCACAGATGCAGGGTCCTTGATGACCCCCAGGCCGGTCAAGGCAAACTGTACCGTGATCGCAAATGGCACAAGCGCGGCCAGCCAGCGCGCACCAGGCACATCGCGGAACATCAGCCAGCACAGCACGAACAGAGGTCCAGTGCCAATATGAATGACCTTGCGGCTGAGCTTGCTGTCCATCCAGCCGCGGGCGGCAATGAAATTCATCAGACGCAGGAAGACAAGTGAAAGGGCAAAGGTGAGAATGAGGGCAATGTAGTTGTTCAATGGAGACTCCAGTCTATGTCATTCTGCCCGCACCGTGCGCAGGCACGTGTGAGCGGAGCGAAGAATCTCCAGTGCGATGAATGAGATCCTCACCTGCACCGAACGCAGGTACGGTGTCGGTCGCACCCCGAAAGAGCATCGGGGCAGGTCAAGCGCTCCCTCAGGATGACACAACCCCTTCCCCGCCCGAAGGATATTCATAGAACTGTCATTATTTGGTGCTAGAATTCACCATCATCTTTTGGGATCAAACATGAGAATTCTACTTGTCGAAGACAACCGTCACCTGAACGCCTCGCTCCATGCCATCCTCGAAGAAGATGGCTACGCGGTGGACTCCGTCTTTGATGGCCTCGATGGGGAGGAAATGGCCCGTGCTTCCGTTTACGATGTGATCGTGCTCGACATCATGCTGCCCGGCAAAAATGGCATCGAAGTCTGCCGCGATCTGCGCAACATGCGTGTCACCACCCCGATCCTCATGCTGACCGCCCGCGACGCGCTCGACGACCGCGTCCAAGGGTTGGACAGCGGTGCGGATGATTATTTGGTCAAACCCTTTGAAGTGGACGAACTGCGGGCCCGCATCCGCGCCCTGCTCCGCAGGGATTCCACCGTTAAAGCGGGCACGCTTCAAATCGCGGACCTCGAGCTGGATCCGGCCAAACATGTTGTTTCCCGCGCCGGCAAACCCATCGAGTTGACCGCCAAGGAATTCGCCCTGCTCGAATACCTGATGCGAAATGCCAACCACCTCGTCAGCCGCGAGAAAGCGGAGGAGCACCTCTGGAGTTATGACCGTATGATCGCATCTAACGTCGTGGATGTATATATCCGCCGCCTGCGACGAAAAGTAGACGACGGGCATGATATCAAATTGCTGGAAACCCTGCGCGGTGCAGGATACAGGTTGCGGGTGCCATAAAGATACCCGTCAGTGCGAGGCCGCCGGGCCGAAGCAATTGCCTGTTACGTGGGAATTGCTTCCCGAGGGCTCGCAACCCCGCCGAAAGCCCCGCACCTTTCGTTCTCAATCGATGAAGGTGCGGGGAAGCAGGCGAGGCAATGACATAAGGTTCCATGAAATTCTCCTTTCTCTATAGCATCCGTTTTCGTCTGATTCTGTGGTTCGCAGTCATTCTTGCCTGCGTATTACTTGCTTTTAGCACCTTTATCTATTTAAGTCAGGCACGCGACATTCGCAGCGACGCGCGTGGGCATCTCGCCCGCAAAGCAGAGATTATCGTACAGGGCCTCCACCTGGGAGGCCTTCCACCCAACGTCCTGCAGGACAATGATGTCCTGCTGCTCGTCGACCTGAACGGGAATGTGCTCCTGAGCCAGGGTTTGAGTACGAATAATGAGATGGTCGATCTTGCCTCCCATGCCAAGAGCTTCCTGGAAGAGCAAGCTCAGGAGCGCGCGCAATCGGGGAATATCTGGGTACAGGAAATCGGTACGGATCAAAAGCATTACATGTTCACCATCGTGCCGGCCTCCATCAATTCCATCATGATCGTGGGTACTCCGTTCGACCCGGTGAACGGGCGGTTGCTCGCCACGCTATTTTTGGGGAGTCTGGCCACTCTGGTGATCGCATTGGGCGGAGGCTGGTGGCTCGCGGACCGTGCCATGCGCCCGGTCAAAACCATCACGCAGACCGCGCGCTCGATCAGCGAATCAGACCTGAGCCGCAGGTTGAATCTTAAAACAAAGGATGAACTCGGCCAGCTCGCAAACACTTTCGACGCTATGCTGGCGCGTCTGCAAGCAGCGTTCGACAGGCAGCGACAATTTGTGGCGGATGCAAGTCATGAATTGCGTACGCCGCTCACCATCGTCAAATTGGAGGCCAGCCGCGCGCTCCAGTCCAAACGCACGCCACAGGATTATCAACGCGCTCTGGGGGTCATCCACAGCGAGAACGAGTTCATGGCGCATCTTGTCAACGACCTGCTGGTGCTGGCACGTCTTGATGCCGGTCAATCAACGGTGCAAAGAGAGCCGCTTGACTTGAGCGATGTTGCGCTGGATGCCGCCGAGAGACTCACCCCTCTGGCAGAGCAGAATAGCGTAAAGATCGAAACCGGTGAACTGCCGGAAGTCCCTCTTGAAGGGGATCGTCAACTACTGCTTCAGATGTTCAGCAATCTCATCGAAAACGCGATCAAGCATACGGCCGGGGATGAACGATGCGTGAAAGTGGAAACCGGCGCGGACGAAGAGTCTGTTTGGGCGCGCGTTTCAGATAACGGCGAGGGCATCCCACCTGAACATCTACCCCACATCTTCGACCGCTTTTACCAGGTTGACAAAGCGCGGACTCACGACGCAGAGGCCGGCTACACCGGAAGCGGGCTTGGACTTTCGATCGTTCAGTCCATCGTGCAGATGCACGGCGGTGA
>JAKOVF010000027.1 GCA_029782225.1 Chloroflexota bacterium | reverse complement strand
GCGGCTCCAATTTGTAATGATAGATGGCGCGGTTGAGAAGGGACATGGGCCCGGCGATTCGCCATCCTTTCAGGAAGCGACCCAGGCCATGTACGGGATTTCATATACGCTCAAGTTCATGCTCAAGAAACGCAAGACAAATGCAATTGATTATCCCGTGATGGCGCTGGAGGGCCTGTGGTGGGTTGAAAATGGCGTGTTCGACATCACGATCAAAGACAACTGGTTCTACACGCTCATGATCATGCAGCCCGAAGTCATCACAAAGGATTTGTTTGAGGAAGGGCTGGCCCAGGTCCGCAAGAAGCGCGGGGACAGCGAGGCTCTTTCGAAGCTGAGACTGCAATACTTCGAGGAAGGTCTCTGCGCCCAGGTCATGCACATCGGGCCGTATGCGACCGAACCCGCAACAGTGGACCGTATGAGAGCGTTCATGCAGGAAAATGGCTATCGCGATTGCGTGGGACTCGGCGGCAAGCATCACGAAATCTACATGGGCGATCCGCGCAAAGCGGACCCGGCCAAGCTCAAAACGGTGCTGCGCCATCCGATTGAAAAAATATAACCGGAGCGTCCCGAAGGTTCCGCCTGCGCTGGTGCGCATGCACCAGTGAACCTTCGGGACGTTATTTCAGACACTATGCCAGTCAAAACCCTAACCCTATCCCTCTCCACCCGCGGGAACGCGGACGTCCATGACATCACCGCCGAAGTCGCAACTCAGGTTGCCCAGAGCGGACTCAAAGATGGCACCGTAACCGTCTTTTGTCCATCCTCGACCAGCGGCTTGACGACCATCGAGTATGAATCCGGCGCCGTCAGTGATTTGAAGCGGCTGTTCGATGAGATCATCTCGCCCAACCGCGAATATTCTCATAACGCCCGTTGGGGCGACGGGAATGGCCACAGCCACATCCGCGCCAGTTTGCTTGGCCCATCATTGACGGTCCCGTTTGTGAACGGGCGCCTCATCCTCGGGACGTGGCAGCAGATTATCTACGTCGATTTTGACAATCGGCCGCGCAAACGTGAATTGGTTTTGCAAGTGATGGGGGAATAGCATGGTCTGCTTCTACCATCCTGATAAGCCAGCCATTGGCCTCTGCAAACGCTGCCAGCGCGGACTCTGTACCGATTGCGCCGCGCTGGTAGACGATTCACTTGCCTGCAAAAATCGCCACGAGACGCAGGTCCACGCGCTGGAGCAGATGACAGCGCGGAATATTCTGCAGGCGCAGCGGGTTGGCTCCTCCTATCTTCGCAACGCGATATTTTACGGATTGGTCGGCCTGCTGTTCGCGGGGTTTGGACTGATGCAGCTTCGATTTCTAGAATTGCAGGCTGTCTTTTTCTTGCTGATAGGTCTTTTTCTACTTTACGCAGCTGGGGCGAATTATTTCGAGAGTAGGCAATACAAATAAAATGTACCGGAGTCCAGCGTCTCCAGACGTTGGACTCCATATCATGCAACCTCCCACAATTCCCGGCGTATACAGACATAGAAATCAACGAAAGGAGATCAAAATGTCTGAGACCTACAAAACACTTACCCGCAGTGTCTCCAACCGCATGGTAGCTGGTGTTTGCGCCGGGCTGGCCGATTACCTGAACATGGACCCGACCGTCATCCGCTTACTGTTTGTGCTGGGTTTCTTCCTCGCTGGCCCCGGTATCCTTTTAGCCTACATTATCATGGCTATCGTGACCCCTGAAGAGACCAAACCTTTGCAGCAGTAATTACTGTGCTTGAATCGAAAATCGCTCATGGATCGTGGGCGATTTTTGATTCAGCAATTATGATGTACCGTTTACCT
>JAKOVF010000021.1 GCA_029782225.1 Chloroflexota bacterium | reverse complement strand
GATCCACACGCAGTACCCAGTCTGGGAGATCCGGATTTCAATCCACGCACCCGTGAAGGGTGCGACCCGGTCGTCCGGTCCCGGGTGCAGCGGCGGCGGTCATTTCAATCCACGCACCCGTGAAGGGTGCGACGATATTTCGACGAAACTACTTTACAGGTCGATGGAATTTCAATCCACGCACCCGTGAAGGGTGCGACGTTTGTGAGTTTACTGTACGTAAATACGCGTGAGGAATTTCAATCCACGCACCCGTGAAGGGTGCGACGTTGAGTCATGTTGTGACCGAGATCCGGCAATGGGCATTTCAATCCACGCACCCGTGAAGGGTGCGACGACGAGCCTTGCCAACTGGCTCTCGAGCCTGGATATTTCAATCCACGCACCCGTGAAGGGTGCGACGATCCACACGCAGTACCCAGTCTGGGAGATCCGGATTTCAATCCACGCACCCGTGAAGGGTGCGACACGCCCCGACCCTGGCGGTCGTGGCCGGGCAGGGGATTTCAATCCACGCACCCGTGAAGGGTGCGACGGGATCGCCGCCGCCTCGAGGTCCGCGTCCGACGAATTTCAATCCACGCACCCGTGAAGGGTGCGACCTGGGGGCGGCTGATCATCTGGTAGACGATCGCCGATTTCAATCCACGCACCCGTGAAGGGTGCGACCTCGTTGGGGTAGATGAGGTTGACAACATTACTTACATTGGCTCTGTTGAATTCCTTCCAGACAACGACAATCACGACTGTTTGTACTGCCTTCGTTAGGTTATGGAGGATCACTTTGATCTTGATCTCTTTGACCTGGTACCAGTATTTTCGTGCCTTTAGTTCCTCGCCGAATCTTCTTTTGAGCACGGAGAAGGCTGTTTCGACCTTGTTTCGCTCCCGATATCGTTCATCGTCGAAGTTGGCGTACATTTCCTGGCGATAGGTCCCGGATCGGATCCTTCCCTGCCAGGTTCTGACCGGGATGACCGAATCGGCACCCAGTTCTTCCCGAATCTGGCGATGCAAGGTCTCCGCATCGTATCCTTTATCCATGACATAGCATGCAGTTTTTCTGACCCGTTGGCACTGTCTCAACAGTGGTACGGCATGATTGACATCGTGTACGGGGTGTTGGGAGATTTTGACACACAAGATCACCTGCTTGTGGGTGTCCACAGCAATCGAGGTTTTCAGGAAGTTCTTTCGTGTTTTACCCGTTCTCCAGGAGTAGTAGTGACTGGCATACGCGCTGGTGAACCCTGAAGCATCGATGGCCGTTAGGGGGATTATATCTCCTGTTGAATAAAAAAGTAAAAGGGTCTTCTTGAGCATTCTCGTGAAGATTACGGAGGGAATCCGGGTCATGAACTTGTGGATGGTCGAATAGTGGGGTACCCGCTCGAGCTGAAGCAGGTCTCTGATCGGTTCCAGCAGTTCAACGAGATCCACTGTGTCCCGATAATTGGTGCCCAGAACCTCACGCACGAGCAGGATTGTCATAAGTTGGTGCTGAGTATACGTTTTCCGGGAGTATTTACAGGAATAGAGCGGTAAATGTGAAGATCGTACGGTGGTGAGGATCGCTTT
>JAKOVF010000020.1 GCA_029782225.1 Chloroflexota bacterium | reverse complement strand
GTAACCAAAACACGTTGGGCGACGTTAAACAACCGGCGTGTGCAATCGTGAAAACACAGACTGCCGCGTCGCAGTGCTCTAATGAGTGCTCCAGGGAAATTGCAACCGTTGCCGCCCGCAAACCGTCTGGCATGGCCTGTTTGAATTTACGCGCAAACGTCGCGGCGCGTGCTACATCACTGTTTGATAAACGAATCATAGCTTCATTATACCACAAATTTACGGTTTGAGTAAGGCAAAATTAAACCGTGCGGCAATGTCCGCACGGTTTAATCTGCCCACAAAACCACTGTGTTAGCCTGTTGGCCATGCTCAGCAAACGCGTTGATTCTGGTAGCAATAACCCTAGCAAAAAAGCTATTTTGCTAGACCTTCTCACGTGCCAATGCAAGCCGCTCGCGCATTGCCGCCTTTGCTTCATCGCTGTATTGCCGGCGTTTCTTTTTCGCCAGCTTGCACCGGTAGCCGTTAGCCGCCGCCAGGAATGAGATCAACTGCTCGGCTGACGCGTCGGCCACAACTGAATCATAGCCTGGGCGTTGTGTTGCGCCGGTTGCCAGTAGTTGGCGCGTCAACTTCGGCGCGTGGCCAGCAACCTCAACTGTCCAGGTGACTTCGTTCTCATATTGTCGGGCGTGCATGACGCCATCGTTTGATGTGATGTGCAATTCATCCATAGTTTTGCTTACTCCGCTAACACAGGTTGTGGGTATGCCCCCGTCTGATCACCTTTAGGGGTGTCTATTTTGCCCGATCCCAATCTCCGCGTGGTTTGGGGTGGAATTTTTCAATTTTCTAGCCACAATGTTAACCATTCCACCCGCAAGCCTCACAGAAGGCCGTAGAGCGACGTTTTTAGCGCATAGGGATAAAATGGTCAACCGCTCGATAAAAACGCCTCTGTGGGCTTCTGTGAGGCTCGTTTTTTGGCTAATGCCCGTTTGTGCCGTTTTGCAGCCCGCTCAGGGTGCAAAAGTGGTACCACACGCGCCGGATCAGGTTGTCTGACGCGTCGCCGGTCGATTCCAACCATGTCAAGCCAGTAGGCTGCGTCAACGTCGCCATTTTTGGCATCGATCACCGCTTGCCGGACGATTGCGGCGAATAGTTCAAGCGCTGCCTGGGTGTCAATCATCATGCGAGAATTTTAGCACAGACTAAATTTTTCGTCAGGTGGACTTGCAACAATTATTGCAATTATCAAAATTAATTCATTTTGAATTGCAATATGCAAAACCAGACAATTGAGATTCTGGTATAAGTGCTGACTTATACCAGAATCGCGATATCGTCACGCCAGCCGTCTAATGATTTCGCGTAACTCCTCAATCGTTAGGGTGTCGAGCGCATCCATGTTAACGTCTGTTAGCCGCGTTGGTTTCATCCCGTTGACCGTTACGCCGATGTCCTCAACGCCATCCCAGCATGGGCAATTGGTAAATTGAACCGCTGCGCCCGCAACGTCACGCCGATCCCCGATCCCTTCAATGGGTGCAGTGATCGAGATCAACCCCTTCGCCATACCGGTATAGGCGACGCGGAACATGAGATTTACAAGAGCGTCGGGCGTCAACCCTAAAAATCTCGACCCAGCCTTCACCAATGCTTCATGTTCACTATACATCTTGATTTTCATCGTTTGCTCCTCTGTGGCAGTGCCACGAATTGATAGTTTTGCCTACACCAACCTACACAGGTTTGTGGTTTTTTGGCGTCTCGCCCGCCATTACACCAACCTCATACACCGACCTCGACGCCATTACACCAACCTATACACCAACCTCAACAGGCTATAGGTTGGTGTATTTTTTGGTCATCGCTAACCGTAAATTGCACCCAAAAACACCAATACACCAACCTACACCAACCTTTTATCTATATAAATTGTAAATGGTAGTAATAGGGTGGTTGGGTGTAGGTTGACAGGTAGCGTTTGGCGTAGAATGTAGCAGCAATATATAGAGGGTGTTGGTATATATAGGGGAAAATGGTTGGATTAGGTTGGTGTGGTTGGCGTATATAATATTTAATTGACGATTTCTCGGTTAGAATTTGCGCTCGTTAAGTGTTTTGTAAGAAATGGAGGTTGGTGTATAGGTTGGTGTACGAGGTTGGTGTATGGTGTACGAGGTTGGTGTATCGGGTTTTTGGCGTGTCAACGTGCAGGTTAGCGTACAGATTTCTGTACAGGTGTTTTGGCGGGCGATTGCCCACACAACAAACCTGTGTAGGTTAGGTGTGGGCAACGGTTCTACATTCCATCGGGGATCGTCTCGCTCTTTATCCTGATTCCGCACCATTGACGCGGGCGGGCGTTTGAATCCTGGGTCAATCCGAGATATTTCAGCGCAGCCGCTGTATCCATCTCAATTTGTTTGGTGCCGCCTGTCACGCCGGATGATTGCAATTTAACAACGATTGCGCCGGTTGTGGCTCGATAGGTTTGCGGCATTGACGCCGCGTCGCCCTCATAGATATCGCAAACGTCCAAGATGCGGCCTAACAAGGCTGGCTCTTTTGAGTGCGTCTTGTTTGTGCTGGACTGTACTAGTTTTTCGATTTCGGTTAATTGCCACGTCTCGCCCGATTTCCATAGCGCATACGCCTGCGCCCAAACTTGGTTAATGTCGATGTCCTGTTGATAGCTGTGGTTAATCGTTTCGATTTTGGCGCACAGAAAACGCCGGTTGCCGGTTGGGTCGCTCAAAAAACCATCCTCACCGTTGACCGTCCCAATGAATGACGCCAGTACGGGTTTGATCTTCCCGTATTTATCGTATGGGGTTCTGAATGTCGATTCCGCTTTCGTGAGAAACGATTTTAGCGCCTCACGGTCAGATTTACGCGTGGTTGCGCCTAGTTCGGCAACCTCCCAAATCCATTTTGTGGCTAAGTAGCGCTCATGCTCGCGGTTGTCTGGCTGGATGTCGGATTCGATGAATAGTTCATCCATCGGTGATCCAATCCAGCGCGCGAATACCGATTTACCGATCCCCTGTGGCCCGTCTAGCACAAGCATTGGCGGTTGTGCCCTAACCGCTCCTGTCGCAAAAACTTTGGCCACGGTGCCGATCAGCCATTTACCCAGCCAGACGCGAAATAGCGGTGCAGTTTTGCCGTTCGCGTACGTGATCGGATCGTCGCTGCCTGTGAAATAGGTTGACAGTTTCGAAATGTGGTTTTGTCCATCCCATTGCAACGATTCCAGGTACTGTTTGACCGGATGATAGGCATTTTCAGCCGCCAGGGTGGTGTAGACCAGCCGAATGTGCTCTTTCGATTTGAATCCGCGGTCATACATCCTCACGACAATTTGAGCATCAATGATATCGTCGATCCGCTCTCCGTTGACCTCAATCGACGAATCTAACAGGTTTAGGGCGAACGAATAACCTAAATTGCCGAGCATGTTCGTGATTGAAACACTGTATGGGGTGTCGTCGTTCTCCGCGTTTGCCGCGCTTCCCTGGGTGATCCCTCGTTGCCCCCTCAAACCTGTGTTAGCGGTGTTGGCATAGCCGCCGCCGTTGTACTCGCCATCGGTTGAATCAATGGCTCGTTGAATGGTGCCATCCCGATAATCGTCACGATCCCATTTTTTTCTCATCAAACCGGTTTGGCGGAACATGCGATCCATTTGTTCAGGATGTTTGCGCGTGTAGAATGCCAGGTAGCGGCATAGGGCAAGATCAGCCGCGCTAGCGTCGTTGTTGTGGCCTGAAACATCGCCATCGTATAGAGCGCGGATTTTTGCGCCACTGGCAGAACGGAACATGACCTCCCATAGTTCGGCATCAGCCATCGCTTGCACATCGCCATAGCGCCCGTCAACCGCGCCAACGGGTCCCGCTACATGGGTTTTGGTTGTCGGTTTATTCGGGAAATAGTTGGCGATCATCGCGTTGATCGCGTCGGTCGGTTGGGCAATGGTTGACGTTTCGCCGTACCGGTTGCCCGTCACGGTGAAATAGCGGTCATGGTTGTAGATTTCGACGCCGATCTCTTTTTCGCCCCTGAACTCTTTTTTTCGATTCCCAACCATCGCGTCGTGCCTAACCAGGCAATGTAAACCGGTGCCGCTCGGAGAAATTTCCGTGTAGGTGGCGAATTGATCAACCCATTCTTTGAACTCAGCGTCAACCGCCCCATCGGTTATGCAATTGTCAAAGTCTACGCCTGCCAAATTGTCGAGTTTGTCACTGAAAACGATGCCGATTCCGTAACACGTGTCTCTATCAATGAACCGCTGCGCCGCATTATCAAACGTTAGCCATTGGCTTGGGGCGTGGGGGTTGATCGCCTTGTTTTTGTAAACATCGAACGGCACTTTCATGAGTTTTGGATCGTCTTTGTCCTTCCTAATCGCATATTTCCAAACGATGAAGCGCGCCTGCTGTAATAGCTCGCCAGGGAAATTTTCGCGGATGCGGTCAACGGTTTGTTGTCTTTCGTCGGCTGTTGGTTTGGGTGGAACGCTCAAAACGCCGGTTTGTTGTTGTTCGGTCATGACTGCACCTCGCTCGTTTGTGGTGCAGCCGGTTGCCGTTCGCGTAGGATGGCCAG
>JAKOVF010000019.1 GCA_029782225.1 Chloroflexota bacterium | reverse complement strand
AGATACTATGAAAGTTATCCCTCGACCAACCCAACCGGCCCTGAAACCGGCACGGAACGCTCCATGCGAAGCGGCGCGTACGATGCAGATGCAAATGAGATATTCACGTATTCACGCTATAAACACGAGCCCGATTCTGCCGGGCTGAGCCGGGGATTTCGGTGCGCGGAAAGCGGAGAGTAGAAGTCAATCCGAATCGCGGATCGAGCGAGCAACGTCGAATCGCTGGCTATTGAGTACTAATGACCACGATCACCTGCCTCTTGTCTTTATCGAAAGACGTCATCTGGATGATCACGTTAGGATAGAGAAAAGTGGCATTATGCAAGGCATTGTCCCCCGTCCCGGCAGAGCCCGTCGCAGGCGGCATAGACGGCATACCATCTGGTTGGAACTCACTGTAGAAGGCTACCGCCTCATCCAGAGTTGCATTGGCCCTATAGCTGTAGACGCCATTTTGAAAATCCTGCCCGGCAGTCGCTTGAGGCATGATGGGAATATCATGCCACTTCTTTACCGGTGTGCCGCTAGGATTGAAGTATTGACTGATATTGCTCAAATTTCCGAACATCGGAGGAAGAGCGACCCCTGAGGAAGTGGGAGTCTCTTCAGGGGCGATCGTTGCCGAAGGAACGAGAGATGGCGTACTGGACGGCTCTACAGTCGTGGCACTCGGCGTAACAGATTCGAGACTCGTCGGTGTGGGTGGAGGGATCCTGGTTGTAACGGCAGTCGGAGCAACCAAAGCACAGCTGACTATCACAGGGATCGACAGAACCAGTAAGAACTTCCAGGCGCGTTTCACGGACTACTCCTTAAGAGTGACGGGCAGCCTTCCAGCTGCCCGCTACATTGACCTATTTCATCTTCTGTTCCAGTGCACTCGCAACTTTACTCAGCACCGAGCTGACATCCCCATTCGAAAGGCTTCCCTGCGCCATATTTGGACGTCCACCGCCCTTGCCGCCAATGGCGTTGATGAGATCACCCGCTTTGAGTCCGCGTTTGACGAGGTCTTCGGTCAGCACCGCGATGACAGTGGATCCCGTTACCAGGACAGCCGCGCCGCCCCTGGGATATTTCTCACGGAATTTGTCGGCCAGCATGCGGAGTGTATCCACGTTCGAGCCGGGAATCTCCATCGCCAGCACGTTGACATCCTTCACGGTTTGAACATTGGAAAGTTGAAGATTGAAAGTGGATAGAGCCTGCTGCGCACGCAGGTTGGCAACTTCCTTCTTCAGATCGGCAATTTCATCTTGAAGAGCATCTACCCTGACAGGAACTTCCTCGACCGATGATTTCAGCGCGCCGGCCGTCTGCTTTAGAAACCTGAAACGCTTTGCGATCAATTCATAAGCACCGCGGCCGGTGACGGCTTCGATGCGACGGATGCCTGCCGCCGCCGAGCCTTCACTGACGATAATGAACGCGCCGACATCCGAAGTACGTTCCAGGTGCGTGCCGCCGCAGAGTTCGTAGGAATATTTATGTAAATGCTCCATTGAAGAAGTAGGATGAACGATCGATTCGTCCAGACTGGAGAGCCCCGAAGACTGCTTCTGAGGAGCGGACAGCAAGCTGTCCGAGTCCAAAATGGTGATCGTACGAACTGTCTCACCATACTTTTCACCGAAGAGCGCCATCGCACCTTCTGCAATCGCATCCTCGCGGGCGCGGAGTTTCGGCAGCACTTCCATATCGGCTGCCACCGCGTCATTGACAATCTTCTCCACGCGTTCGACTTGTTCGGGAGTCATTGCTTCGGGATGGGTGAAATCGAAGCGCAGGCGGTCCGGTGCGACAAGGGAACCTGCCTGCCGCGCGTGGTCACCAAGCACTTCATGTAACGCTTTGTGCAGCAGATGCGTGGCCGTGTGGTTGCGCATGATATCGTGGCGGCGAGGCATGTCCACTTCGGCAATGGCTTCGTCGCCAACCCTGGGCTGACCGGAGATCACCGTCCCGACATGGATGATGACGCCCGCGGACGGTTTGCGCATTTCGGTGATTTCGATTTCCCACGCGCCCTCACCCTGCCCTCTCCCAAGAGGAGAGGGGAAACCGCGGATATACCCGTTATCCGAAACCTGGCCGCCAGATTCAATGTAGAAGCCTGTCTTCGGTAGAATGACCTGGACCTGGTCATCCAATGAAGCGGACTCGACGGATTCACCGTTGACGATCAATGCCAGGACTTCGCCCTCGACGCGCGGGCTGGTATACGGGTCATACTCTACGCCGTGCTCGCTCAGCTTATCGTTCTTCTGTAAGTTCTTCAAGACGCCGGCGAAGAATTCCGCGTCTTCGCCGCCAAGCTTGCCCATGGCTTTGCCGCCGCCAGAGGCTTTGCTGTGCTTTTCTTTTGCTTCATTGAAGCCAGCTTCGTCAATATCAAGTCCCTGTTCACGGGCGATGTCGCGCGAGATTTCAAAGGGAAGGCCATAAGTGGCATACAGGTCAAATGCACGATGACCGTCGAGGACGGTTTGCTTTGATGAGCGGAGGTCTGAGAGGAGATTCTCCAGTTGAGCGGTGCCAGCTTCAACTGTCCGCGCGAAGCGAATTTCTTCCCGAGTCAGATTGTCAAGGATCGTGGCCCGGTTCTTTTCCAGTTCAGGATAAAAGCCGCTATATTGCGCGATCACCGCCTCGGCCACTTTAGCAAGGAACGGTTCATCGAGCCCGATCTTGGTACCAAAGCGGGCTGCGCGGCGGATGATCATGCGCGTGACGTAGTTCCGCCCGCCATTACCGGGGACAACGCCATCCGCAATAAGAAAAGCTGCGGAACGTGCATGGTCACAGATGACGCGATAGGGCGTGAAGTTATCAAGCATGGCCTGCTCACTGTGACCTGTGAGCGAACGCAGAACCTCAAGCGAGCCGTGAAAAAGATCAGTTTTGTAGTTGGAGTCCACGCCCTGCAGCACCGAGACGATGCGCTCGAAGCCCATGCCGGTGTCCACATGTTTGGAAGGCAGGGGCTCGAGGCGGCCATCATCAAAGAGGTTGTATTGAATGAAAACGTTATTCCAGAGTTCGAGGAAGCGCGTGCATTCGCCATTTACACCGCATTGATGTGGAACACCGAGCAGGTTATCGAATTCCTCTCCACGATCCAGGTGGATCTCCGAGCACGGTCCACAGGGACCGGTCTCTGCCATCTGCCAGAAGTTATCCTTGCGCCCGAAGAAAAGGACGTGTTCGGGATCGAATCCAGGCTGGGCGCGCCAGGCATCCGCCGCTTCATCATCACGTGCTACATTGCCCTTATCGTCCTCGAAGCAGGTGGCGTAGATCTTATCTTTGGGCAGGCCCCAGACTTCCGTGAGCAGCTGCCATGACCAGGCAATGGCTTCCTTCTTATAGTAATCGCCGAATGACCAGTTGCCGAGCATCTCGAAGAAGGTGTGATGTGTATCGTCGCGGCCCACGTCTTCCAGATCGTTGTGCTTGCCGGCCACACGCATACACTTCTGCGAGTCGACCGCGCGTTTATACGGACGGGTGTCCGTACCGAGGAAGATATCCTTGAACTGGACCATGCCCGAGTTGGTGAAGAGCAGCGTCGCGTCGCCGCCCGGTACCAGCGACATGGACGGAACAAAGGTATGTCCATGCTCCACGAAGAAATCAATGAAATTCTGGCGGATCTGATTGCCTGATAATTTGCGGGTCATTCTTGCTCCTGGATGAAGTGTGGAAATTATACCAAGCGGAAAGAAAAATCCCGGCCTCATGAGAAGGGCCGGGATTTCGATATTCCAAATAACATGTTGCGCTAGAACCGTCTCAACCCAAGTGGAACCATCCCGGCTTCCGAGGAGGCCAGTGTAGCTGCGGCGGCGGTTGCGCAGGTTACAAAACGTGAGGCAGTGCGGTCCATAAGAATGATTATACCGGGGCCAGCAAAGAAATGGAAGAGGCGAAAGGAGACATTCGTTCCATCCCTGATATTTGCGGCTCAGATTTGCCCAAAAGGGAGTTCAACGCTCCCTCAGCGGATTTCAAAACACGTTGTAAAAGAATGAGCTAACTCTCTCTTCTATACAACTCTTCTGCCATACTCCCCGGCTGCCATTCACACCTGGCGCAAACGCAGGTATCCGCATCCGATTTGTCCTAAATCCATGACACACGCACCAAAGATTAATTTTGGGGGTGCGTCATGGATGAATTCCTCGGTGAGGAATTTAGATTCCTCAGTGAGGATTTTGGATTCCTCAGTGAGGATTTTAAATTCCTCACTGAGGATTTTGAATTCCTCAGTGAGCTTTTTGTCCTCCAAACTGTTTCTTCGCTTTCCGGAATGAAGAGTAGCCGGATGACCCAGTCAGGACCGAATAAGGACCACGTTTCTTGCTTCCCTGCTCAAGTAGGACACGGGCGGCCTGATCGAAAGGTTAAGCTACCTTTTTCATTCATACAAACTTACGAACCTGACAGGTCTGAGAGACCTGTCAGGTTTCCGGTGGGGGAAAGTTGGCGAAATCCTAACAGGACTGATAGGCGCGATACAGGATCGATACAGGATCGATACAGGTTCGATAGACTATCGATAGACCTTCGATACAGGATCCATATCGAAGCGTCAGTGAAAACAAGTGGATTTACACGTGACAGTCACTTTGCTCCCTCTGCTTCGTTTGGGGAGTGCTGCGCAAAAGTGACTGTCACGAGCAATCCTGCAGTGAAGAAACCATTTGAGAAACTTAAGATAGAATTGGAGGAATAACATTGATAGAATGCAGCGGAGGAGAATTATGAATCAAAGAGATGTCATCCGAAACCTGGTAGCCGAATCCATTCCTGTCATCCTGCTGGCCGTATACGTGTTTGCTATTGGCACAGCGATACGCTCCACCTTTCTGGCTGCCAGCGTATGCGACGCCAACGCGGCCTGCGCACAGAATTTCCACGCCAGGCGCATCGAGGGAGTCAATATCATCCTGAACGTCGTTGGCGGTCTGGTTTCCGCTCTTGTCGTGACAGAGTTAGCCATCACTCAACCGGGTCAACTGCCCTCGGCCCAAATTCTGAAGACGCGGGTCTCCAGGTCTGCAAAGAAGGTGATGGTCATTGTCTCAATGGGATTTATCCTGGTATGGCTGGCAGGAGGAACCATCGCATTGATCATGTATATCCTGTATCCAACGATGATCCCAGCCGCCTTGAGTGAATTTGCAAAGGCCTGGCTGGGGCTTGCCATCGCCTCGGCCTATTCTTATTTAGGAATCAGATAATGGAATTCAAAGATACCGTTCTCAAGCGCCGCATGGTGCGCAACTTTTCGGATAAGCCGGTTGACATCCAGGCCATCGAGCATATTGTGGACCTTACCCGTCACGCGCCCAGCGCAGGATTCACACAGGGACAATCCTTTGTCATCGTCACAAAACCCGAACTAAAGAAGGCCATTGCCAGAACGTGCGGCGAAGAGGGATATGTGCAAGGCGGGTTCGACCCGTTCATTTCGAAAGCGCCTGTGCTGTTGATTCCCTGCGTCAGTGAGGCCGCGTATCATCGCCGGTATCAGGAAGCGGACAAGGTGGATGATGAGGGCAATGAGATCGTGTGGCCTGTCCCCTACTGGTTTATGGACACTGGCTGTTCGGTCATGATCGCATTGCTCGCGGCGGTTGATGAAGGCCTGGTCGCGGCGTTTGCCGGGTCACAGGATTTGGACGCGCTGCGCAAGGTGCTGAATATCCCTGCCGAGGTAACTCCGGTCGGTGTGATCGGGATCGGCTATCGGGCGGTGGATGTGCCTTCCCCATCGCTCAAGCGCGGGCGCAAGTCCGATGCGGAGTATGTCCACCGTGAAGGGTGGTAGGTGCGTTGTTATCAGGGCAGGTAGGATCTGAAGGGTCTCCTGCGCCCTTTTGAGCGTCTTTTACCCTGATTCGGGGCTAAATCCCATACGTTAATCCCTTCCACGGATTCCCCTATTGTTTTGCTTGCTTTTGTTCGCGGAGATGCTATACTGAAATTTGATGATTTGCTGATTCCCCATCGACTCAACTACCATGCCGCTTTAGAGAGAAAGGAAGCCGGGCGTGAGCAAAATCAAATATCTGGGCCTTTTGCCGGTTGCCATCCTGCTCCTGGCATCCTGCAATCTGGGCTCGTCAAATCCATCTCTCGTTCCTGCCACGCCGGCCGTTGCCAGTACCGGCACGGTCACCGTCTCAGTCGTCAACCTGGCCGTGCAGGCTACCAACGCGGGAGATACGTTTAATGCCGTAGGCCAGGTGATCAACTATCAATACAAGATCACGAATACTGGTATTGTTCCCCTCACAGGAAATGTCATCGTGTCGGATAACCGGGTTACGGTCACCTGTCCCAACACAAATACAGTGGGAAATCTCAACGATATTCTCGATCCAAATGAAAGCGTGATCTGCACCTCGACCCTGCCCATCATACAGGCCGATCTGACGGCTGGCTCCGTGGTGACGGTAGCCAGTGCGAACGTGGGCGGATTCACATCCAATCAGGTCAGCACGACTGTCACTTTCACACCGGCGCAGACCAGCGGCCTCAAGCTGATGAAAACAGCCAGCCCATTATCATTTAGCCAGGTGGGACAGGTGATCACGTACACGTATGTCATTCAGAATCTGGGGACGGCTGCGATTGGCCCAACCCAGTTCATGATCACAGATGACAAGATGGGCGCACCCTTTAACTGTGGAGCGGCAGGCACGACCATCCAACCACAGCAGTCGATCAAGTGCTCCGCAAACTATGCCGTCGTTCAAGCGGACCTGATAGCCGGTCGCGTGATCAATACAGCGACGGCCTCCGGAGGCGGAGCCAACGTCTCCCCGCCCGCAACGACCACGGTGACAGCAGCTATTCCTCCATCATCCGGCTCTGGCCTGACGCGCGGCTCCACCATTCAGCACACCGTTGTAAAGGATGAATGGATGATCCAGATCGCGCGTTGTTATGCAGCCAGCTTCGACGCAGTGCGCGCGGCAAACCCGCAGGTGATCGATCCGGACATCATCAGCATCGGTGAGGTCCTGACAGTCCCCAACATCGGGAGCAACGGGACCACTATTTATGGTCCGCCCTGCGTGGACCACTACACAGTGCAAAGCGGAGACACGTGGGCTTCCATTGCCCAGAAGTTCAATGCCGATGTTGTTGTACTGCAAGCGGCCAACCGGGACGGAATGGCCGTGGGGACCGTGCTCAAGATCCCTTTGAACTCCGCAGGCAGCCTCAGCTCCATTCCGATCACCGGCACAACTGTCACGCCAACGCTAACTCTCACGCCCACTCCTACCGCCACCATCACACCAACGGTCACGGGCACGCCTCCAGCACCAGCAGGACAAGGCACGCCGATCACGTTCCCCGCGGGCGCTAGCTCCGCAACCCTGACAGGTACAGTTCCGGCGCAGGGAACGGTCCGCTACACGTTGAGCGCCAACCAGGGCCAGATCATGACCCTCAAAGTGACGGCGCCCACCAACGAGCTGGCGGTGATCATCACCGATCCTAATGGAACTGTGCTCCCGCCACTGAATGCGACAACGCTCACATGGAATGCGATCCTGGCCGTGACCGGGACCTATCGGATCGACATGTCCGGCGTACAGGGACAGTTCGATAAACTTTACAGCCTGGAAGTAAGTCTCGTCACGCCCACGCCAACACCATAGTTCAAATCGCATCTGGATACCTAGCGCTTCCCAGGCTCCCGCAGCTACAAACCATCTGCACAGGGATCCCGCCGGGGAATCAAAAGTGCCCCCTTCAAAACGGCGTGGCGCCCGTATTAGACTTCAGGCGCCACGCCCCTCGAATATCCCTTCAGTCACCCTGTAAACCAGGTCGTGGGGCCGCACGAGTTCCACTACCTTGATCGCGACTTCATCCCCCTCCTTCACAGACTTTACTGTGTGGTGCTCGATTTCCATCGAACCGACTGGCTGGCTGAAATCGGTCACATGGCCGAGGATGTGGATCGTATCG
>JAKOVF010000014.1 GCA_029782225.1 Chloroflexota bacterium | reverse complement strand
GGCGCTACTGTTGGATCGCATTAATCCTGGGTGGCTGTCCTTGGCATTGGCAATAACCAAACAGGCGCAGTTGGACTTGCGTCAAGGGGCAACGTTGGCCCGTTATGTACTGTGGACCAAATCTGACGTGTTGGCTCGTGCCCATGATATCGCTCGGTCAATTGATGACGGAAGAAGCTACAGAGAAAGGTTCCAATGTGGACTCCGGAAGGCGTGGCAAGAGGTAGAACGTGGAGTGCGTCGGTATGCGGTGACTTCGCGCAAGGCCGAGTTCGGTACGGCGGTGGATTACTTCACTAGATCGCGAATGTGGCATCTTACGGCTGCTTGTTGCGGTATGGACGGCAGCAGATTGTCGCCGAAAATCGTTGAGTCTTTAATGCTTGTGCAAAAAGCGGAGTCTGATCCGAGGGTTAGGAGATTGCGCGAACGATTGGAGGCGAGGATAAGTGCAGGAACTGATAGAGCAACATCTGAGGGAATGGAAGAAAACTGGCGCGTCGCCCTTCGCCGTTGAACTCGTTCGCACGGTTCTTGACAGAGTGGCGCAAGGAATGACCGACAGCCATATCATAGCCTACCTTAACTGGCGCAAGCGGAATGTAGACAAAACCGGGGAAAACGCCGAAATGATTGAGCGGATCAAGGAGTCGTTCCAAACGGAAGGGTCTCGACTTTGGAAGGCGACAGATGAGATTCGAGGTGAGTTGCAACGGCTGGAAGAAGAGAGGAAGGCCAAGAAGGAATCAATCCCGCCCGAGGAATCGGGCGCTTGGATGACTCCCATCTTGGCCTATGAATGTTGGAAGGATGAACAGCGGTACAAGATCGGACTTATCCCTCCAGATGCGTGGGGGCGAAGCAGGTCATCGGGCAGGAAACGGAAGAAGGATAAGCCGAAGAAGCTTCCACCGTGGTTATATGTCTAGTTGCGCAATGTATACCGTCTTTCAAATTCGCACTCCAATGGCGTTTGCCGGGTTTTGCTCCTGCCGATCGACAGCTCGGGCATAGCGGCTCGTAGTCTTAGGGTCTCGGTGCCCAAGCATGTCCTGTACGGCGCGAATGTCTTTCAAATGCCTATATGCTGCCGTCGCCGCGGTATGTCGCAGGGCGTGTCCACTTAACCCTGGGCGCTTCAAGCCCGCCTTTTCCAAGTAACCGTCAACGATCTTCCGAATACCGCGCCTGCT
>JAKOVF010000423.1 GCA_029782225.1 Chloroflexota bacterium | reverse complement strand
CAATCTCAAGGGTCTTGGACAGGATTTAGCAATTCAGGCAGGTGACGGGTAGGGAGAGAAGTAAACCTCCGTTGGCGATGGTTGTTTTTGGGTGTTTAATCCGCATGGTAGCAACTCATTTCGCAAACCTATGACTTCGGCAAAATCCCAAACTTCGAATTTCGAGTTCCTTCAAACGCGGAGCGAACAACTCGCGCGGCTAGGGATGCTGGCCGAGAAGTATCTGGTGGATGACCCGAACACCTGTTTGCTGAAGTTACGCCAATTTGGAGAATTACTGGCACAGACTGTGGCTGCGCGCATCGGGGTGTACAAGGAAGAGGGTGTATCTCAGTATGACCTTCTGAGAAAATTGCGCGACGAGAACATCCTCTCGAGAGAGATCTATTATTTGTTTGGCGAAATCCGTAGAGTCGGAAATTTTGCCAGCCACGAGGCAGGTGAAGATCCTTCCCAGGCTTTGAACTCGCTGAAGATTTCCTGGCAGCTGGCGGTTTGGTTCGAGCGAACGTTTTTCAAGCCAGAGTTCAAGGCGGGCGAATTTATTATGCCTGAACCGCCAAGAGACGATACCGCCGATCTGCGCGCGGAATTGGAACGGCTCGCCAGAGAGACCGCGCACATGAAAAGCATCCTGGCAGGGCAGCAGGCAGAAGCCGAGCGAAAGCAGACAACAACCTTTCAGAAATACCGCGCGGCAGCGCAGGCCGCCACTCAACGAATTCACCTGGACGAAGCCTCAACCCGTCAGTTGATTGATGTGCAACTGCGTCAGGCCGGCTGGGAAGCGGACACGGTTCGCTTACGATATTCTAACGGAACATGCCCTGAACGAGGCAGGAACATGGCAATTGCGGAGTATCCCACTGCCAGCGGACCGGCGGATTACGTGCTATTCATTGGCTTGATGCCTGTGGCTGTAGTGGAAGCCAAGCGTAAAAACATCGATGTTTCGGCGGCGTTGGTGCAGGCTAAACGATACAGTCGTGATATTTCACTGACGGCTGATTTACAATCGCCAGGCGGCGCGTGGAGCCAGTACAAAATCCCATTTGCGTTTTCCACTAATGGCCGCCCATACTTGCGGCAGTTGGAGACACAGAGCGGGATCTGGTTTGTGGATTTACGCCGCCCAACGAATTTGAGTCATGCGCTGGATGGATGGCACACGCCCAAGGGGTTGAAGGAGCTGCTCAAGCGTGATGAAGTCGCGGCTCATCAGCAATTGAAATCAGAGCCGTTCGATTATGGCTTTACGTTACGCTATTATCAAAAGGATGCTATTCGTGCCGCGGAAAACGGAATCGCAGAAGGTCGCCGTGAGATGTTGCTGGCAATGGCAACAGGCACAGGCAAGACCAAGACCTGCATAGCGTTGATCTATCGCCTCTTGAAGGTGCAGCGCTTTAAACGGATTTTGTTCCTGGTGGATCGCGAAGCGTTGGGCGAGCAAGCAGCGAATGCGTTCAAAGACACACGCATGGACAGCATTCAGAGTTTTGCAAATATCTTTGGGATCAAGGAACTGGACGAGACCACGCCAGACAGTGACACGGCGGTGCAGATCGCCACGGTGCAAGGCATGGTCAAGCGGGTGTTGTACCCTTCTGAGAATGCAACGCCGCCCGCGGTTGACCAGTACGACTGCATCGTGGTGGATGAGTGCCATCGCGGGTATTTACTCGACCGGGAACTTTCGGACACAGAACTCATGTTCCGTAGCTTTGAGGAGTACGTCTCCAAGTATCGGCGTGTGATCGAGTATTTCGATGCAGTCAAGATCGGTCTGACTGCCACGCCTGCGCTGCATACAACCGAAATTTTCCACGCGCCAATCTATACATACACCTACCGTGAGGCAGTGATTGACGGCTTCCTAATCGACCACGAGCCGCCTATTCAGATCAAGACCAAATTGCTGAACGATGGAATCACCTGGCAGGCAGGGGAACAGGTGAAGGTCTTCGACCCGCGCACACAGCAGATTGAGTTACACATGCTCCCCGATGAAATCCATCTGGAAGTGGACGCGTTTAATCGTCGAGTTATCACGAGGCCATTCAATGAGGTGGTGTGTAAATATCTGTCGCAGGAAATCGACCCGTTCTCGCGACAGAAGACGCTCATCTATTGCGTGAACGACAAACATGCAGACCTTGTCGTAGACTTACTCAAGACGGCTTTTCAAGCGCAGTATGGCAGCGTGGAAGATGATGCCATTTTCAAGATCACGGGCACAGCGGATAAGCCGCTGGAATTGATCCGCCGATACAAGAACGAGCGGAATCCGACCATCGCGGTCACAGTGGATTTGCTGACCACCGGTGTGGACGTGCCTGAGATCTGCAACCTGGTCTTTTTGCGGCGTGTGAACAGCCGCATTCTATTTGAGCAGATGCTGGGACGCGCCACCCGTCTTTGTCCTGAGGTGGAGAAGGAAACTTTTCGCGTATTTGACGCGGTGCGTTTGTATGAAGCCCTCGAAGGCGTAACCACCATGAAGCCTGTGGTGGTCGATCCGCAACTGACATTCAGCCAGTTGATGGCGGAAATGACCAGCGTAGACGATGAAGCGGCGAAGAAACTGCTCAGGGAACAGTTCCTTGCCAAGTTCCAGAGAAAGAAGCGCCGTCTGAGCGAAGAAAATGCGCGGGATTTTGAATCCGTTGCAGGCTTGAGTCCGGAGGCGTTCGGTCACAGATTAAGTCAAATGTCGCTCGAGGAAGTGGCCGGCTGGTTCGCGGAAAGTCCGCAGTTGGGAGAAATCCTGGACCGCATTAATCCAGACCAGCGCCCAATGTTGATCTCAGAACATCCTGATGCGTTCATGGGGGCAGAGCGCGGGTATGGCACGGCGGAAAAGCCCGATGATTATTTGAAGTCGTTTGGCGAGTATATCAAGACTCACCGCGATGAGATCCCCGCGCTGCTGACGGTGCTGACCCGCCCACGTGAGTTGACCCGCAAGCAATTGCGCGCGCTGGCAATCGAGCTGGATCGGGCAGGCTTCAGTGAAACGAACATCACCACCGCCTGGCGTGAGATGACCAACCAGGATATCGCGGCACACATCATTGGATTTATCCGTCACGTGGCGACAGGCGACCCGCTGGTGCCGTATGAACAGCGCGTAGATTGGGCACTGGCACAGATGCTGGCCGCGCGGCAGTGGACGACGCCACAACGTCAGTGGCTGGGAAGAATCGCGGCGCAGACCAAAGCCAATGTGATCGTGGATCGTGAGGCGCTGGACGACCCCGATTTGATCTTCACCCGCGAAGGCGGAGGATTTACACGGCTCGACCGTCTGTTCGAAGGAAACCTGGCGAACACGCTGGAAACATTCAACGAATTGCTTTGGAAGAACGAAAAACCCTAACCACAAAGGTCACAAAGGCGCGCAAAGGAGTTCTTTGATTTCCTTCGTGATGCTTTGTGCCCCTTCGTGCTAAAAAAGGAATCCGACTTTGACCATCCCCACCCGAAACGTTACGCAAGACATCGTTGCAAAACTTTGGAATTTGTGCAACGTGCTCAAAGACGACGGCGTGACCTATCATCAATACGTCACCGAGTTAACCTACCTGCTCTTTCTCAAGATGGCGAAGGAAACAAATACTGAGAAAGATTTACCTGAAGGTTATCGCTGGAATGACCTGGAGACCAAAAGCGCACCCGAAAGGCTCGGTTTTTACAAACTATTGCTGATCCATCTGGGTGATCACGGCTCTTTATTGGTGCGCGAGATTTTCGCCAACGCGAGTTCGTTCATCAAGAAACCTACCACGCTTTCCATTCTGGTAACTGAAATTGACAGACTGGACTGGTACAACGCCCGCCGCGAAGGCCTCGGCGATCTATACGAAGGATTACTCCAAAAGAATGCCAACGAAAAGAAATCGGGCGCAGGACAGTATTTCACCCCGCGTCCGCTGATCGACAGCATGGTAGAGGTGATGAAGCCCA
This sequence comes from Chloroflexota bacterium, assembly GCA_029782225.1. Classification (GTDB taxonomy): domain Bacteria; phylum Chloroflexota; class Anaerolineae; order Anaerolineales; family Villigracilaceae; genus JAKOVF01. The sequence continues at coordinate 1,962 of JAKOVF010000423.1, read as the reverse complement.
CGCTGGAGGATGTCATCCAAGACCCGGCGGCAGGCACAGGTGGATTCCTCATCTCGGCCAATCGTTACATCCGCGACAACAGTGACACCGATTCGTGGACAGAGGCCCAACAACGTAAATATCGCCGCGGCACGTTCTATGGGATGGAATTCGTGCAGGATGCGCACCGTCTGGCACTGATGAACCTGATGCTGCACGGGCTCGATTCAGACCCTGCCGCGGCTGGCATCCGTTATGGAGATACGCTCTCCCCTGAGGGCGAGGCGCTACCCAAAGCGACGCTCATCCTGACCAATCCGCCGTTTGGGACGAAGAAGGGTGGCGGCCTACCCACACGAACAGATTTCACCTTTCCCACCAGCAACAAGCAGTTTGCCTTTTTACAGCACATCTATCGTGGCCTCAAACCTGGCGGGCGCGCGGCGGTGGTGATGCCCGATAACGTGTTGTTTGAAGCTAACACGGGCAGGCAGATCCGCGCCGATTTGATGGACAAGTGCAACCTGCACACCATCCTGCGCCTGCCCACAGGGATTTTTTACGCACAGGGGGTGAAGACCAACGTGCTGTTCTTTACTCGTGGCGAAACCGACAAGGGCAATACGAAGGAAGTGTGGGTGTACGACATGCGTGTCAACATGCCAAACTTTGGCAAGCGCACTGAATTCACCCGTGAGTATTTCAAGGACTTCGAGAAGGCATTTGGCGATGACCCGCTCGGTACAAAGCCAACGAAACGCAAGGATACACGTGAAGAGGGTCACTTCCGCCGCTTTACGCGGGACTGGATTGCGGAGCGCGGCGACAATTTGGATATTGCCTGGCTGAAAGATGAGAGCGAAACCTCCGCCAAAGACCTGCCCGAACCCGAAGCCTTGGCAGAGGAGGCTCTGGGCGAACTCGAAGCGGCAATGGCAGACTTGCGCAATATCTTGATTGAACTGGGTGATGAGGTGGGAAATGAGTGATTTGCCGAGCAGTTGGGTACAAACGTCTCTAGAAAATTGTGGGCAGTGGGGCAGTGGCGGAACGCCTACTAGAACAAATCCTAATTATTACCAGAACGGTACGATTCCTTGGTTGATAATTGGGGATTTGAACGATGGTATTGTTACAAAGGCGGCAACACGCATCACAGAAGCCGGACTTAGGAATAGTTCTGCCAAATTGCTTCCGGTAAACACCTTGTTGGTCGCAATGTATGGCTCAATCGGAAAACTTGGAATTACAGGAATTGAATGTGCAACGAATCAAGCCATTGCATATTGCAAGCCATATGCTGATATTGCCTTACTCAAATACTTGTTTTATGCAGTGATGGATTCTAAAGATGCTCTCATTGCCCAAGGACAGGGTGGTGCACAGCAAAATATTAACCAAAAAATCTTAAAAGCGCATAGTGTTCACCTTGCCCCGCTCAATGAACAAAAACGTATTGCCGAAAAGCTCGATTCCCTGTTCACCCGCGTGGACTCATGCCAGTCCCACCTGGAGCGCGTCCCGCAGATTCTCAAACGCTTCCGCCAGTCCGTGCTGGCCACGGCCACCTCAGGTCGCTTGACGGAGGATTGGAGGGAGGAGAAGGGAGTGAATAGTGAATGGGAAGAAACAACTGTCGGTGAAATTGCAGAAGTATTTTTAGGACGACAACGATCTCCTGAAAACCATCACGGCGAATACATGCGGAAATACGTCCGTGCCGCAAATATTACTTGGAATGGCTGGGATTTTTCCGATGTAAAAGAAATGAATTTCAACCCCCGTGATTTTGAAAAATATCACTTGCGGGTTGGAGACGTTTTATTGAATGAAGGCTCTGGAAGCGCAGATGAAGTAGGCAAGCCAGCAATTTGGAATGGCGAGATTGAAGATTGCTGTTTTCAAAATACGTTACTTTGTGTTCGTCCGTATTCGGCTTCATCAAAGTATATGTACTATTTATTCCTTTACACTGCAATGGCA
>JAKOVF010000410.1 GCA_029782225.1 Chloroflexota bacterium | reverse complement strand
GGTTGCATTCTTTTGTGACGTCTGCTCAGTATGAAGCCTGACTCTCGCCAGTTCGCGTCGAAGGAAGCCAATTTTCAACCCGCTCTCATAGATCCGGATCATCCAGTCATAGTCACCGTTATACGTGAGCGATGCATTGAACAAAAGATTGAGTTCATGAAGCGGTTTTTTTGTAACATAGAGCGAACAGTGAGATATATGAGCAAAATGAGGGTAAAAGAACATCGATGCAGCTTGAAATGGAATAAAGTAAGGCACGGGAGTTCCGCGAGAATCGACCCGGGTGGTCATCCCAAAAACGCCATCGTAGCGCGGATGCTTTGAAAGGAACTCAACCACAGAGGATACGGCGCCAGCTGCTACCAAATCATCAGCGTTGACAAAACAAATGACCTCCCCATTCGCCGCCAGCAAACCTTCATTCATGGTGGCATACTGGCCCTTGTTTTCACTACTCCACCAACGGATGTGAGGATATCCTTCCAGGATTGCCCGCGTGGCACCATTATCCCGGGATCCATCGTCGATGATCAAATGCTCAATATTCGAATAATCCTGGCTTAAAACACTTTGGATCAGGTCCTCCAAATACCGTGAACCATTGTAGACAGGAGTAATGAGCGAGACCAGTGGATCCGGAGTCAACGCCATAGATAGCCTTGCAGGATTCTGATAACCGTCTCACTCACGTTCTCGACCAGATACTCAGGAGGGGCATTCCATTTATTGTCGTGGCTGGTGACCAGTGCAACGCAACGTGTAATGCTTTCCTCGCTTGCGCCTGAAAGAATATTGCTGCCGCATTCGATTGTCTCAGGACGTTCAGTCACGTCTCGCAGGGTAACGTTGGGAATTCTGAAAATCGCGCACTCCTCCTGGACCGTGCCGCTATCAGACAGCACACAGAATGCATTGCGCTCCAGATGTATGAAGTCGAAAAAGCCAAAAGGATCCAGAAAGCGGATGCGCTGATTATCCGTCCCCATACCGAACTCCTGCATTTTGTTACGGGTGCGGGGATGAGTACTGATGATCACAGGCATCTGATACTTTCTTTCCAACTCCTCGAATGCCTGGACGAATTGGTGCAACCGATGCTCAATATCCACGTTTTCCGCGCGGTGGAGCGTAACCAGAAAATATTCTTTTGGCGAGATATTCAGGCGCTTGTGGATATCGGACGACCGAATCTGCGACTCGTAGTGGTTGATCACTTCGAGGATCGGGTTACCAGTCACGTAGATCCTCTCACCGGGGATGCCTTCCCGCAAAAGGTTTTGCCGGCTTCGCTCCGTATAGGGCATCAAAACGTCGCTGCTATGATCGATCACGCGCCGGTTCACCTCTTCCGGGACTCGGTCATCATAGCAGCGATTCCCTGCCTCCATGTGATATACAGGGATTCCAAGCCTTTTTGCGATGAAGGCCGCCAGGGCACTATTGGTATCGCCAAGAACCAGAAATTTATCGGGCTTTTCGGCGCACATGATCTGCTCACAACCTGCAAGAATTCCCCCAACCTGCTCGCCAAACGATCCTTTCACGCCCAGAAAAACATTGGGTGGACGGATATCCATTTCCTTGAAAAATACATCGTTCAGGTTTGGATCAAAATTTTGCCCGGTGTGGACAACAACATGCTCGCATAAATCATCCAGGGTTGCGATGATGCGGCTTAGACGAATGATTTCGGGACGTGTGCCCAGAACTGTTAGTATTTTCATAAGAGGATTCTATCATGCGGACGATTCATGCCTGGACCTGAGGGCTGCCCGCTCATCCCGGGCTTTGGGCATAGCAGGGGCCATAGTCCGCCCATTCAGCCGCCAGGCCCTCAAGCATCGTATCCCATGACGGTGACATCCAACCCGTCGTAGTGGTGAAGCGGGTTCCCAGCAGGCTTCGATCGCAAAAGAACTGATCGTCACCGTCTATGACGATATCCTTCCAGCCAAGCAGATCTCGCAGGCGGACCAGCAGATCATATTTGGAAATGGGATCGCTGGCAACCTGATATAAACCGTGCAAGTCGGTGCGGGTCTCAGCAAGGTCTGCGATCAGGTTGGAAAGTACACTTGTGGACAGACCCGTGTAGATGGCACGATGATATCCCTTAATTCTCTTTCCGCGCTGCAGGGCAAACCAACTCAATAGACTTGAGAAAGTGTTTATCTGCCAGCCAATGATCGAAGTACGCAGGGTCACACAATTCGGGCGATTCAACTCACCCAGCAGCTTGGTGCGCCCATACAGGTCAACCGGATCGGGGATGTCGATCTCTGTATATTTTCCACGGAAGCCTGAGAAGACGCAGTCAGTGGAGATCTGGAATACCCGAATGCCGAGACCCTCACAAAGGTCCGCGAGCTGATGCGGAAAAAGGGCGTTGACATGAATGGAGGGGATGGCCTGCTTGGCTTCGTCGCGTTGTTTGACAATCCCAACGCAGTTGACGACAACATCCGGCCTGGATTTCTCCACAGCGGCGCATACCGTATCGAAGTCCTGAACATCCACACCCGTCAGTATCCGCTCCATGGGCAAGAGGCTGAAACTCTCGAGGCCAGAAACCTTGCCATGCACAGTTCCCCAGATCTCAAATCGATTAGACAGGACGCGGCAAAGCCGATGTCCCAACATCCCTGCAGCACCAAGAATCAAGAGATGCATATTAACTCCTACCGCCATTTCGAGCTTTGATCCATTCTCTTTGCAGGACTTTGCGAATAGCGTGATACAGTTTTCTCACCCGTCCGTATAGCAGCCTGCTCAAAAGGATCCAACCATACCCCAACGGGTCAAACCAGAAAGAGAGCAGCAAGTGCCTGAATTTGGCCGCTCGATATGTACCGCAATAATAGGCCGCGGAGTAATGGGCCAGGGACAGCACACGTCGACGGGCCCTTCTCAATTCCGCCGTAAGGTTGGGCTCGGCATAGATTTTGTAGACCAGATCGATCAGTTCGCCAGCCAGTCGTGGGCCTCGGTCCGTAACCGATGCCGAATCAGGGTGATACCTATGTGTAGCCAGTGCCTGTGGAATATGAACCAGCTTCCCATTCAGTGCAAGGCGAAGCCAAAGATCAAGGTCGCCAACATATTTGAACCTCGTATCGCGCATTCCAAATCTCTCGATCGCCTGTCGACGAATAAATACACCCGGCCCCATCCCAATATTGAAACCCATCAGCATATTATTGACATCCTAATCAGGAAGCTGCAAGCGCTGGATG
>JAKOVF010000397.1 GCA_029782225.1 Chloroflexota bacterium | reverse complement strand
TGCTGAGTAGCTTGAACGCTGTGCATTCCATACCGCTGCCGCAATAGAGGCCGCATCAACAGTTGCTGTTCCTGTTGTGTTGTCCACTGGCACTCCATACAGCACCGACTGTGGTGGCGGCACATGGCAGGTTCCTGTCAACTCCAAATTTGGACCGTACTGTACGCCATACCTGACATCGGATTCAGATGGATGCCCCTGGGGAGACGCACCGGCGCCGTACAGCCATGCTGGTTCATCGCTAAATGTCCCAGGCGTCGTTCCACCTTTCGCAGCGCGAATCGTGATGTTCTCAGATTGAGGAATAGCTTCCCTGTAGGCAACGACAGCGTGGTTGCCAGCGGCGGCACCTGTGTAACCGCCGTATCGATTGCCATTAATCCATACGACGCCACCTGAACCAGTCCACAATACACCGGGAGATGGATCGGCGTATACATTGCCTGTGACGATTAGCGTGCCGTTTGCAGTGGAATAGCATCCAATTGTGGCTTTCCCGGTAATGTCGCCATTGATAGTTATCGTGCCGGTGGAGTTGTTCAATATGCCGTATGCGTTCTTACCAGACCCACCTGTTACATTGCCGGTTACAGTAACTGTGCCGGTGGAGCTGTTGCGTATGCCGTATGCTTCGCCACCAGGCCCACCTGTTACATTGCCGGTTACATTGATGGTACCGGTGGAGTTGTTGTTTATGCCGTATGCATAGCTACCAGGCCCACATGTTACATTGCCGGTTACAGTAACTGTGCCGGTGGAGTTGTTGGCTATGCCGCATGCGTAGCTACCAGGCCCACTTGTTACATTGCCGGTTACAGTAACTGCGCCGGTGGAGTTGTTGAGTATGCCGTATGCGTTGCTACTAGACCCACCTGTTATGTTCGCGTAGAACGTAACGTCGTAATTGCCAGACTGGATCGTAATGACAGTCGTTGTGCTTCCACTTCCACCAATCTCAACAGTGTGGCTTGCGTCGCCAATCTGCCGATTCGACGCAATGACAAATGTACCGCCAGCCGTGTCGCCGATGTTGCTTGTCTGAATTGCTGCTGGCGCATAGCTTCCCACTAGGTCCATGTCAATGGTGACAGTATATCCATTCGCGGCGACAGTATCGCCGTTACCAGGTAATGCGCCGGTATTCCAGACCGTCGTGTCAGACCAGTTACCGCTTTTGATTGCCCACACGTTTGCCATAATCACACCTCAATCGCAGAGAGTGATTGGTTGATGCTGGAAATCACCTGACTGACAACAGGATCGTCCGGAAGAGGCTGGCCAGCTCTCCACACGAACGTCTGCCGGTTTCCAGACGGTTTCCCGTCGGCAAGCTCCTGGATGACAAGCGTGATGCTCGTTCCGGACTCCTGCCGCATGGCACTGACAAGCACCTGCCTGGAGATTGTTGGATTGTCGTTCAATGCAGCTGCAACGGTATCCGCATCAATAACCGCCCCGTCACCGGCTGCCAGCTCCCACTTGGACTTGCTCCTGAAGCCGATCCCCTTGAGGGCCTGGACCTGGTCGGCAGTCAGGACACCAGCGGCCTGGAGCTGCTCCAGGAGGGCTACTGTGTCTGGGTCAGCAAAGCTGATCCCGGTGCTCGTGATCTTGTAATAGACAGCCTTCAGCAGAGGATCGGTTTGAGCAACCGCTTCGAAGGCTGCAATCACGCTGCGAGCCATGTCAGGACCGAGCTCTTTAATGATACCGGCAACGGTGTAAAGCTCGTCGTTTGTGACAGTCTCTGTTTTTGCGTTCAATGCATCAGCAATTTCCTGAGCTGTACCGGTCAGGTTGTGCTGATGAATCAGGTCCTTTACGAGTTGGAGTGACATGATGTTTAACCTCCTATTGCTGGTAGTGAAACACGAGGTCGTCGAGAACAGCGGCGATGCCACGCATCGAGATGAACCGCTGAGTTGGCACGCGACGGTTCTTCATAAAGCGCGCAAGTACCTTCTCGTCGCCGGTGAGCGCAGAGATCGCAAATCACTTCTGACTGATCTCGATCACTCACTGT
>JAKOVF010000396.1 GCA_029782225.1 Chloroflexota bacterium | reverse complement strand
ATGGCCGCCAGCAAAACGCTTACGGAAATTGTCAACAAGTTGGGCATCGAGAATGGTCGCAAGACCACGGCTCAATTGAGTGACTATCTTCAAGCCGCCCGTAAGAGCAAGAAAAAGGCGTAACCGATGCCCAAGGCCCCCATCAGCATTGTCGATGCGATGCACGATCCGCAGTTGTTCGGGCCGTTCTACCAGAATGACCTGACCACGTGGAAGCGCTGGCTCGTGCTTTTGAAGTGCGTGTTCGGCATCCCAGTCCGAAGCGCTTGGGGCAAAAAGCTGGTCAAAGAATGCACGGGCCGCGATGCAAGCAAGATGCCAAGTGATGGCTTTCAAACATCGCTGCTATTAGTGGGGCGAAGATCAGGTAAATCGCGTACCGCTGCCACCATCGTGAGTTACATGGCTGCATTGGCCGGTCTTGAGTCACGATTAGCACCAGGTGAAGCCGGTTTGGTTGCGTGCATTGCTCCCACGAAACTGCAAACCAAAATAGTTAGGGGCTACATTCGTAGTCTGCTTTCATCGCCCATGTTGGAACAGGAAATTGTGCGCGAGCGTTCGCAAGACACGTTCCAGTTACGTTCCGGCATCAGACTTGAATTGCTGGCATCGGATTATCGCAGCACCAGGGGTTTTTCGTTAGTGGGCTGTGTGATCGACGACGTTTGCTTTCTCGGTGACCCCGACCGATCCCGCACCAGGGCCGCGGGGACGTTGGTACAAGCTGTCTTGCCATCATTGGCAACCACGAATGGAAAGCTAGTGTGCATTTCGTCACCGTACAGCAAGAGCGGCTGGCCGTATGAAACGTACAAAAAACACTACGGCAATGATGCGAGCCAGGACGTGCTTGTGTGGAACGCTCCATCGAAGGTGATGAATCCAACGCTAAGTCAACGAATCATTGATCGGGCGATGGCGGAAGACCGCAGTGCCGCGTTATCGGAATACGGTGCCCAGTGGCGCGAAGACGTTGGGGCTTTTGTCAGTATCGAATTGCTCGAAGCGCTCGTGGTGAAAGGTCGAAAAGAACATTTCGCAATGCCCGGTGTGCAGTACCACGCTTATGTGGACATCAGCGGAGGTAGAGGGGATGCTTCGGCCATGTGCATCAGCCACAAGGACGGAAAAACAATCATAGTGGATTCTTTGGTACATGCCCCATCACCGCATTCACCTTTTGCAGCGATTGCGAACATGGCCCAGAAGTTGCGCGAGTACGGCATATCGCGAGTGACCGGTGACGCATATTCAGGTGAATTTGTCAGTCGTGCGTTTCAAGATCATGGGATCGCGTACCAGAAGAGTCCGAAGAATGCTTCCGATTTGTACAAGGAACTGCTGCCCATTCTAGTCAATGGTGACATCGAGTTGTTGGATTGGCCACGGGCCGTGAAGCAGTTGGCGAATCTTGAACGTAGGGCTGGCAGCAACGGCAAGGAAATAATTACCCACCCCACGAAACTCAACGATGACATTGCCAACGTGATCGCAGGAGCAGCGTTTTTGGCCAATGCAAAGAAAATCACCATCGGGACCATTTTTCGTGACAGTACACCCCGTCAATTCGGAGTATTAACGTGAGCATTAACCAGTTAGCAATCGAGCAACGCGAACAGTTTTTTGAAGACCACGGTGATTCCGTTCTCGTGGAAGGCTTCTTCATTTTTGAAGACGGAGCCACAGCCGAGAATAATTCGATGGGCATTTTGTCACCACCACCGGAAAATGAGTATGAATGTGCCCAGCTAGTCACCAGATTCCACCAAGTGATGGC
>JAKOVF010000355.1 GCA_029782225.1 Chloroflexota bacterium | reverse complement strand
GATCGTGGCCAGGCTGTACCGTTTCCCTTTGGCCTTGCGTTTGTCCCGCAATCCTTCCAACCGATGATACAAACTTCCCAAATTGATGACTTGGCCTGTGTTAGACTCCATCGCGACCTTCCTCTGGTTATGGATTTGTCTGCTAACAAAAGCATAACCGAGAAAGGTCTCTTTTTTCCCCTACTTTGAGAAAGCCCTGTGCATGCCGCAGGTTTTCTTCAAATCCAAGCAGGACGATTCTGAGAAAGTTTTTTTGATAAGCATTGAGCAAATCTTCCATGTCGCATCTCTGTCAGCGCCTGTAAGCTTTATGGACTCACTATATTATTAAGAAGGAGGCCAACAAGCAGTGACAACACAGTAAAGACAAAAAATGTCACTAGGGCTGCCTCTGTTGCCAGTTTCACAGGTTTCCTTTTATCCGGATAATGATGTAAATATTCACTGTATGTGATAAGAAACGCCATTACAGAAGCTAATGGTGAGAAAATCAGGCTGATCATAACGGGAATTGAGCTGAATTTCATCATTTACCAAAAATCGTCGTAAGCATGAGTGCAATGCTGGCCAGACTCTCGATGCTCGGATCAAGGGCGCTGGAAAGGCCCGGATGCACTTCACCACATCTCTTTAATTCGCTCGCTCGGCTGTCCAATAGATCTGCCCAGCTAATGGACATTTCCCCACGAATGAGTGATGCTGAGTTCTCTGATTCGATTGGCAGATCAAAGTCACGGCTCACTCTTCCAATGAGATCTAACGCCCTCCTGATCTCCTGCTCGGCCTGCCGTCTGCGCTCTGCCGGAAGGATGAGCTTCCGCTCATACAACACTCCATTTTCCTCATTGCCGTCCAGCCAGGCCTGCGCATGAAGCAGGTTCTCCTCGAAGCGCCGCAAAGTAACGCGCAGGGAATTCTTCTGGGCAGGATTAAGCAAGTCTTCCATTATGTATTACCGCTTGCCAAGCAGGGCGCGCACAATATCCGTACGCGCGATGACACCAATCACCTTGCCGTCTTTTAGCACGGGCAAGGGATGTTTGCCGCTGTTGACCATGATTTCAAGCGCCCTCATTAGAGTTGTATCTTCAGTGACGGACAAAACATTCTCATTCATAAGACTTTGCACTGGTGTCGCCTTCCATATTTCCAGGAACTGCGCCTCGCTATCATGCCTGATCATTGGATTCCCATAATGCGCCGGGACCGGCGCGGTGAAGAGATCGCGAAGACCGATGACTCCCAGCAATTCGTCACCGTTGAGGATCAACAATGTGTCAACTCCACTGCCGAGCAATTTCTCAGCGGCTTCCAGCAAGGTCGCCTCGGGATCGATATGGAAAACATCCGATTGCATGTAATCTTTCACGAGCATAAATTAATACCTCATCAATTGCCGTTGGCTATGAACGTCCGCTGCGCGTAAATCTCGGAAGGAACAAGATACAAATAAACGCGAGAAAAGCCATGAACGCCCCGAATGCAAATGGAGCGGAGGGCGAGACGCGATTCCACAAAAAGCCTGCCAGCAAACTCGCCGGAAGCGCCGTGATTCCTACAGATGCATTGTACAGTCCGTACGCCGCGCCTCGGTTTGCTTCGGGGACCAATTCCGCTACCATTGCTTTCGCCGCGCCTTCCGTGAATGCATAATATAGACCATAGAATGAATAAAGAATCCATATCAGGAACGGACTCTGTGCCAGCGCAAATCCCAGATAAGCCAGAGCATATACCGCCCATCCGATGATGATTGCATTTCGCCGCCCAATACGATCGGATAGTCTGCCGGCAGGAATGGCGGCGAGAGCCGAGATCAAATTGAACAGCGCAATGATGAGAGGGATGGTGACCGGCGCAACGCCCACGTCTTGGGATCGGAGGATCAGGAACGCATCAGACGAATTCCCCAACGTGAACAACAACATGATCGCCAGAAAACCGGCGAAGGGTCCGCGAAAAACCTTGAGCGAAATCGGTTGTTTATTGACCGGCAGTTTCCGCTCTTTGACCCACAAACCAATGATCAACAGGGGCAGCGCCGCAATAACGCCAGCTACTAAGAATACTTCACGATACTTGTTGGCATGATCAACCCACAAACGCAATAAGCCATAAGTAATCAGGGGCCCCACTGCAGACCCAAGCGTATCCAGAGTGCGCTGGACTCCGAATGCAAAGCCCAGCTTTTGGTTGCCCGCCGACCCGGCTACCAGTGCGTCCCGCGGCGCATCTTTTAATCCCTTGCCGATTCCGTCTGTTAATCTGAGCGACAGTGCGGCAATGCCATTGCCTGCAAAACCCAACAGGAAGCGCGCCGCCGCTGAAAAGGCATAGCCAATAAAAACGATCGCTTTCCGAACCCCCAGTCCATCCGAGAGATAGCCCGCCCCGATCTTCATCAAGCTGACGATGCTGGTCATTAATCCCTCCATCAGGCCGATAAACTCCTTGTTGAGACCAAGGACCGAGGTGTAGAAAATCGGCAGGATGGGCTGGATCATATCCTGCGCCAATCCTCCGAAGAAGGCCACCCAGCCTAAAGCAACTACATTCCTACCCAGTCCATTTTCGGCGGGAGTTTGCGTAGGCGATATGGATTGTTGATCGATTTTTTCTTGCTGGTTATCTGGCATTGTCAGGTATCCTATAAGTTCTAAAGCTCATGTTTGTTAGCTCCGATTATCCCTGTTTGCTGATGCTATAGAAAATTGGAATGGGAGCAAGGCGAGGATATAAAAGGCGGCCCAGGGACAGCCTCCAATTGTTCCAGCCCTGCGTGTACATCGAAGCCCCGGCCGCGCCCCATTCGCCGATGCACGCGCCTTTGTAGGTCATATCGGCAAAGAGACTGACGATGCCAATTAGGATGACGAAGCGTAAAGCCGTTCCCGCAGAAATACCGCGGCCCCCCGTTGTTGCAGTTCCCATAAGGACCGATCTCCTTGAATTGGCTGGTAGCGACAAAAAAGCTTCTACCAGCGAGATAATGGTAGAAGCTATCAGTCGAAAACTCGGCAATGGCTTTGGTCTTTCACACGGACGAGCTTCATCGTCGGTGCGCCTGTAAATGTTGGACTGTGATGAAAATTATACCATCGTAACCTGCTTGTCAGAAAAAGAGTCGACAGATTTTCGACTCAGCATGCCTATTCATAGAATATTCCGACCTTGATTTCAGTGATTTTATTAGATATACTCACTCAGTGACTAATATACCCTCCAGCTATCGCCGCACAAGCGGATTATCTCCAGAGTATGCCCTGTTGGGGTTTTTAGAACAATCACCTGCACATGGTTACGAACTCCACCAAAAACTGCTCGAACAACTTGGCGAAATCTGGCATGTCAGTTTGAGCCAGACATACAACATTCTCACTCGGCTGGAGCAACAGGGTTTTATTCAAGGGGCGATGCAGGAGCAGGAAAAACGCCCGGCCAAACGGCGCTTTCGTTTGACTGCGGCAGGAAGAGGACGCTTTGAAACGTGGATGTCATCCATTTCGGCATGCAGTGTGCGGGCTATTCGTGTTGAATTTATGACGCGGTTATATTTTGTTTATAGCCGCAATCCTGTGGCTGCGCTCGAAGCCATTCAAGTTCAGACCGAAGCCCTGCAAGCGCACATCGCAAAACTGAAAGAGCGACTGAACAACATCGACTCAGGACAAATTTTCAATTATATGGGAACGTCTTTGCGGATGCGCCAATTGGAAGCATTAGTCGAGTCTTTGAATGAGTGTAAAACTCATATCTCCACGAAACAATAGGGAAGAATGAAACGCCTCTTGTCGTTGATACTTTTGCCTGCATTACTTTTAACAGGATGCGGCCCCGCTTCGTCCTCCCCGACGCCTGCCCCTGTTGAATTGACCGTTGCCGCTGCCGCAGATTTACAATTCGCCTTCACGGAAATTGGCGCATTGTATGAACAGCAAACAGGCAACAAGGTGATATTTTCCTTCGGTTCAACAGGACAACTGGCTCAGCAAATCGAAAACGGCGCACCCTTTGATTTGTTTGCCGCCGCTAACATCAGCTTTGTGGATGATCTCGCCAAGAAGAATTTTGTAGATCCAGACACGGTTGTCCACTATGCGCGTGGACGGATTGTGCTGGCGGTTAATCGTGCTTCGGGCATTACCGCCACATCATTGAACGATTTGCTTTCAGATAAGATCACACACATTGCCATCGCCAATCCTGAACATGCGCCCTATGGTGTTGCCGCAAAAGAAGCCCTGCAATCAGCAGGTGTATGGGATCAGGTCAAACCAAAAATCGTCTACGGCGAAAATGTACGCCAGACCCTGCAATTCATTCAGACGGGCGATGCGCAGGTCGGAATTGTTTCTCTTTCAGTTGCGAATGTGCCGGAAATTACATGGTCACTCATTGACGATTCCCTGCACAATCCCCTGGATCAAGCCCTGGCGGTTGTGTCCAGTAGCTCGCACAAGGAAGAGGCGCGGAAATTTGCAGCATTCATCAACGGACCGCTTGGTCGTCCGATCATGCGAAAATATGGATTCGTCCTGCCAGGCGAAGCGATTTCCACGCCTACACCATAAATGAACCATTCGCCTTTCACTTTATCGATCTGGGTTTCTTCCTGGGCAGGAGGTGTTGCTCTGATTCTCGGCACAATTGTTGCCTGGGTGCTCGTGAAAGTCCCGTTCAAAGGGAAGTGGATTTTGGAGGGCTTGATTATGGCGCCACTGGTCCTCCCGCCCACCCTGTTGGGATATTATCTTTTGCTCTTACTTGGACAGCGCGGTCTGGGTCCGTGGATCGAGCAGGTTTTTGGGACTCGGGTCGTGTTTTCAATCTCCGGGGCAGTTATTGCTGCGACGATCGCCGCACTGCCCCTTGTCGTTCAGACGGTGCAGGTCAGTATCGCCGCAATTTCGCGTGAAATTGAAGAAGCGGGACGCATGGATGGCTGTTCCAGATGGGATTTGTTCTGGCGGATCGACCTGCCGCTCATCTGGCGTGGGCTGTTGGCCGGTGGCGTATTGGGGTTCTTGCGTGCGATGGGAGATTTCGGCACGACCTTGATGGTCGCCGGAAATATTCCAGGCAGGACGCAGACCATGTCTATGGCTATTTACGATGCGGTGCAGGCAAATGACGCGCTGCGGGCAAACCAATTTGCGCTCATTCTCACCTCAATTGGCTTCGGACTGATTTTTCTTGTGCTTCGCCTGAGACAAAGGACAGTTGAAGCTGTCTGACTTCGATGGGGGAGGATTAGAAAAGGAACCAGCCGATTAATTTCAGGCGACCCCCTCGCCATTATTTCTACTTTGAAACCGCGTCGAAGATCGCCTTGATCGCCGCGATCAGAACGATGACTGCAAATATGCGCTGGAGGACACGCGGAGCAAGTTTCTTTTCGGCAAGTGTCGCGCCACCCAGTCCGCCCACGAGTGCTGCCACTGCCAACGGTAACACAACATTCAATTCAACCCCACCCTTAATTCCATGAGCGGCTAACGCAATGGCAGAAATAACCAATATAAGAGCAGAATTCATTGCCGCCACTTGTTTGGGACCCGCCCAGCCAAGAAATAAGAGCAGGGGTCCCAGGAATACACCGCCACCAATTCCTAAAAAACCGGACAGGAATCCGATCATGAGTCCCGCTGGAATGGCTATCAGGAACAGGCGAAGACGGTCCGGTTCGAATTCCTGCTCCTGTGCATTGGGCGCAGTCCGAAACATTGTGATGGACGCAGCCGTGAGGGTTATTGCCAATAGAAGGAGAAATATCTTTCGGTCGGCTGTTACGAGCCCGCCAAGGAATGCCGCTGGCATGGCCGGTATCAAAAATGGCAGGAAAAGCCTCCATTTCAAGCGTCCAGCCATGCCAAAGCGCATTAATGCCGCCCCGGTGACTACCAGATTCAAGAGCAATGCTGTTGGTGTCATGATGGCGGCTGACACGCCTGCTAAAGTCATCACAGCAAGATAGCCGGTGCCACCGCCCAGACCAACGGATGCATAGGCTCCGGCTACCAGGATGATCAAAGGTATCAGGATGAGAAGGATGCCAAATGGCAGGGTCTCTGTCATTTTGTGCTCGTGTGAATCCTGCGCCTAAAGAGTTCTCTTCATTTCATGGACGAAAAGGCTAAATAACGCGCGATGGCTCTTCGTGTCTCGGTTTGGCAGTGCCGATGTCCACTCCACAGTAGAAGACGAATCCGCGGAGACGACTTCCCCGTTTAGCTCCTCTGCAAATCGAATGCCGAGTTCAGTTGGGCAGATGAGAAGGACCAAGGGATGACTAGAGCACATTCTCAAACCAGGTAATCACCGGCGTCGACCCCGGCCTGCCCTCCACAGCTATGACATCGATCTGCCAGTGATCGATCTCGTGTTCCATTGCATAGTGCTGACCGGCATTGAGCATATGTTCGCGTTTGCGTGCCGTGATGTTGTGCTCGGGGAAGAAGTTTTTGCTGGAAACCAGCGTTTTGACCTCAACTAAAACCGTGACATCACCCTGTCTGGCGACGATGTCAATTTCGCCGTAGGGCGTGCGAACGTTGCGCGCGATGATCTCATAGCCGCGTTCAGTGAGCCAGTCTACGGCAGCCTGCTCGCCCCACGCGCCGATTTGCCGGTTGTGCTGAGTCACGCGAGGAATTGTTCCAGCAGACCACGGAATCTCACCACCCAGTTGCCTCGCAGTGGATTGGACTCGTCAACGAGGCTCTGGTAATGCTTGAGCATGGTCTGAGTCGTCCGTTCGATGGCGTAAACGGTGGATGCCTCGCGGGCTGATTTGCTCATTTTGGCGCGTAGCTCACGGTCCAGGCAGAGGCGGGTGAGCTTGGCGGTGAACGATGGCAGGTCGTTCGTCGCGAGGAAGCCGGTCGTGCAGTCCTCCACGGTATCCCCAACGCCGACGGATTGAATGCCCATCACCGGCAGTCCCGCGCCCATCGCTTCAATCACTGAAAGGGGATGAACCTCAGTCACAGAGGCCGTGACAAACGCGTTGCACATGGCAAGGTAAGCGGGAAGATGGGTGTACTCCACGAAGCCGGTCAGGCGGACGCGCTGACGGATGCCAAGTTCGTCGAGGAGGGTATGCAGCTCTTCCTCGAATTGTTTTTGTCCGCTTCCGATGATCAGGAGATGGGTATTTGACACCGCCTGGGCGACGCCGGAAAAAGCGCGCAGAAGAAAATCAAGATTCTTCTCGGGGCCGATGCGACCGGAATAAACCAGCAGGACGTCATCCTGGCTGAAACCAAAGTCTGTGCGTGACAGGGGAGCGGCTGTGTAGAAGCGGGTCAAGTCCACGCCGTTTGGAACGACCTCGATGGGGGTGTCTACATTCAGGTCGCGAAGGACTCTTTTCATTCCTGCCGATGGCGCGATCACCAGATCCACGGCAGCGCAAAACGGAGGCATGTACGCCTGCAGCAAACCCTGACTGACTTCCTCGGGCATCATCGGGATGTAGGCCTGCGCGTACAGGTCATAACGCGTATGGTTGGTGAAGATGACCGGAATTCTCAACGGGCGCAGATAGCGAAGGGCGAGCCGTCCGCTCAGGAATGGATGATGAACATGCACAACATCCATCGTTTGCAGAAGTTTTTTCGCAGCGCGGGAATACCGTAAGGACAAGTAAAACCCTGTGTCCGCCAGCGCCAGGCCGGGACTGCGCAGGACGCGCAGCTCGTCATCCTGATAGTCCAGATCCCCGAACGTGAACACGAAGACATCGTGTCCCGCCTTCTCAAGATAGCGTTTATTGAGATCAATGTAGTTCGTGATCCCGCTGACGTGCGGCTTGTAGGTATCGGCCATCATCCCGATTCGCATAGAGATATTATAACTGTTTGGACATGGTAGAATCTTAGAAAGGACAAGATGACCGTTAAATTGATTCTACGTGACAAGGAATATGAAGTCCGTCCGGGGATGAGCTTGCTTGACGCGCTGAAGAAAAGCGGTATCGTGCCCGAGTCCGTGATTGCCACTCGGAACGGTGAAATGATCATTGATGACGAAATCCTAAAAGATGGGGATGTGATCAAACTAGTAGCGGTGATCTCCGGAGGCTGATGTCATTGCGAGCCCTGCAAGGGCGAAGCAATCTCCTCGTTGATTGGGGGATTGCTTCATCGCTCCGCTCCTCGCAATGACGGGAGCAAAATTATGAAATGTCGTAAGTGTGGAGCGAAAGCCTCCGTCAACATGCGCCAGCATAAACTGGCGTTGTGCACGGAACACTACCTGGAATGGGTTCCGGAGCAGACGGAACGCTTTATCAAAAAATATCAGATGTTCGCCCGTGATGAGAAAATCCTGGTGGCAGTCTCCGGCGGCAAGGATTCTCTTTCGCTGTGGGATATCCTCGTCCGCCTTGGATACCAGGCGGATGGATTGTACATTGGGCTTGGCATTGATGGTGGTCTTCAATACTCGGACGAATCACATCGCCTTGCTGCAAATTTCGCTGAGCAGCACGGCCTCAAACTGCATGTGGTGGATATCGAAAAGGAGTATGGGCGGTCCATCCCGATGCTGGCGGAGATGACACATCGCGGCCAAGGGAAGCCATGTGCAGTCTGCGGATTGACCAAACGCCACGAAATGAACCGCATCGCGCGGGACCTTGGTTATGATGTGCTTGCGACCGGCCATAATCTTGACGATGAAGCCGCTGTTCTATTCGGAAATACATTGACCTGGAGCAGTGAGTACTTACTTCGGCAGGGACCCGTTCTTCCCGCAAATGAGGGGCTGGCACGCAAGGTCAAGCCCTTGTGCCGGTTCTACGAACGCGAGATGACCGCCTACGCCATCGCGCGCGGTATCGAATACATCTACGATGAATGTCCGTTCGCAGAAGGTTCGCAGTCCATTTATTATAAGGAACTGCTAAATCAACTTGAAACGGCCCGGCCGGGCGCCAAGCTGACGTTTTATTTGAGTTTTCTGGAAGCACGCAAGCGGGGAGACTTGTTCATTGAGAAGAACGTTGAACAGGCACACATGCATCCCTGTACACGCTGCGGACAGCTCACATCCGCGCCCGATCTATGTTCGTTTTGCCGCATGATCGAGAAGGTGAATCTCGCAGGGCAAACTTCGTCCTGAGCGTCGTCGAAGGACGCGTTACATGAAACATTTGGTTTATTGCAGACCGCGCTTCGCCTATATTCAGCGCGGTCATCTCATCAATGTAACCAATAATCCCAGCAGAAATAGTCCCAGAGCCGTGTAGCCGATTGCTTTCTCCAGCGTGGTATTGAACAGGGAAAGCGATTGTGAATCAATACCGGGGGGCGAGCCTTGAAGATGCGCGGGAATTTCACGAGATCCAAGCAAAGCGTCCCGGAACATCAAAACCGTGGGCGGACGCTCATCCGGGTGCAGGGCCATCGCCCACAGGATGGCGCGTTCCACGCGACTGCTGATAGCAGGATTGATCTGGCGAGGCGGGATCAGGCTGCGGCTGTTGAGGAAGCGCTTGCGGGCCTCGGCAGGAGGCTCGTTGGTCACGAGATGGTACAGCGTTGCCCCAAAGGAAAAAATGTCCGCACGCGGGTCCGTATGAGTATCGTCACCGCCGTACTGTTCGAGCGGCGTGTAGAGCGCCGTGCCCTGTCCCTGAATAACGGTAATGGTCACCTCGTCCGGAGCCATGATCTTTACGAGCCCGAAGTCCACGAGTTTGATCACGCCGTTTGGTGTGATCTTGAGATTACTGGGCTTGATGTCGCGGTGGATAATGGGTGGATCCTGGTGATGCAGGTGATGCAGCGCATCTGCAATCTGTGCTGCCCAGAGCAGGATGTTGTTTTCAGGCAGGAAGGTCTTGTTGCGGCGCGCTTCCATCATCATCTCACGCAAGTCCTTGCCGGGGACGTAATCCATCACGAGATAATCACGTGCGCCATTTGAAAAGAAATCAGAGACCTTGGGGAGATTGGGATGATCGAGACGCGCGAGCACAGTGGCCTCACGCAGGAACTGCTCGCGGGCCTGGTCTAGAACATGCTTTGGGAGGGCGCGGTCATATTCGACTTCCTTCAGGGCGCATTGACGACCTTCCAGACGGATATCGTCTGCAAGGTAAATGCTGCCGCTTCCGCCTTGTCCGATGCGTTCACGGATCTTGTAGCGGCCGCGCAAAACCTCTCCATTTCTCAACGGGAGGGGCAATCTTCTCCTTATCTATGGCTCTGCAAAACCCTGTGCATGTTTTTCGGCGTTTGATATGCACAGAATTGCGCTTTTCTGCTATATTATAAACGTCTTTGTACAGACGAGTCCAACTCAAACATTTCAATCTTAAATCATTTTGTTTGTGGATGGTTGCGCGCGAGTAAAATCGGGACCGACGCGAAAATCCGCTTTGAGGAATCTATGGATCACGAAGAAGAATATCCGATGCTCGTGGCCCAGGAGGGCCCATTGAAGGGACAACGTTGGGCTTTGAGCAATACGCTCATGATCGGACGCGATGCGACCTGTGAAGTCGTTGTACAGGACCGTCAGGTCTCCCGCTTTCACGCACGCCTTACACCCACTGCCGAAGGCGTGATGCTGGAGGATCTTGGCAGCAAGAATGGCACGCATCATAATGGCACCGAATTAATGGCGCCCGTGATGCTGCAGGACGGCGACATGGTCGGCATTGCCCTGGCACAGCAATTCCTGTTCCTCACTTCGGATGCTACCATGCCATTGGTCGAAGGTGCAGGCAGGCCCGGGCGCCTGATGATCGATCAGAAGTCTCGAAGGGTCTGGGTCAATCAGCAGCAAGTGGTCCCACCGCTCTCTGCACAACAATTTAAATTGCTCTGGCTGCTTTACGAAAGCCAGGGACAGGTTATCAGCCGCGCGGACCTCGTTAGCACGGTCTGGGGCGAGGAACAAATGGCTGGCGTTTCCGATCAGGCGCTGGACGCATTGATCCGCCGCCTGCGTGATCGTCTCGCCTCGCTTGATCCCACCCATCAATACATTGACACAGTTCGCGGCCACGGTGTTCGTCTCGATAATCCGCCCGCGGGGGAGTAAGTATTCATCATGGATGAGAATTCAGAACAGTTACTCGCAAAGATCGTTCGGACAACGCGCGTGGCAGCGCTTGGCACATTGCGCGATGGAGCGCCACTCGTCTCGATGGTTGCCTATGTGGCGGCTCAGGATTTCTCCGCGTTTTACATCCATGTGAGCCGCCTGGCCCAGCATACGGTGGATATGCAGAAGGATAACCGCATTGGATTGATGATGGCTGAGCCCGACGATGGGCGGCCAGACCCTCAAACGCTGGCGCGTGTGTTCATCCGGGGTGTGGCTGAATTTATGGTGCCCGGTGAGCCAGGCTATACGCCGGTCAAGTCGCTTTATATGGGGTGTTTTCCTGCCTCCGAGCGTCTGTTCGAGCTGGCAGATTTTGGCCTCTGGAAGATCACCCCGAAAGGCGGTCGTTATATTGCAGGGTTCGCCAAAGCCTATAACCTGACGGCTGAATCGTTGAAAAAGGCTTCTGGTTCCTAAAAGTCCTGGAGACCGAAATGGATCAACCCCGGAGGCTGTTGTGCGTCTTCGCTCATCCGGATGATGAGTCGATGGGGATGGGAGGCACGCTCGCGATGTACGCCGCGGAAGGCGTGGAAACGTATCTCGTCTGCGCTTCACGCGGGGAAGCTGGTTGGTTTGGCCCCGAGGAGCAGAATCCAGGTCCAGAGAGACTCGGCCAACTGCGCGAAAAAGAGCTGCGCGCGGCGGGGGAGAAGCTGGGGCTGAAGGAAATTCATTTTCTAGGTTACATTGACGGCCAGGTGGACCGCGCCGATCCCATCGAAGCGATCAACAAGATTGTCTCTCATATCCGCCGCATTAAGCCGCAGGTGCTGGTCACATTCCCGCCTGATGGTGGTTATGGACATCCCGATCATATTGCCAGCACACAGTTTACGGCAGCGGCCATCGTCGCCGCAGCGGATGCTCACTACGTCGACCTGGAACAATTGCCCTCCCATCGCGTGCTGAAATACTACTATATGGTTGACTCGGAGAATTTCGTCAACTTTATCACGCCTGTGATGGGTGACATCACGTTCCCGGTGGGGGATGAAATGCGCGGCGAAGTGGCATGGAAGGAATGGGCGGTCACCACACGGATCGATACCTCCGCCTATAACCAGATTGCCTGGGAAGCCATCAAATGTCATGACAGCCAACTGCCTTCATTAGGTCCTCTGGCCGAAATGGATGCTGATAGCGCTGCCGGGGTATTGAATTTGCAGGGCACGTTCTATCGGGCGTTTAGCTTTGTCAACGGCGGGAGGCAGATCGAGACAGATCTCTTTGGGGGGTTGAGATAACCAAAGAGAAGGTCCCGAGGGTTTCAAGCCTTCGGGACCTTGGTTTTAGTTACGCCATCTTCTTTTTCATCGAATACTTGAGAGCCGTTTTATAGACCTTGCTCAGTTTCTCCCCGAGCGCCTTGGCTTCAGCGTTGTCCTGTGCATCCATCTGCGCCACCAGGCCGCTCAGTGCTTCTATGAATTGATCGTTCACCAGCGCATCGTTTTCCTTGAGCATATTTTCCACCGCGGCGTCATCTGGAGCATCGATCAGCTTTTCAATGAAAGCCACTTCCGGCGGTGGGGCGCTGGCTTCCTGCAAAACCTGGACCATTTTTTGCAGCTTGCCCATGCGCGTGTAATCATTCTTTTCCGAGGCCTGCCGCAGCAACTGATTGACTACATCCACAGCATCCTGGGAGAATCCCTCAAGACCTTCACGTGTGGCCTTTTCAACATCATCCTGCGCCAGAATGGACTCGACCATTTCCTGTGCCTGCTTGTAGCGGGCTTCCATTTGCTTATCCACTTCGTTGACGAAATCGAGCAATTTCTGGCGGATGCCTTCCAGGCGAGCTTTCTCATCGCCGCTGGCTTTATCGATTTTTTCGCTCAGAGTTTGGAAGAACATGTAGTCCATGCCGCCGCGTGCAAGGGAGACGTAGGCGCGGATGCGCGCATCCGATTTGGCTTCGAGGACGAAATCCAGTAATTTCTCACGCGTCAAGCTTTGCCCAGCCTCTTGCAGGGTCTTCGAGGCTGCTTCCAGTTCGCCAACCGATTCCTGCAGGCCGCGGCCAAATTCCGTCTCGGCCAGGAGTTGCTTCTGCACATCTATCATCGCCTTGGCGATCGGTTCCTGTCCGCCTGCCATGGCGCCCTGCGCCAGACGGCTGAACAAGGCAAAGAATTGCTCATCGATCAGCTTTGCGTTTTGCTTGATGATCTCTGAGCGGACGTCCGCCGTCGTAGTCTGGATCAAACGCTCGATCAGGTTGACGCGCTCCTGCTGGGACTTGATCATCTCCGGCGTGATGCCATCCTTGCCGAGGATCGTTTCCACCATCGACTCGTAGGTCAGATTGGCTTGCGGCCGCAGAAGATAAGCCTTGCGCTTTTCCGGAGGAAGCCGGTCCATCACTTGCTTGATCAGCGGACCGATAACTTTTTCCTGCTCATTCACCGGCAGCCCGAGTTCGGGGGGAAAATAGGTGAGCAGAAGTTCCTTATCCGCGTCATGATAGACCACGGGTGTGGCAAGGCGGCCCTGATAGCCGCAATAGGGACAGCGCGCCGTATTGGATGCGCCGCTGAGCAGGCGTTGTTTTGCCTGCGGGTCCTGAGTTACATCGAAGAGTTGCTCCACATTGGCCGGTATCATCTGGCGGCACTGTGGACAGGCGATTTGGGTTTGGGGCATGAAATAATTTCCGATTGTTTCTGTCATTGCGAGGAGCGCTCGTTGCGACGAAGCAGTCTCCAGTTACAAGGAGATTGCTTCGGGCTTCGCCCTCGCAATGACGGGATAACTAGCTTAACAATTCTTCCAACCGATCAATATAACTTTCCATGACTGCGAAAGTCTCTTCGACCGGTTTTGGGGAGGTCAGATCTACGCCGGCTTTCTTGAGCACATTCAATGGATAGTCCGATGAACCGGACTTGAGGAAACCAAGATAATCTTCCACGGCATTGGGCTCGCCGCGCAGGATGCGGCCGGAGAGCGCATGCGCGCCGGAGATGCCGGTAGCGTAGGCATAAACATAATAATCCATGAACAGATGTGAGAATGTGGACCAGATCATCCCAACGCGTGGGCGGTCTATTTTCACCTTGGGGCCGAACCCCTCCGTGAACAGGTCAGCCATCAGTTCGATCATCGAATCGGCTGTCAGGGATTCGCCGCGCTCGATGCGCTGGTGCGTCTCCAGTTCGAAGCGCGCCAGCGTTGGCATCTGGAAGAAGTAGCGGAAGAAGTTGCCGCCGACCGCTTCCTGGATCAAGGCGATCAGGAAGTTCTTGTCCTTGATCGTCTTCAGGAGATGACCGCGCATCATGGCCTGATGGAAGTTGGATGCGACCTCGGCCACGAACAGCGAATAGTCTGCATACACAAGCGGCTGGTTCTTCCACGTGAGGTACGAGTGCATGGAATGGCCGAGTTCATGTGCCAGCGTGCTCATGCTGTTCACTTCATCCGTGTAGGACATCATGATGAAGGGGAAGGTGCCGGGCGCACCCCATGAGAAGGCCCCGTTCTGCTTGCCCTGATTGGGAGCTGAATCCACCCAGCGGTCCTTGAGCGTGCCGCGGCGGATCGTATCCGTGTATTCCTTGCCCATCGGGGCGAGGCTCTCACAAATGTAATCCACAGCCTTTTCATACGGAATGTTTATTCTTTTCTTCGCAATGGGCGCCCACATATCGTAATAGGTGATCTCTTTTAGCCCCAATACTTTGCGGCGAAGCTCAAAATAGCGATGCCAGACCGGCAGGTTCTTCTTGAACGTATCGATCAGGTTATAGAAAACGTCGGTTGGTACGTTCAAGTCGAAGAGAGATGCCGCAAGGGAGTTGTCGTGCCTGCGGGCGCGCATGTTGAACACGTTGGCCTTGATGGACGTGGACAGGTTGGTTGCCAGCGTATTCTTGAACTCGAGATGCTTATCCATATAGCTCTCGAAGGCGGTCTGGCGCACCTTGCGATCCGGGGATTCCATCAATGAGGTGTGGATGTTGCCTTGCGTCACCTCGACCTTTTTGCCGCGCTTGTCTTTGGCGGGGGCAAATTTGAAATCCGCATTGACCAGCATGCTGGATGAAGTGGAAATGCCTTCCAATGGGTCGGCCAGCATTCCGAGAATTTCCTCCACTTCACCGGAGCGGACGTGCTCCTGCTTGCGGAACAGGTTCTCAAAATTATGGCTGTAGACGGCGAGTTTTGGATTTTGCGCCATCCACTCCTCAAGCTGTGCCTGGCCTATGCCCAGCAGCTCCGGGTTCAGAAAAGCAGTGGCAGCAAAGACCTGACCGAACATGCCGCTGGCCTTGCCGCGCATTCCGGCGGCTTTCTGGTCCGTCGTATCCACGGCGTAGGCGAAGCCCGCGTAGACGAAGGCGCGGTAGGCACGCACGATCAGCTTCTCGATGGCATCGAGCGCTTCGAGCAAAGTATCCGGGCCTTCCTTCAAACGGCCCTCGTACTTTTTGACGGAAGGGATATCTTCGATGACTTTGTTGACTTCTGCCTCCCAGGTTTTGGGAGATTTGAAAACACTTTCAGCATTCCATGTATATTTCTTGTTGACTTTATTTCGGGGAAGGACTGAGACTGCCATATGTTTTCCTTTTCTCTGAGTGATTGATTTTACCATTCGAGGAAACCTGTTGGTCGAGTAGGCTGAATGCACGTAGAGGCCGCATCGAGACCAACAGGTGACTTGAAAACGAAAGATTACTTGAAGCGTGGTGGTCTCGACACCGTACTTGCGCTGGGTGCAAGTGTACATCCCTCGCTGTCGCTCGGGACTACTCGACCACCAGTGTTTACCTCGGCAGGGAGAAACAGATCCTCGCACCGGAGTCAGGTTTCGGGTCCGCCCAGATGCGGCCGCCGTGGGCCTCGATGATGGCGCGGGCAAGATAGAGTCCTAGCCCGGCACCTTTTGTCTGTTTAACGGCATTCGTCGAGCGATAGAAACGGTCGAAAATATGAGGCAGATCCTTCGGATCAATGCCGGGACCTTCGTCGCTGACACAGACCACAACCTGCTCCGGGCGCACGCTTCCGCTGATCTTGATCTCGCCCTTCGGGGCGTACTTCATGGCGTTGGATACGAGATTGGCAACCACCTGCTCGATCCGTGTTTCATCGGCTAGGATAACCGGAAACTTTTCAGGAAAGTCCGTGGTGATCTTGTGTTTTGTGGACTGTGAGCCGAATTTTTCCGCCACGCGGCCCGCCAGCACACCGAGGGCAACATCCGCCCTGCTGAGACTCAAGCCACCTGCCTGCAGACGCGAGGCGTCCAGCAGGTCATCAATCATGCGGCTGAGGCGGTCGGCTTCCTCTTCTATCACGGCCAGCGAGTCGCTGATGGTGTGCTTGTCCCATCTGGCATCATCGCGCCGCAGTGTAGATGCGTAGCCTTTGATGAGCGCGACCGGTGTGCGCAGCTCATGGCTGACGATGGAAATGAAGGTGCTCTTGATCTCTTCGGCTGTGCGGAAGTGGGTGATATCGCGCACGCTCACAATGATATTGCGCAGTTTGCCTTCATTTGAGAGCAAAGGTGCATACGTTGCGCCGATCGGGATGGGAAGAGCCTCGGGCCGGACCAGATCGCCTTCCACGTACAGGGAGGCATTCGGAGTGAGCGGCCAGCCGTTGGCGATGGCCTCATTGAGAGTAGTACCCTGCGGCTCTCCATCCCAACGAATGATGTCATCATGAGCCTGTCCCACGAGCTGTTCGCGAGTCCGCCCATAGATGCGGATGAAGGCATCGTTGGCGCGTTCGATTGTCAGGTCTGCATGAAGGATGAGGATGCCATCGGCGGCCGAATCGAGAAGTGCATCGAGGCGTTGTTTCTCGTAGGAAACCTGTCCATAAAGCTGCGCGTTGTAGACCGCGATGGCAGCCTGCGTCGCAAAGGATTGCAGCAGGACGCGGTCATTGTTGGTGAAGAGATCGGGATAATTGCGAAAGATGAAAATGACTCCGATAACCTGTCCATGTGCGGCGAGGGGCAGAGCTGTTCCATTGAGCAGACCCATGCTGGCTGTGTAGGTCAATTCCTTCAACATGCGGTTGAGCTCGCTCACATCCAGTTCCGCCACTTTTTCTTCGGCAAGCAAAGGCGTGAGATAACTCAAAAAAGCGGGAGCAATCCCATGGGCGGCCGCGACACGCCAGCCCTCTGTCTGCTTGAGAGCGATTAGACCAGCCTGTCCCGCGAGCATTTCAATGGCGATCTTCAGGATGCGCGCGAGCAGTTTCTCACGGTCCAGTTCCTGGGTGAGGGCGCGCGAGATCTCGAGCAGGTAATCACGTTGACGGACGCGGAAATCTGGGAGCATGGTTTGTATCCCCGGTGGTCAAGGAACCGAAGGGCATACACTTGCACGCCTTTCGGGCCGAGATGGCCGAACGCCAGTGCGGCGCGGAGACCACCAGTTAATAGTTACTCGCTGGATAGCAGTGGCCTTGATACAAGCAAGAAGCACGCTCGCACCACTGGACCACCGATTTCCTTAGCATTTTATCATTTTGCGAATGGGAGGCGTGTAAGCATATTGTAAGAGTTTTGCCTGACTGCGTTGGAATGAACCGACGTCACCTCTCTACCGCGTAAAGCAAAGCTCTTGCACGAGTCAAATGCAGCCGATGAACGAACGCCAGCGAAATCCTCTCGTAAAATGCTCAGGGCACATCATTTGCGAGAGCGGACATCTGAAAACGCTCCAGCAAGAAAACAGCCCTCCTGCAGAAGGGCTGTTTGTTATTTTCGAGCGATGATGCAGAACATCGGGGAGAACAGTCTGAGAGCAGTGGGGGAAACATTCTTCATAGCAAGAGCACGTGCCAGTTTCTTCCCCGCTGAATGTGGTGATCGAGTCTGCAAGTATTGCTTGAACTCGTGAGTATCCTTCAAGTTATATAAGAGGTTCGGCCTGTTATAAGAATAGGTGCCCCAGGCTTGAAAATCCCGGAAGCCGCAGCGTTCCAACAAGCGCTTATAACCCCAATAGGAATATGTGTAGGTCCTATAGGCGGTCATGGCATCATGGGTTCGGTTGTGTGTGGCCGATGTCAGGTGCATGTAAAGATCGGCTACTTTCCGGGGCATGAGACTGGCAAAGCGCCTGCCGCTGTCATCCCTCTGACCCAGAAAAGCCTCATAGCTGAAGCGGTTTTCAATCCCAAGGTAGAGCCAGCCATCCACAGCGAGGAGATCGTGAACTCGTTTGAGGACCTCTTCCTGGATGTGTTCCGGGTCACCTTCCGCCGATAGAGCCACCCACTCCAGAACCCCGTTCATGACAACCAGGTTGAACCGCTCCCTGGGCAGAGGCATGGCATGGACACTGGCCGCAACCACCTGCATATTTTGGGTTGCATTCTGCTGTCGCCGGATCTCCATAAACTCTGCCCTTTCAAAGACGGATTCCAGCGCGACCACCTGTTTAAGGCGTTGGCTGAGTGGAAAGGCATTACCACCCCAGCCTGCGCCAATATCCACCGCGGTCCAGTCAGATTGAATCGGAAGCAGGCCGGTCCAATTGGTACGGGCGGGACTTGTGGCGTAGTTCCGCAGTTGTGGCGCGACTTCGTGTAGAGCAGCTTCCCAGCCCTCCTCTCGGGCCAGGCAGTTCACCCTTTGCATGGAAGCCTGATCGATCTCGCCCCAGTAAGGAGATGACTTGGAAAACCAGGGTACGTTCTTCTCGATCACCCACTTATCGGTGCAGGATGGACAACGCAGATTCTTGTTTTCTTTTCTTAGTTCAATACCGCAGTGAGGACATACCAGCAGAATTGCCGAATTTATCATTATTTTTACCTGTAAAGATGTCTGCCAGCTCAGGCTTGTTTGCGGGATTTGTCGTTTTCCTGGGTGCTGGTGCTTACTCATATTAAACGCTACAAACATGAACTTATTATGAAGCCATCGGAATTCATTCCCACCCTGGTTGAACGCTTTGACCAGCGCCGCGAAGCCCGCTGCAAATACATCTGGAACTTAACGGCGATTTGTGCGATAATGTAACTGAAAGATAGTGGAGTGAGGATGGTGCGCTGCGGTGGGGAACTGCGGGCATGAATAAGGATATGGAGAGGAAGGTAGTGGGATGAGCAGGCGGGACCGTCAGGTTTTCTTCATGATGTTGGCGCTGTTTGTTGCTGTCTTCTGTCCGATCATGTTTTTTTCCTCTGCGGATTTGCATGAGATTCTCCTGCTGGGCGTCAGGCACCCGGCAGGGTTGGTTGATTATGTTCTGGAGGCTGCTGGATTCCAGCCCACCGAGACGCTCGTCCCCGAAGCGAACCTGGATTTTATTATCGTCTCCACAGCAGACTACACGGCAACCCCCACGAAAGCGTCTGCATCCACCCCCCTTGCGATTCCCTCCAGCACAAGGAGCGTGTTCCTGAGCCCAACACATGATGAACAAGGTCAATACGCCGCAACGCCGACTCTCATTCCCAGCATAGCTCCGACGACCGGAGCCGCGCTAACCGCAACTCCCGTTCCTCCAACCGAGACTGCGCGGCCAGCTCCGACCCAGACGCCTGTTCCGCCCACCAGCACTCCCGTGCCGCCTACGCCACGCCCCACTCGGACGCCTGCGCCAACTCCCCGACCTACGGATATCCCTACGGCTGTTCCTCCGACCGCCGTGCCTCCAACTGAACCTCCTCCAACCGAGCCTCCTCCCACTGAGCCTCCTGCAACGGAAGCTCCAACCGAAGTTCCGACCGAGCCTTCTCCGGGTGGCTTTATTATGCTTTCATCGGTTTGAAGTCCGGCCCGTGTGAAGTTCCATACATCCATCATTCAGCCACGCAACATACACAGGCTGAATGATGGATGTGCAGTATATAGTGGGGCTATTGCCTGACAATTCTGTAGACCTTAAAAACCTCCCATCATAATAAAATCCACATATTCCAGTACTTTTGGGTGATTAGCGGATGCGATGACCCCATGTCTTTGATTGGTCGCTGTTGCTTCGTCTTTTGAAGCAGAGGACATGGGTGAGCAAATAGCGAAACCGGCCGCTTGATTCTTTTAATTCAGCATTCATCGCCGCCGGGAGGGCAAGATGATCGAACGCCGCTTAGGAATCCAGAGGGATGCAAAAAGACTCCCTGTCAATATTTTTGTTGCCATCATACTTTTTTCAGCGGCTCTCGGATTCCAATCATCCAATATTGTCGAAGCCAGAACGGAGGGTTCCGACGCTTTAACTGAGGTGCAGCGCGCGCCTCTTTCGTCACCTCTTTACGTCCCGGCTCCCTCTGTCAGTTTGAGTGTACCTGCCAGCATCCAGATCGGACAGGCATTCAGCTTTACGGTTACTTTCGATAACACGGATACAGTGGATGTCGGATATGGACCATTCATTGATTTGGTCCTGCCAGCTACCGGCGCAGATGGTTTCGGGGCGGAAATTGATGATGGCATTACTTTCCTGAGCGCCTCCTATCTTGGCTCGGCCATCTCTGCAGATCAAATCCATATATTCACGTTTCCAGATGCCGGCGCAGGGACAGGTTGTGTGAACCATCCGTTGGCCGTTCAGCCGGGCGGACAGCCAGGCCGTCCTGAACTGCCGCTCCCCTATCAAATCTGCGGGGATGCCGGCGACCAACTAGTGGTGATTGTTCTCCCCTTTGGCTCTTTCGTTCCGACTCAGCCGCCGGTGGTCCTGACGATCAATGCTCAGTTGAGCAACCTGGCTGACCTCGGCACGCCGCTTGGCATACGGGCGCAGGCCGGATTTCAGTTTGGCGCCACGCCGACCAATGACTTCTGTTGCCCTCCTTTCGACGCGACGATTCCAGTCGTTCCGGGCGGCATCTATGACACAACGACCTGGCTGCCCACGAACGTCACACCCAGTTTGATGACGCTTGCCAAGAATTATATTGGCCCCGAGGGTGAAACCGCTACCGGTCCAAACTTCCCTCGTCAGTTTGAAATTACGGTGGATATTGCGGATGGCCAGACGGTCACGAATCTGTTGATCCAGGATAATCTGCCGGGTAACATTCAATTCGTCAGCATCGACTCGGTCACGCCGACGGATGATCCTCTTCTGCGAGCACTACCCAGCACCAGCGCACCCGGTGGCACACTCAGCGTGAGCATTCCCAGCGTCACAGGAGGAGCGGGCGCAAATGATGCACGCCTCGTCTTTACTTACTTTGTGGACCGGGCTGTCGCCGGCGTCCCGGTGCTTCCGCCTGCCGATGGCTCACCGACGGTTTCATCCAACACCGCGAATGCCAACGGGACATGGATGCCCATCGATGTACGCGATCAGGCCGCGCCTCCACCTGTGACTGCGACCTGCGGCGTGCCGTGCGTCTCCGTGCAGGACCAATCTGTTGTGGTTCAAAAGAGTGTAAGGAACATCACCGATTCCACGAACAGTCCTGGTGATGTGCTGGAGTACACGCTTAACTTTCAGGTGTCGGATTTCTTTGGTCTTCAAAACATCGATTTCACCGACATCATTTCTGATGGTCAGCACTTCCAATCAACGTTCACACCTACGCTGTCTTTGAATGGCAATCCGAATGCAAATTCACTGACCACGGCCGGCATGGGAACGGGGAATGTAGACGTATCCTGTAATTACACGAGCGGACCGGGCACCGAATGTGATTCGAGTGACCCCACAGCCAATGACGGCAGGACAACGATCACCTTCAATCTCTCGGATGAACTTGCAGATCGCTTTTCAAATGGACAGTTGCTCGGCGGATGTGTGAATCCGGCGCAGGCCAACAATCCCCCACTTTGTTCTGGCGCGGGTAGCTATAACGATGGACCCACGCAGGGAACGATTACATTCCGCACTGTGATCCAACAGAATTTTACGGATGATTATCCATCCGGCGACTCTTCTGTTGATCATGGAGATATTCTCCGAAATAATGTGATTGTCGCCGGTGAAGTGCTGAATATTTCCACCGCACCGATTGGCGGGTCCTTCCCCGGCACAGGCAATAGCCCTTCCGACAATAGTTCTGCCAGTTTATCCATTGCCTTTGGTACTCTGCAAAAGACTTTATATGCGGTGAATGGCAGCACCACCATCCCGACCTACTTAAGCCCCGGTGATCTGGTAACCTACCGTCTGCAATATACCCAGCCGGCCAGCGACTTTGAGACGACCGTACTGACAGATTTCCTGCCGCTGCCGGTCTTCAGCGCGACCGAGTTGACCACGCTGACGAACAGTCCTTGCGGATTCCCCGCAGCCGGTCAGATCTGCCTCGGCCCGGCGGATACGTATCACTCGCTCAATGATCCTCCGGTGAATGAGCCGAACCCGGTGGTGGTCTCAACGTTTAGCGTAAACGGCGGCGCGAACTCCGTCACGATCACTTACCCGAGTTACGACAGCCAGTTGAACCGCTCATCGGTCATTGACCTGCTCTTTACGGTCACGCTGGAAGCCGATCCCTTTGCCGATGGATTGTTTCTGACCAACCAGGCCAATGCACTCGAAGGCACAACCAACGCCGGGGATCAGGAACTCAACGGCATCGTCAAGATCCAGATCGGTGAGCCGAGCCTGCGTACGGCCAAGACTGCCGTCTCGACCGATCATCTGCCAGCAAGTGACCTCACGTTTGCGCCGAATCAACCCATCTATTCCCAGTTCAGCCAACCAGGATTAGGCGGCGCGCCGTTCAGCGGCGTGATCAGTACCGATGCTCTTAGCTCGAATCCCGGCGACCCGGAGCTTGCTTTTAACCAGTTCAACGGCAGCTTGACCGGCGTGGATGGCGGCGATCTCGTCAAGTATGCGATCCTGGTCGAAAACCAGGGTCACAGCCAGAACGGGGCGTTCGATGTAGTCATCAATGATAGTCTGCCGCCGGGCATGTTCATCCCCACCGGCGGCCCGGCACTCAACCTGCAAGTGTATCGCGGCGAGGGCACCCCTCTTTCATTTGAAGTGGTGGATTTTGGCGCGAACGGCAAATACGATCCAACCGACACGGCCGCGCCCGGCGATGCGACCAACGCCTTCCGCATCTTTGACGCCGGTTATGGGATTCGTGTTGTGGATGGCCCGGACGCCGGGAAAGGTGCATGTCAAGTACACGACGCGACGAGCGGCAAAAACGTCCTTGTCTTTACGTATGACTTGATGGTGGATAACATCAATACGCCCGGCGAAGCGATCCTCAATACCTCCAAATTGCTCGGCTATTCATCCAATGAAGGCGGCTCCAATTTCGTGGATGAACCGTTCACTGACACCAGCCTGGTCATGATCGGCCAGCCGGCGATTTCCAAAACTCTGACCGGTACAGAGGTCAACAACGCGACCAACAATAACACGCAGGCGGTCATCGGTGAACTGGCAACCTACACTGTCACCGCAATTTTCCATGAGGGCGTCCTGCCTCTTGGAAAAATTGTGGATACCCTCGGTGCCGGGCTGGCCTTTGTGGATGTGGTATCAATCACTGTGTCCAATCCGGACACTGACGGCGCGGGGAACGGCGACAACGGCATCTACAGCGACAAAATGACATTTGACGGGGCCGGCCTCTGCACGAACTGTACGGCCGGCACAACTTCGGGGACCAGCAATCCGTTCATTGAAAACAACGGCAACCGCATCAACTTTGACCTTGGGACGGTTACCGATACCAACACAGATAACAACGCCGACGAGACTCTCACCATCGTCTATCGCGCGGTGACTCTGAACGTGGCAGGTAATCAGGCCGGGACAACGCTGAAGAACTCCGCCGTCATGTCCTGGGACGACAGCAATCCCGGCACAACGGATAATTTGCCGGCTGTTTCGGCCGCGAATGTCACGGTAATTGAGCCGAACGTTAATATCAACAAAACTATTGCCCCGGCAACTGGAGATGCTAACGATGTGGTGACATACACCATCGCACTCACCGGGGCAACGGGCACCGATGCCTATGAGGTTACGGTCAGCGACACCATCCCCGCGCTGATCCTCTCGCCAACGATCTCCCTTGTGACGGATACCGCTTCGCAGGTGACGGCAGCGAATTTCAACTTCACCGGCAATGTCCTGAGCACTGCGACACCCTTCGATATGCCCGTGGATGCGACGCGTACCATAGCCATTCAAATCACCGGCACAATTGCAGGCACTGTGACCGGCGGTCAGACGATTGACAACGTTGCTACCGTCCAATGGACAAGCCTGGATGGAAACGTGGTCGACCGCTCCACGTATAACACGACTGATTCGGACGAGCGTACCGGTACCGGCGGCGTTAACGATTACACAAAATCCAACCCTGCGACTTCGGCGCGCTTCACGGCCAATAGTATCGTCAATACGAAATACATCATTGCCACTTCAGAGAGTCATACCAGCGATGCCATGCTGCCTTACACCGGCACATCCAATCCGCCGCGTGTGGCAATTGGTGAGATCGTGCGTTACCGTTTGATTGTACAGGTTCCCGAGGGCACATTCACCAACTTCCAGATGTCTGACGTTCTGCCCGGCGGCCTGACCTATCTGGATGATGGTACGGCCCGAGTGGGATTCGTTTCGAATGGTCCGGGAATCTCTTCGGCCAATTTTGGCGCCCTGCCTGTTCAGGGAATCCCAGGAGGGCTTCCGCCGGCAGGATGCAATGCCACCGGGAATACGGCCAACGGTTCCACCCCGGCCGGCCCATTGTCCTGCCTGCTCAGTGACAGCAATGTGGGTAGTTCCAACAGCACAAGCCTTGACCCCGACATCTATAACAGCGGGACAGATCCTCAATTCAAACTCGGTACGCTGACCAACGCCGATAGCGATGCGGATGCAGAATTCGTTGTGATCGAGTTCAACGCGCTAGTGGATAATAACGGGGGCGCGGCCAGCAATGACGGCAGTGAGACACGCGATAACAACTTCGGGGTGACGATCAACGGCACGCCCAATGGTGTTCAATCCGGCAGTGCGCGCGTCACCATTGCCGAACCGTCCATCCCGTTCAATGCTGTAACGAACAATAAGACTGTTACACCTACTACAGGCGATGCCGGTGATACGGTCACTTACACGGTCACATACACGAATGCAGGGGGCGTAAACAACTCTGATGCTTTTGAGGTGCGCATTACGGATGCTCTACCCGCGGATGTGACGCGTATCAGCGCCGTGACCCCGAGTTACAACGCGGCCTGCCAGTCCGCGACAGTGACTGTGACAGATGCTTCGGCTGGCAACTCCATTGATTTCACCGTGAATCGGGCTCGGCCTGGGTGCCAGGTGACTCTTACTTACACAGCCACGCTCAACATCTCGATAACATCAGGCCAGTTACTCAACAATACTGCTCGAATAACTTATACGAGCCTGCCGGGCGGGAATGGCACGGCCAGCAACCCCACAGGCTCCAGCACCCCGGGCGCCAGCGGTACTGGCACAGGCGAACGCAATGGGACCGGAGTCAATCCTCCGAATGACCACAATGGCAGCGACTCCGCGACGGTCACGGTCTCCGCGATCGCGCCGGTCAAATCGATTGTCAGCACCTCGGCTGCCCACACATCGGAAGCAGGAAACGGGTCAGTTGGAAACGAACGGGCGCTGGCCATCGGTGAGCTGGTCCGCTATCGTCTGTCGGTTACGCTTCCCGAGGGGACCATCTCCGATCTGCAATTGCGAGATACATTGCCGAGCGGATTGACGTTCCTCAACGATGGTGATGTCCGCATCTCGTTCATTGCCAATAATGCCATGTCCACCGAGGCCGACCTCGCCGGTGCGGACAATGATGTCCTGCCTCCCACCTTTGTCCTTCCGGGAGGTCGCATTGCCGTGGCTGGGCAGGATGTGACCTTTACAGTTGCTAGCCTCGTGACGCCGGGCAACCTTGTCAACAACGATACGGACGCTGACGCGGAATTTGTGGTGATCGATTTCAATGTGCGCGTGAACAACGACGCGAATAATAACAACGCCGACATCGACAACAACAGTTTCGTGCTGCTCGTCGGCGGCTCGACGGTAGCCACATCCAACTCGGTGCGCACACGCATCGTGGAACCAGTCCTCAACATCGCCAAGACCGCGAATGATTCGACCTGGCTCTATGGTCAGATTGTGACCTACACCTTGAATGTGACGCATGATGCATCCAGCCTTGCCGATGCATTTGACGTGCGGGTGACAGATGTGATTCCTACCGGCCTGACTTATGTGCCCGGTTCGCTCACTGCTCCGGGAGGATGCACTGGAAATGCATCCGCTGCTCCCACACTGACCTGGACCTGCGCTTCTTTCCCGCTGGGCAGCGCCGCGTCGCTCTCCTATCAGGTGACGGTGAATTCACCTCCCGGCCCGCCAACTCCTTTGCTGGGCAATGAAACAGCCATCAATACAGTCAACATGAATTGGAGTTCACTGCCAGGCAATACTAATCCCGGCAACAGTATCGGCGAGCGCGATGGGTCTGGCGGTGTGAACGATTACTTCGATAGTGCGAGCTTCACTGGCAGCCTCGAGAACTATTATTCCCTTGGCAACCGCGTCTGGTTTGATACCAATAACAACAGCCTGATCGACGCGGGCGAAGTCGGTGTGGATAACGTGGTCGTGAATCTCTATTCTGCCAGTGACCTGACGACCGCCCTCAAGACCGATACCACTTCTGGCGGTGGGTATTATCTGTTCGATTATCTGGTGCCCGGCGACTACGTGGTCGCCCTCGCTGCCTCCAACTTCGCGAACGGCGCGGTCCTGGATACGTACTGGTCGTCCGGCACAACTCTCAGCGGCGCAGGTGTGATCTCCGAAGCTGCCGCCCCGGATGCCGATATAACCCCAACCGATTCGGATGACAACGGTGAACTCCAGTCCACGGGCGTTTTGACTGGAACTGTGGCCTCTCAAGCCGTGACACTTGGCCCGGCCGGCCTCACCGAGCCAACCGGCGAAACGGATCTTGAATCTGGAGTCGGGCAGGGTTCACAGCCTGACGGCCGCGCCAACATGACCGTTGACTTCGGCTTCTACCGCACAGGCATTGGCAATTTGGTCTGGCTGGAAAGCATCACGGCGGATGGTCAGTTCAGCGGCGAAGTTCCGGTCCAGAATGCAACGGTTCGTCTGTACGCGTCAAACGGGACCACCGAAATTCCGGTGGGGCCGGATGGTGCATTGGGCACGAGCGATGACGCGGCTGGCGGCGTGACAACGAACGCCAGCGGCATCTATGGCTTCTCCGGTTTGCCTCAAGGCGACTACATTGTCCGCGTGGTTGGGCCGGCGGACACAGTCAGTACCACGGATGTATTCAACGCGGCAGACTCGGCCAACCCCACAGCTACGAATGCGAATGATAATGACAATGGTCTCGGCACGGTGGGCAACATAGTCTCTTCGTCTGTGCTCACGCTAACGCCCGGTACAATGGGCGCGCTGGGAAATAACACCGTTGACAATGCAAGTGGCACAACCACAAATCCCACGCTGGATTTTGGCTTTGCCTATGCTTATGCCCTGGGCAACCGCGTCTGGTTCGATACGAATAACAACAGTCAGATCGACTTTGCGAACGAAGTCGGCGTGGATGGCGTAACCGTCGAACTCTATGCTGCCGATGGTGCTGGCAATCCAGCGGGCGCGGCTCTTGCCACTGATACCACTGCGGGCAGCGGCTACTACCTTTTCGATAATCTCTTCCCCGGTGATTATGTGGTTGTCCTCCCGGCCTCGAACTTCTCTGGCGCCGGCGTGTTGACCGGCTACTGGTCTTCGGCCACGATGCGCGCGCTGGATGGGACGATCACTGAGACAACTGCAGCAGATGCAAATATCGATGTGGATTCGGATGACAACGGCGCGCGACAGATATCCGGCGGATTCAGCAATGCGGTCATTTCCAGTGCAGTCACTCTTGGACCTATCGGCCTGACCGAGCCTGCGAGCGAGTCCGACCTTGAGTCCGGGTTGGGCCAGGGGACGCAGCCCGATGGCCGCGCCAACATGACCGTTGATTTTGGTTTTTATCGCGTGGCAGTTGGCAACCTTGTATTTGGCGATCTGAACAAGAACGGCACGTACGATGCTGGCGACACTCTTCTCTCCAATATAAATCTTGAGCTCTATTCAGCGGATGGGTCAGCACTCATTGCCTCCACCCCAACAGACGCGGGCGGACTTTACTCTTTCACCGGTTTGCCGCAGGGTGATTACATCCTCCGCACCACGGCGCCGGCAGGGACGGCCAGCACGATTGACTCGTTCGATCAGGCTGACAACGACAACCCTAACACGAACACAGATAACAACGACAACGGCGATGGCATGGCGAACGGTATTGTTTCCTCAGCCGCGATCTCTCTTACGCCAGGAACGGTCGGCGCGCAGAGCAAGAATACGATCAGCAATGCCACCGGCACCACAACCAATCCAACCATGGATTTTGGCTTCTCGTTGGCCTATGCTCTTGGCAACCGCGTCTGGTTCGATACGAACAACGACAGCCAGATCAGCCCCGGCGAAGTGGGCGTTGACGGTGTGACCGTCAATCTATACTCTGCCAGCGATCTGGCCACCATCCTTGCCACTGACATAACTTCTGGTGGCGGATATTATCTCTTCAACAATCTCGATGTCGGTGATTATGTGGTCGTGATTCCCGCTTCCAACTTTGGTGGCGGACTGCTCGAAGGCTATTGGTCATCTGGAACGACGCGCAGTAGCAATGGTTCACTCACGGAAGCGGCCGCGCCGGATGCAGACGCGAATGCAAGCGATGCGGATGACAATGGCACACTCCAAAACTCCGGGACATTCAGCGGCGGCGTCACTGCGTTCACCATCACCCTCGGGCCGGGTGGAGTCGAACCCGTGGGGGAGATTGACCTCGAAGGTGGAGCAGGCCAGGGTCAGCCGGATGCGCAGGCCAATATGACGGTAGATTTCGGTTTCTACACGATCACATTGGGTGACTTCGTCTGGAATGATGTCAACAACACTGGCACGGCAGATGGCGGTGATATGGCGATGCCCAATGCGGATGTACAGCTTTGGTCATCTGACCTGAGTACGTTGCTCGCGACCGATACGACCGACGGAACCGGCACGTATGGCTTCACTGGTTTGCCGCAAGGTAATTATGTTCTGCGTATTCCGGCGGCTGAGTTCAACCCCGGCGGCACGCTGCGCGATTACGTTTCGAGCACAGGCGGCGTTGGCTTGCCTTACGAACCTGCGCCAAGCGCCGAGACCAATACAACTGACTCGGATGACAACGGCACGATCGCCAACGGAACGCTGGGATTGGGCGGCTACATCCAGTCGAGCACTTTTGCGCTCACACCGGCCGCGGAAGCATCGGTGAACAACGCTCTCGGCCTGACCTCTGAGCCGCGGATTGATTTCGGTGTCTATTCTTCTCTCCAGGCTGACCTCGCCATCACGAAAACAGACTCGACAACCTTTTACGTTCCGGGCCGCACGCTGACCTACACCATCACAGTGACCAACCATGGCCCAAGTGATGCAAATGGCGCGACCGTTTCTGATACTCTTCCGGCGCAGATCTCTTCCTGGACGTGGGTCTGTTCTGACGCCACCGGCGGCGCAACGGGCTGTGATGGCGCTTCCGGCCTTACCACTGACTTCAGCGACACGGTCGACTTGCCGCAGCTTTCAAGTATTACCTATACCGTCACCGCCAATGTTGCCGGAGACGCAAGCGGCACGCTCGATAATTCCGCTATGGTCACCGCTCCGGGCGGCGTAGCCGAGACCGACGCCACCAATAACACAGCCACCGACTCGGATGAACCAGCGTCACTCCAGGTGAGCAAGGACGATGGCCTGCTCATCGTCAGCGCTGGCAGCATGGTTACCTATCAAATCATGGTGACGAATAACGGCAGCGTGGATTTGACCAACATCACAGTCACCGATACTCTGCCAACTGACCTTACCTATCAAAGTGCATTACCTGCTCCCAGCAATATTTCCGGGCAGGTGCTCACATGGTCAGGTCTCTCCCTCACGGCGGGTTCAAGCATGACGATCAGCGTCACTGTGAAAGTCGCGGATTCACCCGCAAGCGCTGTCATTACCAATAGCGTCAGCGTTGGAGACAGCAACACGAACGCGTCTGCTGCAGATGATGATTCGGATTCAATCGCGAGCAATTCCGACTTTACCAAGACTCTCGTAGATTCAAATCATCCCGGGACAACCGATCCTGCAGGGACTATCGGCGAAATCCTCACTTATGAATTGGCCCTGAACGTACCTCCCGGCTCGATGGTCAACGCTCAGGTGGTGGATACGCCCCAAACCGGATTGGCCTTCGTAGACCTGCTTTCCGTTAAGGCTTCTGATACGGATTCTGATGCAGCCGGCGCGGCGGATACTGGTCTCTACAGTTCGATCATGGCCTTTGACCCGGTGACCGGAGTCTGCATAAACTGTGTTGACGGGATCACTGCGGGCGTGAGCAATCCCCTGATCGAGAACAGCGGTTCACGCGTGACCTTTGACCCGGGTACGCTGACGAACAGCACAGCCGTCCCCGTGACGTTGACTATTCGCTACTCAGTCGTCGTGCTCAATATCAGTGCGAACCAGAATGGCAACACACTCGTGAACAATGCGCTCTGGACATGGAATGGCGGCAGCCTGCACGCAACCTCACCGACTGTCAAGGTCGTCGAGCCTGAGTTGTTCATTGATAAGAACGCGGACATATTGCAGGCTCCCTACGGAGCGCCGATTACCTTCACACTTGAGGTGGCGCATACGGCCGCCAGTTCTGCTCACGCTTATGATGTGGCTGTCACTGATGTGCTGCCCACCGGCCTCACATTCATCCCTGGCACGTTGAGCTTCAGTGGCCTTGCGCCAACCTCAAGCATCTACGACCCGGCAACATTTACGCTTACCTTTGTGTGGGATGAGTTCCAACTCGGACAAACTGCCACGATCACGTTCCAGCCCACGTTCGTTGGACCCGCGCCGGTTGTAAACGAGACCAATGTCTATTGGACCAGTCTGCCAATCGATCCGGTGGGTGGCTTTCCAGTCGTTCAATCTCCATATAATCCAAACTCGGCCGAACGCCGCTATGATCCGATGGATGCAACCGCGCTCAATAATTATGATGCCAGTGATTCAGTCACGATCACATTGCCTGACCTGCCTGAAACCGGCTTTGCACCCGGAGAGCTCACGGATCTGCCGTCTCAACCGGATTGGTATCGCTATGCTGACCTTGGCGATTTCTGGATCGAGATCCCCCAGCTCAATCTGAAGCTGCCTGTCGTCGGTGTGCCGCTGGATTCTGCTGACGGGTGGAATCTGACGTGGCTGGGGCAGCAGGCCGGATGGTTAGAGGGAAGCGCTTATCCCACTCACGCCGGGAACTCCGTCATCACCGGGCATGTGTATGATGCAAATGGTCAGCCCGGGCCATTTGTCAATCTCAATAAGCTGTATTGGGGTCACCAGATCATTGTGCATCTGGGTAGCCAGAAATATATCTATGAAGTGCGCGAGGTACGCCTCGTCTGGCCCGATGACAGGAAGGTTTTCCGCCATGAGGAATATCCGTGGCTGACCCTGATCACTTGCAAAGATTATGATAAGAACACGAAGACGTATGCTCAACGCGTTGCAGTGGGCGCAGTGCTGGTCAAGATCGTGGACGAATAGTTTTTCGGCATCCCCTGAAAGGCACGAAGGAAACGTCCTCCGTGCCTTTTTGTTTCCGGGTGTTAAGGATAATTTGTTAATTTGGATGTTGACAAAGCAAGTCCGAAACACTATAATCCTTACAGAAATGAAATGTAGCAGTCTTGACAAACGCCGAGAAGATAAACTTTAGAAATTGGCTTAGCCCGGACAATGGAAATGCGGCCCAGTTGCAGTTTTGCATCGGGCAGATCAATTTAACAGAGAGAGCATGTGTTTGCACATATTCCCTCAGAGGATAACACTATGCACAAAGCCAGCAGGTACTTCCTTTTCATCGTGATGGTGCTGAGCTTGATGGTGGGAATTCCATTGCCGACAGCCTACGCCCAGATCTCATTGCAGGCTGCGCTCAACAAAAGCTTCGATCCAATTTCTATAAGCCAGGGGGGGATTTCCACGCTGACGGTCACCATTTTCAACCCGAATTCTTTTGTATTGATCAACGCTGCGTGGACCGATAACCTGGCTGGTGTTCAACCCGGGATCACCATTGCAAACCCGGCCGCGGTCACAAATGGTTGTGGTGGTGCGGTTACTGCGGTGCCCGGGACGACAACCCTGGCTCTGAGCGGAGGCACTGTCCCTGCACAGTCCGGCGCAACTCCGGGGTCATGTTCTGTCACAATCCATGTGACCTCCTCTACACCTGGCAATCTGATCAACACGATTCCCGCAGGTGCACTCACGGCAGATGGCGGGAGCATCACGAACCCAACCCCTGCGAGCGCAACCTTGCGTGTCAGCGCGGTCACCGGTCCCACCGTGAGCAAGAGCTTTACGCCCAGTACCATATTCGCGGGGGAGACCAGCCAGCTCGCAATCGTGATCCGAAACACGGACCTCAACAACTCGCTCACTCAGACCAGCCTGACAGATAATCTTCCTGCGGGCGTTACCCTTGCGAATCCCGTTTCGCCGACCCTCACAGGCTGCGGAGCGGCCACGCTAAATGCAACCAGCGGTGGAACTTCTGTCACGCTGACCAACGCCACGATCGCTCCCGGTACGAACTGCACGATCCGCGTCAACGTTACTTCGAATACCGCTGGTTCCTACAACAATACCATTCCCGCGGGCGCAGTCCAGGATCAACAGGGCCTGACGAATGGCTCCCCCGCCAGTTCGCGTTTGAACGTTCAGAATATTGGCCTGACCAAGGCGTTTCAGCCTCCGTCATTCCAGGCGGGCGGGACCAGCACCCTGACCATCACTTTGCAGAACCCAACTGGAGCGGCTTACACCGGCGTGAATGTTTCGGATACCCTTCCCGGTACAGTCCTGACCGTTGTGCCAAATTCCGCTACGACGACCTGTGGCGGCACCGCGACAGCGACCCTGCCGCGCACCGTCAGCCTGACCGGCGGCACGATCCCTCCCAGCGCTACGCCGCCGACCCCTCCCGGAACCTGTACCATCACAGTGCAGGTCACTGCACCGGCGAATGCAACCGGTCAGTCCTGGACGAACACAATTCCGGCCGGCGCTTTGACAACCAATCAGGGCGCGACCAATATTGCTCCAGCTACTGCGCCGGTTCAAATCTACGCGGCCGGAGCTGGACTGAACGGCAACAAGAGTTTCAATCCGCCTACCATCCCGGCCGGCGGCAATTCCAGGTTGAGGATCAACATCAATGCCCCGGCTGATTCGGCGCTGACCGGCTTCTCCGTTGTGGATAACCTCCCGCCGAATGTGACCATCAGCAATTCGACTCCCGCCTCCACCAATGGCTGCGGTGCTGGAGCCATACTCACGGCTGTCACCGGAGCAACATCCGTTTCGCTAACGAATGGCACGATACCCGCCGGTACCACCTGTCAGATCAATGTCTGGGTGACCAGCAGCGTGCCGGGAGTATATGTCAACACCATTCATCCGGCCGACATTACCAACAACGAGAACCGTACTCTGCCCGGGGATCGCACAGCGACCCTTACGGTGACAGGGACAAGTGACCTTTCAGTGACCAAGGCATTCGCTCCGGCTGCAGTCAGCCCCAATGGCATTTCCACATTGACGATCACCCTGCAAAATACGAATGCTGCGCCGCTGATCAACGTTTCAGCCACGGATACGTTGCCGGGCACAACGACCAATGGCGTGATCATCGCGCCCACGCCCAACGCCAGCACCAACTGCGGCAGCGGCGCGGTCACAGCAGTCGCCGGGACACAGACCATCTCCCTGACGGGCGGGACCATTCCGGCTCAGGTGGGAGGCGTGCCGGGCATCTGTACGATCACGGTGGATGTCCAGGGCGTTGGAGCATCGGCCACGCGCACCAACACCATCCCCATGGCGAATGTCAGCGGCACGATCCAGGGAACCACCACAACGATCAACCCGGGCGCGCCGGCCAGTGCAGATCTGACGATCACTACCCTGAGCATTGGCGTTGTTAAAGCTTTTAATCCAGTCTATGTCTTCGGTGGCGCTTCGTCAACGCTGACGGTTCGCCTGGATAACCCGAATAACGCGGCTTTGAGTGGTATTGCTTTCACTGATAACATGATCCTGCTTGGCAGCGGCATGATCATTGCCAATCCAGCGAATCTCAATACAGGTACCTGCGGCGGCACATTGACCGGCAACCCCGGTGCCACGTCATTTTCATTTAGCGGCGGCAGCCTCGCGGCCGGAGCGAACTGCGAGCTGACGCTCAGCGTCACGATGACGGTCAACGACAATCGCACGAACCGCATCCCAGCCGGTGCTGTGACCACCACACAGGGTGCAACCAACCTCGACCCGGCTCAAGCCTCCCTCACCAATTTGCCGGGAGCCAGTATCAGCAAGTCTTTTGCGCCCAACCCGATCTCCGCTGGCGCCTATTCAGTCTTGACGATCACGATCCAGAATACAGGGAACGTTCCTCTGACCGGGCTTGGCCTGGCCGATATACTGCCCGGGACGCTGCCCGCTGGCCTTGAGGTCGCGAGCAGCCCCGCGCCCGCGCCAACCAATAGCTGCAATGGGACCGTGACCGCGGTCCCCGGCACCCAGTCCATTCAGATGGCAGGCGGATCGCTTGGCGCGAACGCCTCCTGCACCATCGTCGTCAGCGTGACTGGCACGACGCCGGGCAACTACCAGAACTGCATCCCGCTTGGGTCGCTTACGAACGATCAAAATGCAACGAATAATCAGGCCGCCTGCGATACGCTTCAGGTACAGGGTCAAAACTCGGGTGGCGTCACCAAAAGCCTGATCGGCACCAGTGCGGTACACACCACCGGGTCCGATGTGACGCTCGGAGAGCAAGTCACGTATCAAGTGGTTGTGCCGATCGCACCGGGCACTTATACCAATGCGAGGCTAGTGGATACGCTCGATCCCGGTCTGGCATTCGTGAGCTGTAACTCGATCGATGGGGCAGGGCTGACCGCCAGTGCTGGAAGTTTCGCATCGGTCTGTCAGAACCCTACCACGGACAATGCCGGCGGCGGCACACCCGCAGATGTGGATCGCCGCGTCTTCTTTGACTTTGGGACGCTCACCAACAATGGGGCGCAGGATGTCCCGCTCACACTGATGTACACCGCCATCGTGCTTGACATCGCTTCCAACGTGGACGGTGTGAGCCGCAACAACAGCGCTCTATTCATCACGGATCAGGGCAATCGCGGCCCCGCGCAGGCGACTGTCCGGATCCTCGAACCGAAGCTGGTCGTGGAAAAAACGGCGGATAATACCTTCATCTCGAACGGCACAGAGGCAACCATCACGCTGACCGTCTCGCACGCAGCCAACAGCCATCTGGATGCGTTCGATGTGGTACTGGAAGATCCATTGCCCACGG
Source organism: Chloroflexota bacterium (assembly GCA_029782225.1). GTDB lineage: Bacteria > Chloroflexota > Anaerolineae > Anaerolineales > Villigracilaceae > JAKOVF01. Next base: position 14,516 of record JAKOVF010000355.1, on the reverse strand, counting down.
GACTGGATTACGTACCCAACTCCATCGACTGCACGACCGGCGCCCAGGACCCGACGACCTGTGTGGCGGATACCAGCAACCCGGCCAAACCTGTCATCCGCGCGACATGGGATGTGTTTGCGCTCAACGGCGGAACTGCCCTGATCAAATTCCGTGTATCGGGTAATGGATCCCTGCCTGCCAATAGTAGCGTGACCAATATTGCCAATCTCTCGTGGACCAGCCTGCCGGATGATAACCCGCCTCCGAACTCCTTCTCGAACCCGCCCAATCAGTTTGCGGTGGAGCGGCACTTCGATCCCTTGAGCCAGGTTGACATATACGGATCATCTTCTCCGTTTATTTTCAATCCAGTGGGCGGCCAGACTCCCCCGCCGGATAATAATCCGGATGAAGGACACAGACAGGCCACGTTTGGCGGGTTCCTGATCCCGGTCACTGGTTTCGCCCCCGGTGTGACCACCACTCTGGAAGGTTTACGTCCGGCGTATGCATCGACCGGCCTGACGCTGGATATTCCAAAGCTGAATCAGAATATTCCGGTGGTAGGCATCTCCATGCAGCGCGGAACCTGGAATGTAGACTGGCTCTGGAACGAAGCTGGCTGGCTGGAAAAGACCGCCTATCCGACCTTCCCCGGCAACAGCGTGATCACCGGCCATGATGTAACTGCCGATGGTTTCCCCGGTCCCTTCGCACGCATCAAACAGTTGACCCCGGGTGATTACATCTTCGTCCACCTGAATGGCTACCGCTACACCTACAAGGTGGTCTCCACTTCACTTGTTGCTCCAGATGACATCAGCGTGCTCCGCCATGAGGAACAATCCTGGCTCACGCTCATCACGTGTGATCAGTTCGATGTCAAGACACAGGCTTACTTACGCCGTGTGGCAGTGCGCAGCGTCTTGATCGATATAGATTCAGAATAAAGTTTGGAAGGACATGGACGTCCCGAAGGTTCTAAACCTTCGGGACGTTCGTTGCTTACTAGAATCAATTTCCAACGTGAGAACAAGGCTGAGGAAGAAAATATGCCTCCTCTTTCTGAACATGGATTCTTCGCGATAGTTAATGAAGTGTTTGGCTCCTTGTTACAAGAGTATGGTTTCAATGCTCGGGAGGAAAAAGAATGCCTAATCATTGCCCAAAAAGACGATATTGAGTTGATTTTTCTATTGGAGTCAGTGTACCTTGAACACTACTTTAGCTTGGAGATAAGGCTATCAGGCAAATTGGGCAAAAAGGCAACATCTGACCTATCGTATCGACACTTGGGAGTTGCAGCGATTGCAAAATGCCTTGACCCAAGTTATGCGAGACCTGTTAGAAAGGCTCGAAATTATTACGCAGAAGAGGATTTGAGAGAAATAGCAGAAGGACATAAAGAAGACTTACTTAAATATTGCAGAAATATATTATTAGGTGACGTTTCATCTTGGCAACAAGTGGTTCATTGCCTAAAAAGAAAAAGTGTTACTCCATAAATACCGGTTTTAGAGCGACATTGGTATCCTACAACCAAGAACTCGAGGCTGATCATCCGGCCTCGAGTTCTTGGTTCGCCAGTTCTTTCTACAGCCCGGTTTCCTTTTCAGCGAGCGTCAATGCTTCCTCGAAGATGGTCAGGCCCTCGTCCACTTCACTCTTCGAGATGCTCAGCGGCGGGGCAATGCGGATCACGCTCTTGCCACAGGAAAGCGTAAGCAGTCCGCGCTCGAATGCCAAATTGACGACCCTTTCCGTGAGGTCGGCGGCGGGTTCCTTGGTGTTGCGGTTTGTCACGAACTCCACGCCGATCATCAGACCGATGCCTCGCACATCGCCAATGGATGGATGCCGCGCCTGGATTTCCTCCAGAGCGTCGATGGTGTATTGTCCCACTTCCGTTGCATTCTGCATGTATTCTTCTTCGATTAGTTCAATGGTTGCCAGCGCGGCCGCACAGGCGATCGGGTTGCCGCCGTAGGTGTTACCATGCGTACCCTTTTCCCAATCCATGATCTCGCGGCGGGCAATGCACGCGCCCAGCGGCATGCCGGAGGCAATGCCTTTGGCGACCGTGATAATATCCGGCTCCACATTGAAGTGCTCGATGGCCCACCACTTGCCGGTCCGCCCCATGCCGGATTGGACCTCATCGCAGATCAATAGAATGCCGTATTTTGTGCACAGCTCACGCAGCGCGGGATAGAAACTCGCGGGCGGGACGATGTATCCGCCTTCGCCCTGAATGGTCTCCACCAGAATCCCTGCCACTTCTTCCGGCGGAAGAACATGCCCCAGGATCTGGTCTTCGATATAACGCACCACCGCCTGGCCCTCATCTTCGCCATCTCGATGTTCGAGCATCGGGCGATAGGGGTTCGGATACGGCGCGTGCAAAACACCATTCATCAACGGATAAAAACCTTTATGATATTTTGGCTTGCTGGCAGTGAATGTCACTGCGCCCATCGTGCGTCCGTGGAAGGCACCGGTGAAGCCGATGAAATTGCTTCGACCGGTGTGATAACGCGCCAGCTTGATCGCAGTCTCAACGGCTTCGGTGCCGGAGTTCGTCATAAACGAAACGCCGTAGTCTTCGAACGGTGCGATGTCTGCCAGCTTTTCTGCCAGCTCGATCCATTTCTCGTGATAAAAATCAGAAGAGATATGAATAAATTTCTCGGCCTGTTCCTGAATCGCCTTCACGACTTTGGGATGGGCATGTCCAGTTGAAGTGACGGCAATTCCCGCCATAAAATCCAAAAACTTATTCCCGTCCACGTCCCATACATAGCTGCCTTTTCCATGATCCATTGCGAATGGATACCCCCGTGGGTACGAAGGGGAAATCACAGCGCTGTCTCTCTTGATCAGCGAGCGGGCTTTTGGCCCGGGTAAAATCATCGGTTCCATACTTTCATTCTCCTATATGTCATTCTGAGGAGCCGCTTTGCGGCGACGAAGAATCTCAGATTCTGAAGCAACTCTCTTGTAACTGGAGATTCTTCGCTCGCTACAGTCGCTCAGAATGACATTGCGTAGTGATTGATGCGGGCGAAGTACTCCGCGTCATTCCTGACTTTTGCCTGCCTCCGTTTAGCTGGTGATTTTTACGCTGTCAGTTTTCAGCTCTGCCAATGCCCGTGCGCCAAGCAAACCGGCGTCATCGCGTAGGGCGGCGCGCGTAATGACCAGACCCTCCAGATAGCGTGGGTGCAGAATATGTTTCTTCAAGCTTGCCTCAAATGGCTTGAACAGCAGATCTCCAACCTGCGAAACTCCACCCCCAAACACAATGATGGACGGGTCCAGGATGGCCAGATAATTGGCGACACCGATTCCCAGATATTCACCTGCCTGCGCAAAGGCCGCGCGCGCGAGTGCATCCCCTTGAAGTGCGGCGTCTGCCACTTGCTGGCCGGACAGGTTCGGGTCCGCGTGCAGCGTACTCTCTGCCCCGGCCGCGAGCTGCTCATTGACGTGGCGTGCAATAGATGGACCAGAGCAAAACGATTCGACATGTCCGTGATGGCCGCATCCACACAAGGGACCGGACGGGTCAATCGTCATGTGTCCCAGTTCCGCGGCAAGACCATGATAGCCCTGCAGCAGTCGATCATCAATAATGACCCCACCCCCCACGCCAGTGCTGATCGTCAGGTACAGCACATCATGATGCCCCCTGGCCGCGCCATACTTCCATTCCGCCAGGCCGGCGAGATTGGCGTCGTTATCGATATGGACAGGCACGCCGAAGCGCTCGCTAAGCATGGCACGGACCGGAAAATTTGTCCACTCCGGGATGTTCGGCGTGGCAAGGATGATACCCTTGTACGGGTCGAGCGGACCCGGTGAGGAAAAACCAATCGCCGCGACCGGTTCGGCCGGCCAGACGGACTCAATCGCCTTCACCAGGCGGTCAAATACGCCCGGCTGCAAGGCAAATGAGCGAACACGTTTGAGATTGAGAGGGGATGGGTTATTGGGTTCGTATACAGCGGCGCGGATTTGTGTCCCGCCAATATCTACAGCGACGACGAGGCTCATGCTAACAATTATAACCGCGTACCGCAGTTCCCCATGAAATGTGGATGAAGTAGCTCCATAAAGGACTCGGAATGGATCGCTGTTCGATGTGGAGGCAGAAACAGAGCCGGCAAGTTGACTCTTGCCCGGTTCACTGCTATTATCCTCTTCGTGAAGAAACCCTCAGGCATTTTGGGAGAAATTCGCCGCGTCCTGCTCTGGTTCAAACCGGGACTTGGCCTCAAACGCTGGATGGCGCTGATTCTGCTTGGCATTACCCTGCTCGGGCTGGGATTTGCCGTCTTATTGCTTGATCTGTATCGTACGGACTCCACGAATAGCATACTGCTTACGGTTTTGTATTACGCCTCGCTGCGTTTCCTGCCGCGTCTCCTGCGGGCATTGATCTTCGGTGGGGCGGGGATCGCGATGGTCGTCTTTGGTTTTCTGGAACTGAATCGCTCCTTGATGCGGCCATTCGTGCGCCCCGGCAGCAGCATGGCGAATGAAATCCTATCCTATAAGCGATTGGAAAAGGGACCGCGTGTGGTGGCGATTGGTGGCGGCCACGGACTGGCTTCTCTCCTGCGCGGGCTGAAGGAGCACACGCACAACATCACCGCTGTTGTCACGGTGGCGGACGATGGCGGCTCCTCCGGCAGATTGCGCGAGAGCCTTGGGATTCTCCCGCCAGGTGACATCCGAAATTGCCTCGCCGCGCTTTCCAACGATGAAGCCATGCTCACGCAGTTATTCCAGTACCGCTTTAGCGGCGTCGGAGGGCTGGATGGTCATTCCTTTGGCAACCTTTTCATCACAGCCTTAAGCGATATTACTGGAAGTATGGAGGAAGCGGTAGCGGAGTCCGGTCGTGTGCTTTCCGTGCATGGACGTGTCCTACCATCTACTCTGCATGACGTGCGACTGGTCGCGGATATGCAGGTCCCACACAGCTTGAATGAAATAAGAGTGGAGGGGGAGAGTCGCATCCCTCAGATGGCGGGACGCGTGCGCAGGGTCTGGCTTGAACCGAACGATGCGTCCGCGTTCCCTCCGGTGATCAAGGCCCTGCTCCGGGCCGAGTTGATTGTCGTTGGGCCGGGTAGTCTCTACACCAGTATTTTGCCTAATCTGCTGGTGCAGGACGTTCTCTCGGCCATGCAGTCCAGCCGCGCCACCAAGATCTTCGTGTGCAATATTGCTACTCAGTCCGGCGAAACGGATACGTATTCATGTTATGACCATGTGCACGCGCTGGAAGAGCATGTGGGTGATGACCTGTTTGACATTGTCTTATGCAATGATCAATATGGAGGGCAGCTCGATCCATCTTCGCAATTTGTGCGCGTGGACGAAAGAACGCTGGCTGATCCACGCGTCTATACCGCGGACCTGCTAGATGATGCTCATGCGTGGCGGCATGACTCGGCCAAACTTTCCGAGGTCATCATTAACTTGTATAATGAACGTACGGGCCCTTTGAGCGACCGCATGGAATGAGAGTTTGTCAAAAGTTTTAATTGACATAATCCATCTGATTGTGTTAAAATTCACAATTATGTAAAAAACTAGTCGTGTTGAGCCAATGGAGAGGAATTCTCCGTGTTCTCACGCGACAATATTCTTCAATGGAGGTTCCCCATGGCAGTAAAAGTTGGTATTAACGGATTTGGCCGTATTGGACGCCAGGTGTTAAAGGCGATTCGCGATATGTATCCGAATGAACTTGAAGTAGTTGCCTTCAACGACATCGGCGACATGAAGACGATGGCCCACCTGCTCAAATACGATTCGAACTATGGCCGCTTCAATGGCAAGGTCGAATTCTCGGAAGACGGACTCATCGTGGATGGGACGAAGGTCAAGGCTTTCAAAGAGACCGATCCCGCTGCAATCCCGTGGAAGGATCTGGGCGTTGAGATCGTGATCGAAAGCACCGGCATCTTCACGGTCAAGTCAGATGGCGTCAACAAGAAAGGCAAGACGGTCAAAGGCGCTGAGAATCACATCACCAAGGGCGGCGCCAAGAAAGTCATTATTTCCGCTCCCGCAGAAGGCGAAGACCTGACGGTCGTCCTCGGCGTGAACGAGGAAATGTATGACCCGAAGAAACATCATGTGGTTTCCAACGCCTCGTGCACGACGAACGGCCTGGCTCCGGCTGTAAAGGTCGCTCATGACAATTTCAAAATTGTGCGCGGCTTCATGACCACTATCCATTCATACACAAACGATCAGAAGATCCTTGACCTGCCGCACTCAGACCTGCGCCGGGCGCGCGCGGCTGCCATAAATATTATCCCCACCTCAACCGGCGCGGCTAAGGCCCTGAAGCTTGTAATGCCTGATATGGCCGGTAAACTGGACGGATATTCATTACGTGTGCCGACCCCAACGGTCTCAGTGATTGACCTGACGGCCGAATTCGAAGTCGCGACAACCACGGAGGAACTGCGCGAGTGCTACCGCGAAGCCGCGAAACAGCCGCGCTTCCAGGGCATCCTGCAGGCTGTGGATGAACCGCTCGTCAGCATTGACTACAAGGGAGATCCTCACTCTTCATCGATTGACCTGCCGTTTACGATGATGCTCGGCAAGGACAAGAGCACATTTGCGAAGATCGTTGCCTGGTATGACAATGAATGGGGTTACTCATGCCGCACGGCTGATCTTGCAGCACTAATGGCGAAATCTCTCTAAGGATTTGTAGGTCACGCTTCAAGCGTGACCTACTTTGTTGTGTGCAACTATGAATAAAAAGACCGTAAAAGATATTGACCTCAAAGGCAAACGCGTCATCATGCGCGTGGACTTCAACGTTCCCATGGCAGATGGCAAGGTCACGGACGACAAACGCATCAAGGCCTCGCTGCCCACCATTCAATATGTTTTGGACCAGGGCGCTTCCTTGATATTGATGAGTCATCTGGGTCGTCCCAAAGGTGGACCCGATCCCGAGTTCAGCCTGAAACCCGCGGCGGACGTGCTCTCTGGCCTCCTTGGCAAACCTGTGCAGATGGCTCCGGATTGTGTCGGCCCGGAAGTCGAAAAGATGGCGCAGGCTCTCAAGCCTGGTGAAATATTGATGCTGGAGAACACCCGCTTCCACAAGGGCGAGGAAAAGAACGACCTTGATCTTGCCAAGCAAATGGCCTCGCTGGCTGAAGTCTATGTTAACGATGCATTTGGTTCGGCGCATCGAGCGCATTCCTCTACCGAAGGGATCGCACGTTTTCTCCCTGCGGTCTCCGGCTTCCTGATGGAACAGGAACTGGAATATCTCGGGCGTGCAGTTGCAAATCCTGAGCATCCCTACATTGCCATTCTCGGCGGTGCGAAGATCAGCGACAAAATTCTGGTGGTTGAGACTTTGCTCTCTAAATGCGACAAACTCATCATCGGCGGCGGCATGGCGAATACCTTCCTTTCTGCCAAAGGCTTCAATATGCAGGACAGCCTGGTTGAGGCTGGATCGATCGATACTGCTAAATCCATTATGGAAAAAGCAGCGGATAAGATCGTCTTACCTGTGGACGCGGTCATCGCCGATAAGTTCGAAGCGGATGCCAATTCCCAGGTTGTAGACGTGGATAAGATTCCCGCCGGCTGGCGCATGATGGATGTTGGCCCGAAGACGCTCGAGCTTTACAAAGCCACATTAAATGGAGCCAGACTCGTCGTCTGGAATGGCCCCGTGGGCGTATTCGAGATGCCGAAGTTCGCGGAAGGGACGTTCGCTCTCGCGAAGTTGTTGGCTGAATCCGGTGCGACGACGGTCATCGGCGGCGGTGACTCAGCTAGCGCGGTCAAGAAAGCTGGCGTTGCCAAGCAGATGACTCACGTCTCGACCGGCGGCGGTGCTTCGCTTGAATTCCTCGAAGGCAAGGAACTGCCCGGTGTCGCGGCATTGATGGATAAATGATTCTTTGTTCGTAGGAAACGAAACGTCCCGAAGGCATATCCTTCGGGACGTTTTTACAAATTTCAATTCAGAGGCAATCTACAAGGGCCCAATTCTTTCGTTTTACAGTTGCGCTATAATGGTGAAAATTTTTGCAGGAGCTGGAGTGCGAGGATGTCCTTCGACGTCGGAGAAACTGTTGGGCCTTATCGAATTATCGAACAACTGGGACAGGGCGGGATGGCGACGGTTTACAAAGCATATCATGCCGCTCTGGACCGCTATGTGGCCCTCAAGGTTTTGCATCCAGCCTTTCACGAAGACCAGACATTTCTTGCTCGCTTTCAGCGCGAAGCACGCGTCGTAGCAAAACTCGAACATCCCTTCATTGTGCCGGTGTATGATTACGCAGAACATGAGGGCCGTCCTTATCTCGTCATGAAGTTCATTGAGGGGGAGACGCTGAAAGCGCGGCTCGGTCACGGTCCGTTGCCCTCCCAGGAAATCGAGAAAGTCGTTGACTCAGTTGGCTCTGCTCTGGCCTATGCTCACAGGCAGGGCATTCTTCATCGCGATATCAAACCTTCCAATGTATTGATCGCAACCAATGGCGAGATGTATCTGGCGGATTTTGGCCTGGCGCGGATCGCACAGGATGGTGAATCTACGCTCTCGTCCGATTCGATCATGGGCACGCCACAATACATCTCACCGGAACAGGCGCTCGGCAAAAAGGATCTCGACGAGGGCACGGATATTTACTCGTTTGGCGTGATGCTTTACGAAATGGTGGTGGGGCGGGTCCCGTTCAGCGCGGATACGCCGTTCTCCATTATTCACGATCACATTTACACACCGCTGCCACTTCCCATGGAAGTGAATCCAAGAGTGCCGGAGCCGGTGCAACGCGTGCTGCTAAAAGCACTGGCGAAAGACCGCGCCGACCGTTTTGCAACGGTGAACGATATGATGAAGGCCTTCAAGGATGCGTGGAAGGAAGCCGGCATTCCTATGGAAGGCACTTCAACGATTGTGCCGCCTTCCACCATGAAGCGTGCGGCGCAGGCCGTGCAAAAAGCTGAAAGAGCGGTATCGGATGCGAAAACTGTAGCTGCAGCAGCCAAGTCAGTCCAGCCTGCGGTCCCTGTGCAGAAGCGCCCAACATGGTTATATGCGGCTGGTGGTGTCCTAATCATACTCTGTTGTGTTTTTGCCTTCTTCGCATTTCGGCAGGGAGGCTTCTTTGCAAGGGGTAAAGGTCCATTTGATCGCCAGGCCACGCAGACTGTTCCAGCGCAAGTATCGATACCAGCTACTTTGACTCAGGTCCCGGCAACTACGGATTCTCAAGTAGCTCTGCCCACAGCGATCTTCACTCCGTCGAATCTGACTCCCGAGATTGCTGCTGCGCAGGAGCTTGTCTCGAATCATCCGAATGATCCTGACGCGCATTTGCAGTTGTCTCTTGCCTATTGGGATGCCAAACAGCCCCGCGCCGCGTTGGAGGAACTGACGCAAGCCGCCAACCTGGCCGGACCTACGAACAGGGAGTTCTTTCTCAAGGCAGGGGATTCTTTCAAAAAGCACGATGCCTGGATCGCGGCCGCGGCTATGTATCTGCGTGCAGTGCAGACCTATTCCGTAGGCGAAGCGCCAGATCAACTGATGACCGATTTCAGCGAGGCTGCCTACAAGTCCGCTGAAGCGCCGGATATGCCGCTCTTCCTGTTCTTCGAGCGCATCGACCGTATTAACCAGCCGCTCGGCTACGTGGTGCGCGGTCGCTATGCCCTTTTCAATGGTACGCTCGAAGATGCCAGGGTCAATCTTGATCAGGTCAAACGCATCAAGCCCGATATGTACGAAGCTGCCTTACTGGAAGCGGAGATCAATTTCAAAGAGGGCCATACAGATGCGACGAAACAGATTCTTACATCGCTCTCATCCGATTTGGGCGCGCCCGAATGGATTCGGGTGATGGCGAATGAACGACTAAAAAATATTCCCTAGGAGTCACAATGCGCAAACCTTTTGTTGCGGGAAATTGGAAGATGAACAAGACCGTCGCGGAAGCCCGCGAGCTCGTCTTCAATCTGAACAAGCAGTTGAGTGAAGTAGCGGGTGTGGAGAAAGTTCTTTGCCCGCCTTTCCCTTCGCTGGTCGCTGTTTCTGGTCTGTTGGAAGGCACGGATATCGGCCTCGGCGCGCAGAATATGCACTGGGAGGAGAAAGGCGCTTTCACAGGTGAGGTCTCACCCGGGATGGTGAAGGAATTCTGCGGCTATGTCATTCTGGGTCACTCGGAGAGACGCGCTTATTTTGGCGAGACGGATGAGAGCGTGAATCGGAAGTTGATCGCGGCCCAGAAGATTGGTCTGACCCCGATCGTTTGTGTCGGCGAAACACTGGAGCAATACGAATCAAACCGGACCTCTGAAGTGGTCGCGCGTCAAACCAGCCTGGGTCTCAAGGATATTGATCCCGCTTTCGCATCGCGCATTGTGGTTGCTTACGAACCGGTCTGGGCCATTGGCACAGGTAAGGCTTCGACCGCCGACAACGCCAACGCGGTCGTGAAAGACATCATCCGGCCTGAACTTGCCAGGTTATTTGGGAATGAGACTGCGCAAGCCATCCGTGTGCTTTACGGTGGCTCTGTTACTGCCGCGAACGCCGCCGAGTATTTTGCCCAACCCGATATTGACGGCGCGCTCGTCGGCGGCGCGAGCCTTAAGGTTGACGAATTTGTAGCAATTACAAAGGCTGCGGCGAAATAGAAACTCGCGCTGAGCGGAGCTGCAGGCGTAGTCGAAGCGCGGCTAACTTGCCATTCGTTTCTTTATGAAACCCGTGCTTCGACTTCGGGGCTTGCACCCTCCGCTCAGGACGAAGAATACATGCTGACCCAATTCAACGGATTGCTCTGGTTCATATTGATGCTTCTGCCGCTGGTATTCCTCCAGCGGCTTTTGCATCGCGAAATCCAGGCTGTGATTCTGATTGCCACGCGCAATCCTGCACTCACAGTTGGATTGTTTTCCATCCTGTTTTTTCCCGGCGTCTTCCTGCATGAGTTGAGCCATTTCCTGGTGGCGAAGGTGCTGGGCGTACAGACAGGCGGCTTTTCCGTTATCCCCCATTCTACAGCGGAGGGGCGACTCCAACTCGGCTTTGTTGAAACGGAGCGATCAGACCCGGTGCGTGATTCATTGATCGGCGCAGCTCCATTGATCATGGGCAGCCTGTTAGTGGCTTATGCTGGAATCAACCGTCTGCAATTGCATACCCTCTGGGATGTGCTTCGAAATGGGCAATTTGAATTGTTCTGGCTGGGTCTGAGCTATCTGCCGAAAGTAAAGGATTTTCCCCTATGGTTCTATCTGGCTTTTACTGTTTCCAGCACCATGATGCCATCCGAATCGGACCGTCACGCCTGGGCGCCGCTTGGATTGTGGATCGGTATTTTGATCGGCCTGGCAGTACTGGCCGGCGCCGGTCCGTGGATGCTTGAAACGCTGGGCCCGCCTCTCAATGAGTTTTTGAGATCGGTGGCAATCTTATTCGGTCTGAGCGCCGCGCTGCACGCGTTGATCAGTCTTCCTTTTATGCTTCTGCATCGGGTGCTTACGCGGCTTACCGGCCTGGATGTGCGGTAGGTCGGTCAAGAAGCGCGGCGGCGCTTTATTTTGTTTCCAGGCGGGAAAGATCATCTCTTGTGCGGTCAGGTTTATCCAATTGAAGGATAACGAAGAAGATTGCCGCGACCATCAGAAGCAGATCGTAATTGTGCTCCCTGATTTCATGGATCGCAGCAGGAATCTTCCTGGTTGTGTTGTGGTAAAGCTCAGGATAGAGAGGGAGCGACCGCACTGTAAGTTTCTGGATAATATAGTTTAGGGCAAAGACCGGGCTAAATTGAACGGGCAGCACCGGAAACCAGGAAATCAGAAATGCTTTCAGGACGCGGATGAACGTGGCTGCCACAGGTATAAGAAACCCAAGCGTCAAAGCAAAGGCAGCAGAGAGCTGATCGAAATCCAGAGGTACTACGGCATCTCTCCCTTGAAAAAGCCTGAGGTTGTGAAAGGTAAACTCATGCTGTGCATTCGCCTCTTCAACCACGTTTGGTGTGGAAAAATGAAAAATGCGCTGGCCCCAACTGATCTCCTCCATGGCAGCTACGAAAAAAACAGCACTGAGACCCAGGAATGATAACTTCAGCAGGCCATGGTCTTTGAATTGAAATCTATCGCGGGCGCGATAGAACGCAAATCCAAACATCAAGGATGCCACCGCCAAATAGATAGGCGAAAGAGTCTCATAAATCCTATCCTCCCTGATGAACATATTCATCGTATTTTCGCTCAAGAATAGGGGAATGTAAGCAATGATTACAATGAAAGCCACAAGCACAACAAACCTGTAAACGTCGACTTTACCCATAAAATCCTCACTCTCCAACTGTTCGGCTTCACCGGTTGTTCCATTTGTTGAGAAGGCCTGCATTGAAAATAGTTACATAAGAATAAACAACAGCCACTGCCTTCATTCGGAGCATCGAGAATCAGTGGATGTTTGTACGAAACGAAAATATCGATGTGGGGCGATAAGGACAGAGACGAGCGTGGAGATCCGCTGATCTATATATATCACATAGGCATTTTCGCTGCCTCATTGAACTTTTGCCAGGCGTTATTGTTGAGCGTTTTCTTTGCCGGGACCTTCTCGATCTGAGCGAGCCAGTTCGCTTCGGCCTGTTGAGCTTCGCGCAGGCATTGAGCGGAATAAACGGCGCGTTCCTCCGCGGATGCATGGGCAAGTTCCAGCGCGCCCTGAAGAAATTTGGCCTCAAGCTCATCGCGTTGACCGGCATAGACCTTGATACGCTCTGCATAATTGAGCATCGTAGCGCGGTGCAGTTTTTCATGGCACCAGAACAGGGACGCTGAGTCATATGTCGAACCGGGAACAGGCCCGAGGTCCGGGAGAGGAGCGTCAAGCCACATTGGTTTGAAAATGCTTGTGCAGGGAGCAGCAGTCCCGGTGGCAAAAATGAGCGGATGATCGCTGTCCAGAAGGACAACCATGGAAGCAGTCGTCTGGCTGATGCGAATGGGTCCCCAGCCCGCGTGCAGGCACACATCCGCTTCGAGGATGCCCTTCTGCGGATTGGATTTGTGATCGCGTAGAAGATCCATCATGGTCTGGACCGTGACAGATCCCTGCTTTTTTTCGAGCGTATTAAAAGTGGTGGCGCGGCGGTCGTGACCCTTGCCAAAAGTGGTATAGAGGAAATCGGAATAGTGTTTTGAGAAGTCAAATTCCTGAGGAGATTTGATCCAGCCCTTCTGAGAGACGGTCTCGACCAAACCCTTGGAAGCCATATCATACTGAGCCTGCAGCGTGAGGCAATTCGAGATCGAATAAACATCCTTGACCTGGCGCGTCACCCACTGTTTATCTACAGTTTCTAGTACCCACGCATCATTCGGGTCAGCAATGATGAAACTGTTGTGATAGAGAGATTCGCCCTCATGAACATTGTTGCCCCCTTGACCATATTGCTCAAGCAAATTGATGATGAGCTGCATTGCCTCGTGTGCAGTGGATGTGCGTTCCAGCGCAATGCGGAGCATGTCCATGCCAAGCAGGGCTGGTTCTTTGTTGGCCGGGATTTTTGAAAAGACGGCTTCGTTGCCGATCACAAGCCCATGCTCGTTGACGCCCATTTCTGCGCCCCACATCCAAAAGGGAATCGAAAGCAGAACTGTGTTGGTTCTTTCGGCCTGCGGCACTTCAATATAGGTGCATTTGAGGCGGCTGTTCGCCGGGTAGTTGGCGGCCGGGAAATACGCGATGTATTGACTCTCGTTCGGGGGCCGGTCGGAGTTCTTGGCAAAGATCGGAACGCCGTTGGATGTGGCAAGTTTGGTGGCGATGAGGGTGTCACACATGAAGGGTTCTCCAATACGGTCAATTATCGTTCATTCCAAGCGTGATTGTCAATCTGCTCCTGCGAAAGGATCAGGCTTTTCGCCAGCGGGTGATGAGCATCTTCACCCGAACTCGAACACGCGCATCGGCATTGGCGGAGACCCAGGACGACTTTGTCTTTTGGTAAACTCCCTCTTCCAGCTTTTCGAAATCCTCCCATTCCTCTTCCATAAACTCCTTCATCTCAGAAGGTGTATCCCAATAATAAAAGAAGGCAAAATCCTCTTCCCTTTCCTTGAGATACCAGCCAAGAGATTGAACTTCTCTCATGGCGCGAAACGCGGCCGCATCATCCGCGATGCCAATCGGCATGTCAACCAGGTAGCCAGTCACTTCGAAATTTGCGGACGAGGCAACTTCTACCGACCATTTATCCTCGACGGGACGCACATCAAGCAGGATGCCCCCGGGTCTGAGCACTCGTCTGATTTCATCCAGAGCATGGACCATGCTCTCGTGTTCCATTCATCAAAGCGACCAGGCCAGGACAGCAATGTCAAACTTTTCGTGAGGAAAGGGAATATCGCGGGCGCTGGCTTGGGTGAATGCTACTTTGCCTTCAAGGTCAGAAGGACAGTCTGCGCGGGCGAGGCGGAGGTCATCCTGC
>JAKOVF010000334.1 GCA_029782225.1 Chloroflexota bacterium | reverse complement strand
GAGAAAGTCGGACCTTCGGTGCAGACCACACCAACCGCAGGTTGACCCTGAGCCAATGCAGAATGAACATTAGCTGTCGAGCTAAATGCCATCAAAAGCAGCACGAGGGTCAGGCTCAACCGCGTCCAGATTGATTTTGAAGTAAGCATTTTGATACTCCTTTTTGACTGGTCGATGCCTAGGCAACCGAGTCGTCAGGGTGCTGGTTGAGATATTGCTGGGCGCCCAGCGTTCCAGAAGGATACACACGTACTTCTGTGCGCTGGCCCTGTGTGCCACCTGCTGTATCGTCATCCTGGGTGTAACGGCGGTTGTAGAGCACATAAGCGTCATAACCGAGACCGCTGCTGCCGCTGCCGCCGCTGTATGCTGGAGCCGTGAAGATCGCATCATAGCTTTCCCCGGCGCCCATCAGCATCGTATCGGTCACATAACTGGTATCGGTGCCGTCGCGTCCCTTCATCGGGGTCGCATCGCGGCCGACCACGCGCACGTTGATGCCTGCCAATGTCATGGAGGCTTCGCGGAAACCGAGGTTTGCAAAGCGCAATAACACCCGTTCGCCCTCATTGCAGGTGATCAACGCCGAATGCGGCTGGTATTGGAGATTCTCATGCCCCGCATTTGTCACCAAATCGCCATTCGCATCTGTTTGAATGGTCAAGACGTGGGTAGAAGCTGCCAGGTTGATCGGGGAATTGGGCAGTAATGTGTCCGGATAAACGCGGCCGTTCAAGAGGCTGAAATCCGCCTTGAAGTCGTACCACTGTGACTCCTGGATGTGTGCATCGTTCCAGTGACCCAACAGCCAGATCTCGCTCAGGAACATTGCAAATTCCCGATCGTAACCAGTGGAGCCGTCGCCATCGTTATAGGCGTACTTACCGCTGGGATAGAGAGATGTGTTGCCATTCTGTAATGGGCGGACAAAGACGATGCCGGTCATGCCCATGGTCACATGCTCGATGTCTTCCACGTGGCAGTGATACATGTAGGTCCCCGGGTCGCGTGGACGATACACATACGTAAAGTAACGTCCAACAGGGACAGAGACTGAACCTGTCGGCTCGCCATCAAAATACGGGATCACGTTTCGGAAGCCATGCCAGTGCAGGGTGTGAGAGTCTGTCAGATCAGGCCGCAGCGCCAGGCCCAGATTGGTGAGCTGGAGCTTGAAGTCCTTCGGATGGGCCGGATCAAACTGGTCCAGCCACATGAAGGGAGCATTGTGTTGAGCCTTCTGTTTCTGGTTGATGCGCTGCGCATCGGTCATCCCGTCGACGTTGCGGAAACCAAAGATGTAGGTTGTAAACGGAGCCTCTGCAAGGGAGTCGGGATGATAAGGGGTATCCAGGGCGCCGCCGCTTGGGAGATAGAACCAGCCATCCGTGCCTGCAAAGAACAGGTCGTAATCTCCGGCTGCGGCAACCACTTTTTCGGGCAATAATGTTCTGCGTAAAAATTGAGGCAGGAGGCTGGCTCCAGCTACCGTGAGCGTAGCGCCGCCTGCTAATTTGAGAAAATCTCTTCGAGAAATTCGCTTATTCATAGCATCTCCTTTTTCGGTGAGGCTGGAGGCCGATCCGAGACGAGCCTCCAGCCCATGATCCGAGTCGTTTAGCGGCTCATGGCAGATCGATGCCATCCACATTTCCAGAAACGCCGAAATCGCTGCCGTTGAAGAATAGTGTGGATTCGTAGGAGCCGGTCGTGGTGGAACCCAGTGCGGTTGGCTTGAAGATGAATACATCTTCATTGGCACCAGAGAGACCCGTTACACTGAAGCCGCCCTGGGTTGAGAGGTACAGGTCACCGTTGGAAGCCACTGCCAGGGCGTCGATGTTCTCGTCGCCGGATGTTAATCCGACATCGGACCCGTCAAAGTACATGCTCCAGGTGCAGGTTGTGTTGGCGCTGAAGCTTCCCACACAGCGGATCAGATCCTGTTCGCTGCCCGAAGCGCCGGTGACACTGAAACCGCCGGTGGTCGAGATAACCAGACTGCCATCGGACAAAACCTCAAGCGCATCCACATCTTCGCTGTCGTTTGTTAATCCAACATCCGAGCCATCGAAGTACATCGAGAACGTGCCGGAGGTGGCATCACCGAGCGTGCCTGTGAATTGCACAATATCCGAGTCGTCCACGCTGCCGACTCCACTGAGGGTCGCGGCGCTGGAAAGCGAGAAGAGGACTGTGCTTGAGTTCAGCACGGCAAAGGCATCCAGATCCTGGCTTGCAAGCCCGACATCCGAGCCGTCAAAGACCATGCTGTAGTTCGTGCCATTGAAACCGACGATATCTTCATCAGCAACCGATAGGCTGCCGCTCGCGGCGGGCAGGGTTGCGCTGTCTGCCAGTGACAGGTACAGAGTCGCTGAGGCAGATGGCGGAGGAGAGGGTGGTGCCGCGACGGATCCAAATTCATCTGCGCCGCTATCGAGACCGCCAAGCGCCGGGCGTGTCCCATTATCGATATCGAAGGCAGGGGCATTGAGCGTCGCTGGCGCCTGTTGATAGGAAGGCACAGCCTGTGAGAGAGCGCCCAAGTTGAAGGCCGGGGAGGTGTTCGCGCCCAGGTGGTAATCGCCCATCACGTCCGGAGAGAGATCCGCGGTCACCATGATGGCGCCAATGAAGTTCACGTTCGTGCGCCAGGAGGTAAAGCTCAGGGCAACATCGTGCGTCTCAATGACCGATGGATCGGCCGTAGCGTTGGTTGGGCTGGTTGTGTAGGGATACGTGCCAGCATTTTGCTGGATGATCGAATTCGTCGGTGCAAGCAAACCGAATCCGCCGATGACTCCCAGGTCCCAGTTGTTGATGGGATTGGCATCTCCGGCAGCGCCAATGCCGGTCACGGTATTGATGCCGCGCGCGCCTGCACGGTTATCCCAGAAGATATTGTTGAACATCAGTGGGTTGCTGAAGAGAGGCGAGCCGCCGGGCAGGGTAGCCTGCAATTGGCTGCTGTTTTCACCGGTCGAGAGGCCAGCCGGTGCAGGCGAGCCATTGCTCGTTACAGCGGTAGCTGTCGTGATGTTCTTCATGACCGTGTTGTTGTAGAAGCGTACATTGGGCGCATCGTCGAGAGCCACACCGCCGCCTTCGTGCGTGGAGACGTTGTTGACGATCATGTTGTTGTACACGTTCATTGGGAAGTTGCCCGCCATCAGGAAGCGCAGGCCTCCGCCGTCATCCTCAGAAAGGTTGGCCTGGATCAGATTGTTGTAAATATTGACTGCACCAGAACCCTGCGGGCCATTCGGGGTACCGTAATTGGCTGTGGGGCTGGCGGGCAGTTCACCCGCGATCATGATGCCGGCGCCTTCATCGTAGGAGTGGTTGAAGTAGATGCGGTTGTCATGGATCGAGCTGACCGGGTGGCTGGTGGTGCCATTGCTCCGTCCAAAGTGGCTGATCCCGCCGCCATATTCCGAGGAGAAGTTGCCGCACAAATCGTTATGGTCAATCTCATATCCATGCGAACCGTTGAACAGGCCGATCGCCCCGGCAAGGTTCGTACCGCCATTGGCCAGAATACGATTGTTAGCGATATGCAGATCATCGTTGTGCTGGTCACCGATGTTCGGCGTGCCGACACGGATGGCGCCATAAGAACCGCCGTTGCTCTCGATCACATTGTTCGTGATCTGGAGATTGCGGGCATAGGAGTTGACGAAGATCGCGCCGCCCTGCGTAGTGACCTGAAGAGCCTGGATCGGTCCGGGGAAGCCGCCGAAGATCGCATTGAGATTGCCGGGCAGACCCTGCTGGTCGCCACCGCGAATGTCGAAGCCGTCGATGGCAGCCTTATAGGTCGAGCCAAAGGAGCCGGCTCGGGTGAGGCTGGGCGAACCGCTATTGGATGCCAGCACATAGATCACCTGGCCATCGTTAATATCCTGATTGCCATCCCAGGTCAGCGTGCTGACCTTGCCCAGCCAGTTGGTTGCCAGCGTCGTATCACCGCCGAAAGCCGAGCCGTCGATGATCGAACCCTGGACAACCCGCTGATCGACAGGGTAGGTATCCGGTCGGACTCCGCCGGGGCCAACGCCCTGAAGCTTGACCGGTGCATACATGATGAGGTTTTCGTAGTAAGCACCACGTCCGTTGTAGCGTGGATTGTCTGAAACTGCGCCTGGGTAGACGACCACCAGCGAATCCTTGTAGGGACTTTGGGCGGCCGCGGCGTCGATCGCGCTCTGGATCGTGCTGTATGGATGCCCTGCTCCAACTTCGAACAGGGATGGCCGGCTGGTATTGTTGGCCTGCACGGTCACATTGCCGCCGCCGAAGTTGTCGATGCGGGCTTCGACGGTGGCGGAACTGCCCGTACCTTCGAAGCGCATGCCGATCCGGCCGGTCCATGAGCCGATGGTATTCCCCACGTTCACGCGTCCGATCTCACTGCCATTCTTGTAGACGATGATGTCGCCGTTGCTCATGGCGCGTGCGCCGAGCTGGTCGCCGGCCGAGAAGACCGCCTCCGGTGTGGCAATATTCAGACGCTCCACGATCTGGCTGCCGATCGGGCCAGTGCCGGACTTCGTAAAGACGCGTACTGTTGCTGCCTCGGTGTCGGAGCTGTCGTTGTTATCAACAGCCACTTCGATCCAGCGGGCATTACTGGCGTTCGGGGTTCCCCCGCCGGTCCATTTGAGCAAAAGGCCCTGCTGATTCGACGTAGCGAGAGACGAGGGTCGAATGAAGGTGAAGTAAGCCTCCTGGCTGTTGCCAAAACCTGAACCGGCAGTCCACCAGGCAGTGCTGATCCCAGAACCGCTCCGAATGCGCAGGTAGTCACTCGCGGTGCCGGAGTTGTTCACGAGAGCGAAGCCGGAGCCATTCGTTCCCCAGTTACCGCCCAAACTGCCGCGGTTCGTGAAGGTATCCAGCGGCGTCCCATTCACAGGGAAGCCCGAAACCGCTACCGGTGAACTGGAGAATACATGGAAGGTCAGGCCATTGATTGTGGTCAGGCCGCTGCTGGCTCTGACCTTCAACTGGTGTACACCCGCTGCTGTAGTGGTGGGCACTGTCACAGCAATCTGACCATCTGACCATGAAGTAGTCGGCAGCGGGACATTATCCAGCAGGACCTGTCCTGTAGATGCACCAAAGCCAAAGCCATCAATGGTGAAGGAGTCCGCCGCGCTGCCGATATCTGCGTATGGTTTGCTGACAGCCAGGAGTTGTGGCTGGGTTGCGGGAAGTGTGCAGGCAACCGGTGAGACAGTCTGAGCGCCGGGGATTTGGACCGCGACCGCAACGGGTACGGGCGCAAGGTCGGCCGGGACGATCAGGCCAGGGAAGGCCTCGAACTCGGCCGAAATGGTGCGGTACTGCGGGTTGTAGTTGGCATTCCAACGTCCTGGCGTGCCGGGATCGTTACCGACGAACCGGTACAGGTTGGCGCACACACCGGAAGGCGTGGGACAACTAATGCGGTTGGTCGAAGGCAGGAGCACATCGAACAGACCGTTGTAATCCGATTCAACGGTGGTGATCAGCCGGTTGGTGTAGTCATAGATGCCAACCGATGTGAACGGGATGCCCATCTTCTCGCCATAGGCCAGGGACTGCGGATTGCTGGAGAAGTTCAAGTCATCCACGAGCAGGCCCCAGAAGCGGACCGGAAGCGGGACATCAGTGAAGAGGTTGAATCCTGGAGCGATGGATTTGCGATCACTGAGATGCACCAGCTTCATATCACACAGCGGCTTCTGCTGTCCTTCGTAAACAGTGCCGGCCAGATCGACAGCAAGTGTCGGGTTATCAACCGGCGTGGAAGCTGGAACGCTGATGGTTGCACTTCCAAGGCCAGATGGGTCCGGAAGCGTCACGGCGGCGTAATTGTCGTTACCGGAAGGATCGCCGGCCACATCCACTGTATGCAATGGACCAGCGCACGCCGGGGGCGGCACCTGCGGCACGAAGGAATCGCCGTTGGCAATGTTGATATCTTCTTCGCGGGTCACCTGATACAGGGGCCTGGTCGGGTGAACGGCATTCGCACCATAGACATCGCCTTCGGTGGGGATTTCCACTTTGACGAGCCAGTCAGTGTTGGAAGGCATTGAAACGTGCGGAGCGTCATCAGAGCATTCGGGGGCACCGTCTGCGCCATAGACAACACTTCCATCCAGGGCAAACTTCACACCGGCTTCGCAGTAATCACCGAAGCCATAATTGCCATCCACGCTGGCGCCGAAGTTCTCATCAGGCGTGCCAACGTCGGTGGCCATGGGGCCGAACTGCATGCCCATCATGGGCGCTTCCATACAACGCGCGGTCGGGTCAGTGGGTAGGGCGTTCTCATCCACGCCGTGGATCAGCGCCTCGCCGTTTACATTACGCGCAATGCACCCGGTGGGCTGTTCCCAGGTCTCTGAGATGTACTGGTTCAGAAGCGGGCCTTTGGAGTAGGAGCCGTCTGAATCCAGTTGATAGAAGCCCATCGCATCACACGGCTTGCTGCCATCTGCAGGGCAGTCAACCGGCGCATACAGATCGACAGCCAGGTTCGGAATACTGGGCTGCCAGTCCTCAATGGCCGCGTATTGCGGATTCAGTTCGTTACGGGTTGTGTCGTAACTGATGGTGCCCACGATGCCGCCGTTGGTGCCGGGTGCGTAAGCCTTCACGCCCCAGTCGAGGCGGCCGCCCAGACCGATCACCGGGTGAACATTGACATCCACACCCTGTCCGAGGATCGTCGTTTCCTCGGGCTGGTTATCGGTTTGATAAGTAATGCCGGTCGTTTGGTACCCGTCGGCATAAGCTTCCTCGACCAGCCACTGGGTCATCGGATACGCGCTTTCCATCCAGTAATAGCCGTTCGCATCCGTGGTAATACTGGCGGTGCCGCGATCCATCAGCGAATTCTCGCGCTTCCTCATCGATATGAAGAAATTGGGGATACCAGGCTCGCCGGGATCCATCTTGCCGTTTTCGTTCAGATCATTGAAAACATGGCCTTCGATGGTGGTCCACCAGCCCAGCAGGGAGACTGAACCCAGGTCGGTCAGTTCCCCGTTCCGGACAGAGACGTTCTGCACCTGGAAGATATAATCCTGCGGCTCATCCCAAAGGCCGATCACATAATCACCATCCGGGACATTTTTGATATCAAATGGAACGGACGGGCAGCCGGCTCCCTCATCACACGTGTAATGCCCGACAAACACAGTCTGGTCACCGTTGCTAAGATCGGATAGGGAGACGTACAGGCTGTGAATTGGGTTCTTTTCCTTGGGCTTGGCACCCAGCAGGCCCAGTTCGCCTGTGATTCCACCCGTGGGCGGGATATAAGCACTCACGGCAACAGCCAGTCCCTTGATCTCGCCAGAGCCTCCTCCCAGCGTTACATCTCCATCTGGAGAGGACTTTACATAGCCAAAGAAGATGGCCGGGAACGGCTCGCCCGCGACCACGAATTCGGTATCAAGGCCGGTCGCACCTTCCATCACCCACGCATCCCAATCGTGATTGCCTTCAAGGGTGGTGGTCTGGACCCAGCCCGAGTTGTTCGGCGGGACAACAGAGAGGGCATAGCGATTCGGTCCGACGTTCGGGATGACCACCTTGCCCTCGACGACCGCGCCCACCGGGATGGGGTCGCCCTCCAGGGTCTGGGTGATGTTCGAGCTCAGCAAGGGATCTTCAGCCGGGGTGAATGCGATTGGGCAGCGTCCTGCGGAATCCACTGGAGCTACCGTTCCAACATCCACACCGTCTGCTACAACGTAGCATTTGCTGACACAGTGGCTGTTTCCGCACAACGGATCGCCGTAGACATCCGTGGTCACTTCATCGATGTAATCGTTGATGTGACCCACAAAGCCGGCCAGTCCACGCTCAGCAGGCACGTCCGGGGAACTGTTTGTGGGAGCCACGTCCTCGAATACCTCAGCCTGGACTGTCGCGTCGGGCAAATCGTAAGGCTGCATCTGTACCGTCACATTGACATTACCGCCGCCGGCCGGCACAGTGAAATGTGCGCCATCGATCTTGTAATTATCAGCAAGGACGGAAACCAAATAGCGACCCGGCGGCAGGGTAATACCTGCTCCAAAGTCGCTTGAATCGCCCTGTGTAAAGATCGGGCTGGAACTCGGTACTCCTGCAACCGAAACCCAGTTACAGGAGTCAGGATAACCCGGGTCACCAGCGTTACATCCACTGCCGGGGGTCGGGCCACGCTGTTCCGTTGTGCCAGCGTTATCGATGTTAATGATGTATTTGTAGGAGGTAATTGCATCTCCCTGGGCGATTCCGTAAGTGGCGCTGTCCGCTGCACTCCTGACACTCAGATGTACAGTGCCGGCGGCCGCCAATACGTTCGCAGTTGCGAGCGAGGCCTGACTCCCCAGAATGATCACCAGGGTGGTCACGACTCGCACGATGCGATACCAGACCTTATGACGAAAACCATTAATATCCATATAGCATCTCCTTTTTGGTTTTCTTTCTTATATCAAGCGGATGGACGAGATCGAGCAATGGCAACAAATAGAACGGTATCAATGGGCACCAACCTGTCCTTTCTGCTGAAATTCCCACAGCGCACGACGGAATAATTTCAGTTGGCAAATAAAAGAACTGACATAACGGCGACAGCATCGCAATCTCCTGAGGGATCATGCGATGCCTTACAAAATTGTTATGTGAACCTTAGCAAATATTAACAATTTAGATAGAATATGTCCATTACCCGCCCTCCGTTTTGGGGAATGAAAAAAGAGCCATCTTTCTGGCTCTTTTTTTGCAAAAGGATTAGCCCCTCAGGGTTAACCCCCGGGGGAGTTCCCTATAGATCAGATTTCAACCAGTTGCCCTGTTTCTCGTCAATCCCATTTGCCTCGCAAGCAGACCTGCCTCACGACGGTTGTTCACACCCAGTTTTTCAAGGATGTTATGGATGTGGTGTTTGACCGTATTCTCTGAAAGATATAGATTTCGAGCGATCTCTGCATTGGAATAGTCATTCTGCAATTCGAGGAGTATGTCGATCTCCCGGGTGCTGAACCTGCTTACCATATCCCGGTTTGGATGCATCATCACAGTCTGTGAATACTCCAAGGCCCTGCTCATCATCTTGCGGGACATGGCGATCTCCCCTTCGTCCACTGCACGCAGGCTTGCGAGCAGGGAAGTACTGGAAACATTCTTGAGCAGATAGCCTCTGGCGCCGAGTTGGATCGCAGTCAGGATGTTTTCGTCAGTTTCGTACACAGTCAAAAAGATGATGCGGCATTCCGGCAATTCCTTGCGGATGATCCGCGTGGCGTCCAGGCCGGTTCCATCGGGCAGGGAAAAATCCATCAGAATGATGTCTGGCCGGTGGTGGAGAGCTTTCTCGATACCCTCTTTGACAGACCCTGCCTGATCGATGACATGGAAGTCGGGCGTGGATTGGAACAGACTGGCCAGCCCTTCGCGAAAGAGGATGTGATCGTCGACAATCAATATCTTTTGACTAGGCGTCTGCGGTTTGTTCATTTGCAACCCTCATGCTTGGCAAGATCGGCACTGAAATGGAGACAACCGTCCCCGTGCCGGACGATGAATTGATCAATACCTGACCCTGGAGCTGGGCAATGCGCTCATGCAAGATCTCCAGGCCGAAGTGCTCATCCTTCTGCACTGTTCTAGGATTGAAGCCGACTCCATTATCTGCGACCGAGATATCGACGAAGGCATCGCTCCAGGTGACCAGAATATCTACGGTGCTTGCCCTGGAATGCTTTTCCACATTGGAAAGGATTTCATGAAAGGCATAGAAGATCATCTGCTGGTCAGCCGGTGGGAGCTGGATGGGCACACCGGTACAACGGAAGTTCAGGTTGAAATCCGCCAGGCGCGCCACGCGTGCCGCGTGTTCCTTGAGTAAATTCGTTAAATGAGGGATTGTCTCAGGTTGGATCTTTTTGAGAATGTCGCGGACGATTTCATAGGAGTCATTTGCGATCTCCCGCAAGTGTTCCACCTCTTCTTTCAGTTGCTTCGAACGCGTTACAGCATCACTTCCGCTTAATTGGTCGAGCTTTAAATGCAGGTATCCCAGGTTCTGTCCGATCTGGTCATGCACATAAGCCGACATCATGCGTCGTTCTGCCATGGCCACCTCAGCGGACTGCAATTCGGAGATCCTGCGATGATCCTGCCCAACATGCAAAGCCACCGCAAGTTCATCCACGATATTATTGAAGATCTTCTTATCATCCGGGGTCAACCAGAAACCCGGCTGCAACCTGAACTTCAGAAGGCTCGAGCGTCCATTATTGATTCTCAGACTGTATGTAAGCTGAGAGGTTGATTCCTTTTCGTTCTGGCACAGGTGAATATGATCCTGATCGCCAGCGCGCGGCTCCAAACATTTTTCGCACGGGGGTTTGGGATCCCAGCTTCCGGAGGCTTCATTCTTACCACTCCGCGCCCAGTGGGCAATTGGCTCGAATCCACCGCTGATGGGATTGTTGACCAGCAGATACGCTTCGTCCACCTGAACAATCCTCCCGGGCAGGCTCACCAGTCTGCTGGTTAGAGTCTCCCAATCATTAATGAGGGAGAACTCAAGGCTGAGATTATGCTTGTACTCCATGATCGTGACCATCCGTTTGTGGATGCGGTTCAACCGGACAAACAGTTCGAGGAATAAACCGTTGCCGACCAGGAGACTGGCATACAGGAGCACTTCAATATAGTGAAACGGCTCGCTCGAGGACTTAAAGTACTCATAGGTCTCCACCCAGAACAGGCTAATACCGACCAGGGCAAGGACGACCCAGCGCCATCCTTCGAAGCGGTAGAAGTGCAATATAAAGAACGAACGAAGCCTTTGCCTGATGGACAACATTAAAATACCCTGTGAACAGCGAGTATTATACTCTTAATACTCTAAGAATCTACATCTGCAACTAAATGGAAACTTAATTCTTCGGGAGTCATCCCCCTCACTGCCCGGCACAATTTAAAACCTATTGGCTTGACTTCTTCATTTTTCGCTTACGCCGCATCAGCCAGTCCTGTACATTGATGGGTGTTTCCCCTGCACCGGCCTGCCTGCGCACGTACTGACCGTTCGGCAGCAGAGTGTAGGCAAGCTGGTTATCGCGCAGATAGACATCCTGCAAGAGCGCAAGGATCTGCTCGAAGTGTTCCGGGCTTTCGAGTAGGAACAACAACTCCACCCTGCTGTTGAGGTTGCGTTCCATCAGGTCGGCAGAGCCCAGGTAGATCTGCTCACGGCCGCCGTTGCGGAAATAAAAAATGCGACTATGTTCTAGATAACGTCCGAGGATGCTTGTCACGTGGATATTCTCGCTCATACCACTGATTCCGGGGCGGAGCGAACACATCCCTCGAACCAATAAGTCGATGTGCACGCCGGCTTTTGAGGCTTCATAGAGCAGGGCGATCATGTCATGGTCCACCAGCGAATTGACCTTGAAGATCAGGTGCGCAAATGAGCCGCGCCGGGCATGTTCAATTTCACGGCGAATGAGAGCCTCCAGCCTCTGGCGCAGGCCAAATGGCGCTACCAGGAATTTCTGATAGTCCAGATTTTTCGAATAGCCTGCAAAATAGTTGAACAAGCGGTCAGCATCTTCGCCGATAGCTTCGTCACATGTAAAAAAGCCGATATCTTCATAGATGCGTGATGTCACCGCGTTGTAGTTGCCAGTGGAAAGGTGCACATAGCGGCACAGTCCTCCGTCCTCCTCACGCACGACCAGGCAAACCTTGCAATGTGTCTTCAGGCCAGGCGGGCCGTGAATCACGTGGACGCCCGAGCGTTCCAGCAGCCGCGCCCAACCGATATTGGACTCTTCATCAAATGTCGCCTTGAGTTCAACCAGCGCAGTCACTTGCTTATAGCGTTCGGAGGCATCCATCAGCGCCTCCATCACCGGCGAGTTCTGCCCCACCCGGTACAGAGTCTGCTTGATGGAGAGCACGCTCGGGTCACGGGCTGCCGCTCGCAGGAAATCAACCACCGGAGAAAAAGAATCATAGGGATGATGCAGGAGGATATTCTGCTGTTGAATGGCGCGAAAAATATCATAAGACCGCGACAGCTTGCGAACTGGCTTTGGGACCCTTGGCTCGTAAACCGGATACTTTAGATCATTTCGCTGCACACTGGTATAGAGATGCCACAAATTGCGCAGGCCGAGCGGGTTGCCTTTCACATAGAAATCCTCCGGGGCAGCCCCCAGGATCTCGGCCAGCAGCTCGCGAATCGCAAAAGGCATATCTTCGTACACAGCAACCTGCACCACTTCCCCAAACTCACGGCGCTGGACGCTCAGCGTCTCGATGCTTTCCAGCGGATCGTCATTGTCGATATCATCGAATTGCAGGCTGGCATCGCGGATGATACGAAACGGGTGCACCGCGACCACTTTCATGCCGGGAAACACATCCGCCAGATTGGCGGCGATGATCTGTTCAAGCCAGAGAAAATAATGGTGA
This sequence comes from Chloroflexota bacterium, assembly GCA_029782225.1. Classification (GTDB taxonomy): domain Bacteria; phylum Chloroflexota; class Anaerolineae; order Anaerolineales; family Villigracilaceae; genus JAKOVF01. The sequence goes on along the minus strand of JAKOVF010000334.1, from coordinate 31,268 downwards.
TGCGGGATAGTGCCGTCTTTGCGCGTGGCGCCCGAGGAACGTTTGAGCGGGAACAGGCGGGGCAGCGTTTCCGGCACCTGGAGGCGCATGAGCTTTTCCTGTCCTTTGCGGTCCCGAAGGACAATCGCCAGATTCAAATAGAGATTGGAAATATGGGGAAAAGGATGGACGTGACTCAACGGCAGAGGAATCAGGAGCGGATAGATGGTCTTCTCGAAGTATTCGCGAGCACGCTCCTTCTGCTGCTTGCTCAAGTCTGCATAATCCAGGATGTGGACACCGGCTTTATTGAGCCGAGGCAGAATATCTCGATTCAGGCACCGCGAAGCCAGCGTGTACAGTTCACTTGCCATCTTCCGGGCGGCCGCCAGCTCCTCCGTTGGAGGCAGGCCTTCTCCCCCATCAGATTGGGCCCGCTTGCGGATATCCGGCAGGCGCAGCATGAAGAACTCATCCATGTTGGAACCGAGGATCGCCAGAAACTTAATGCGCTCCAGCAAGGGATTTCTCACATCCCGCGCCTGATCGAGCACACGGCGTTGAAATTCAAGCAGGCTGAGACGTCGGTTGAGATAAAGGGATGGCTCAGCAAACGAAATAGTGTTGGCTTCTAAAGTTTTCATCAATTCTGTATACGTGAAATCTTATTTCAGCAGCTTCACCAGGATCCCGGGAGTTAGTAGCCATTCAACCGTTGCACGCTGACCCTTGCCGAAATTATCAGCTGACAGGCAGCACACCCCACCTTTTTTCATCGTGACCGCCAGGCCCGGACCTCCAACGGTCAGAAAGCTGATGAATTCGCTTAACATCGGTTCATGCCCGACGAGCGCCAGGCTGCCCACATGAGCAGCAGCATTGATCTCATCGATCAGTTGATCAAAATTTCCGGGCGGGACCAGCTTCTCGCTAAGGCCAGGTTTTTCCTTCATCTTATACTCAGCGGCCAGGATTTCAGCCGTCTCACGGGCTCGGACGTAAGGACTCGAGAGAATCATGTCAAATCTAACCCCGAGCTGACGCAGTCCTCGGGCAATCTTCTTCATCTTTCTGCGTCCTCGATTGGTCAATGGACGCTGACTGTCGTCTTTCCCTTCAAAGTCCTCACGGTCCACGGCGATGGCATGACGTACGATATAAAGGTTCATACTTTCTCTTCTCCTTCGATCTGCTCGGCTTGCCACGGAAATTCTGATAAAGGGGTGGCGCGCCAGAAGTCTAGAATTTCATCCTTTTTAGCAAGGTAAGTGGATAATGTCTCAGCGAGGCTCTCTTCATAATAACGACGAACAGGCAGCGGGTTATACGAAGCGGTCGGGTCGGCAAAGTCGCGCAGGGCGGCCAGAAAGACCCTCTTGTCCTGAACCCTGCCGATCAGCGTCTGATAATCATGCATGCGCCCGAACAGGGATTCTGGAAAGCTCTGCAGGGCGGGCCGGATATCTTCCACCATGTAACGGAATTTCTTGAATGCAACGCGCAGGTGATGAATGCTCTGAGTCTGTTCTGGATCAACCTCCCAGTAACGCTGCATCACTACACGATAGGCATCATCCACCGATCGAAGGATTTTTTCCTGAACCTGCCCATTTGACGCTGTCGTCAGCTTTTCACGTATTTTGAGCAGACGCCTGTTCACCTTTCCCAGTTTCAGGTCATCTACAAATCCTTCTGCCTTGCTCGACAAATCCTTCTCGCGGTGTTTTAGATATTTCTGGAAAGGCTCAAGCCCGGGCTGGAGATCGATTTTGTCAGCGACCTCCTCGAGCATGACCTGCGTGTCGCGCAGTTCATTGAAGCCATTTAACTGCTCATCGAAGCTTTCTGATAATTTCTGCGTTCCTGCGTGGGAGACAAGGTAACGGGCAATCTCCACCGTCGCCTGCAAGCGGCGTATACAGCTTCGCAAATCGTGGACCGCCTTCTCGGAAAAATCATCGCGGCAATCCTTCAGTTTTACGCGATACGTCGCACACTGGCGGTCGAAGGAATCCCGTATCAGATCGATCGTGCCTGCAAACTTTGTGCTGTGCCTGTTCATCATAAACTCTCTCACCGAGATGATGCTTCACCTCTATTCATTGTACGACAATCGGCTCTCACTGTTACCGCCCAAAGTGTCTGATTTACGGGAACGCATCGTGCCAATTCACACAAGATGTTTTTAAGAACCGTCTCATCTGGCGAAAATCTTCGTTAAACAAAGTGGTACTTTCAACGAAATAACTATGGAGATGATCTTATGGCTAGAGCAAGGACTATGAAGGGTGCTGTTCAGAGTGCCCAAACAGAAGGAGAGAGGGCGGCGAAAAAGGCGGCATACAGTCCGCTGATGGATAAGCTGGCACGTCTGGGCTACGGTGTCAAAGGCTTGATCTACATTTTGATCGGGCTGCTGGCAGTTCAGGGTGCGCTTGGGAAAAGCGCAACGCCAGCGGACCAGATCGGTGCAATCGTTCAAATCAGCAAGCTGAGGTACGGTGAAATTGCCCTGGCGTTGGTCCTGGTCGGCCTGGTTTCGTACTCACTGTGGGGTCTGATCCGTGCTATTCTGGACCCTTATCATAAGGGAAATGATACGGCTGGATTGCTCGCGCGCGGCGGCTATCTCGTTAGTGCCATCACCTATGCTTCATTCGTGTTCCCGACCTATGAACTGCTGACCGGGAAAGGCAGCGGAAGCAACCAGACCTCAAAATTCGTGGCATCCCTGATGTCCATGCCGTTTGGCCGACTGATTGTCGGTCTCATTGGGTTGGGTGTGCTGGCCGGAGGCATTTATCAGGTGTATCTTGGCATCACGGCCAACTTCGACAAGCAGTTCAAAGCCTATGCTCTGAACGCTGACCAACGCAGGATTGCGATCGAATCGGGGCGCATTGGCACGGTCGCGCGCGGCATTGTCTTTGCGATCGCGGGCTTCTTCCTGACGATCGCAGCTTATTATGCCAGGCCCAGTCAGGCTCAGGGTCTTCGAGGCGCATTTACCTTCCTGGCACAGCAGCCTTATGGTCTCTGGCTTCTGGGCATCATCGCGACCGGTCTGGTCGTCTTCGGGATCTACTCGCTGATGTGCGCGGCCTGGTTCCGATTTAAAGACACGCAAAGCTAGCCCATCCCCACCAACAAAGGAATAATTTTCATGGCAAAAGTGCAAACGCTGACAACCCGCATGTCGGGCCATCAGGCATATGAAAACGTATCGACGGGTCTCCGCTCCCCGGGCTGGCTGGCAAAATGGCCGATCATCGGCATCGCCATGTTCATCGTCGGCAGCCTGGCCTTTGGCGCTCTGGCTTACAACCTGCAGACGCAGGGACCTCTGATTCAATGGGACGTGAGCATTGCAAGGTCAATGCATACCCTGGCAGTGAACAGTGCCGCCCGTCTCAATGAAATAATGCTCTTTGGATTCTTTGTAGGCAAGGAATTGGTGCAGGTGGGTGCCGTACTGCTGATTCTTTATTTTGTCTATAAAAGGTTTTGGCGTGAGGCGGCCATGGTCGTCATCGGACTGGGCGGAGGCTCTGTGATCTGGTACATCCTCATCCATATTTTTAACCGCCCGCGTCCAGATGGACAGATCGGTCTGATCGTCACGCAGCCGTCGTTCCCAAGCGGACACACCATCACGGCCGTCCTCGGCTATGGACTGCTTGCCTACCTGCTCGTCCCCAAAATGCCGTCCACATTCTGGAAATGGTTTGTCATCATTCTGTCCGTGCTGGTGATGGTGTTCATCGGGTTCAGCCGCCTTTTCATGGACGGACATTACCTCACCGATCTTCTGGCAGGTTATGCCCTCGGCCTCGCCTGGGCGGGACTGGTTTACACTACCCTGGAAAAGGCTTTTAATAAATAGAAGGAAACAACATGTCGAAAAAAGAGAAAGCTACATACGCAAAGTTGATCATCAACCCGGGCGCTGGCCCCACCAACGACACAGCCAAGAACATGGAAAGTGCTGTCAAACTTCTGAAGAAACAGGGGATCAAAGTGGATGTAGCGCTGGCAAAACCGAAGAAGGAAGCCACACCGCTCGCCAAAAAAGCAGTCAAAGATGGATACGAGATGATCATCGTGATGGGCGGCGATGGGACCGTGGAGGCCGCGGCCCGCGGAATGATCGGGAGCAAGGCCCGACTGGGCATCCTCGTCGGAGGCACTGCCAACAACATGGCAAAGAGTCTGGGTATCCCGCAGAACCTGGAAGAAGCCTGTGCTTTGATCGCCTCTAACAAAACCCGCAAGCTGGATCTTGGCCTGGCCAAAATGAAGGATGGGAAAAAGATGTACTTCTTTGAATTGACGGCCATCGGTCTGGTCTCAGCTTTATATCGGGACGCGCATCAGGTCCCGAATGGGAATCTGGCCGGACTGAAGGATGCCGCGTTGACCCTGCTGCACCACGAGTCCAAACCCGAGGTGAGGCTCACTCTGGATGATGAAAGCAAGGTCAAGATCGAAACGATGCTGGTTGTCGTCTCGAATACCCCCGTTTTTGGGATGAACTTCCTGGTCGCTCCGAATGCGTCCATGGAGGATGGACTGCTGGATGTTTCCGTCTATCCCAATTTCACCAAGGCGGAACTGCTGGCCTACTACGCGAAAGTCATGAACGAGGGCTACTCGGCCAATGAGAAAATCCAACGCTTCCGCGCCCGCAAAGTGGAGGTAAAAAGCACCCCCAAGCTGGATGTAATGGCGGATGGCGTCATGCTGGGCAAGGGCACTGTCGAGATCAAGAATAAACCAAAGGCACTCTGGGTCATTGCGCCCGAACCAACGGATCCTTCATCTCTTGAGCAGGCAGCGAACATAAAATTGCCGGCACCGATTGCACCGGTAGAGAAAGTCACTGTGGCGATGACGGAGAACTAGGGATGGCCAAAGTTGAAGGTAATACCCCCATCAAGAAAGTTCAGGATGTGGCGCAGCAGGCCGCAAAGGAAAAAACGACTTCGCGGCCAACCCGGCATTATCGAGCGGAGTTATTCCAGGCAGCTCTGATCAGTGCCACCGCCGCTTTTGCCCTGTTGACGATCCTGGTCAAGTCAGCACCGTCACTGCCGCTCGATATTCAGATCACGCGCGCCATACAGTCCATTCAATGGCCTCCCTTCGCAATGCTTATGACGTGGGTCAGTTGGCCGGGTTTTTTACCTCAATCATTGATCATCACTGCGCTAATCTCACTGTTGATTTACAGTTTCGGCCTCCGGTGGGAGGCTGTCACGGCCCTGCTGGGCGCGATCTTTTCAACCCTGGTCAATGGACTGGTCAAGGCTCTCGTCCAGCGTCCGCGCCCCGGCATCGACCTCGTGCATGTGTTCGCGGTCCTCAACAGTTACAGCTTCCCCAGCGGACACGTCATGTTCTATGTGGGCTTCTTTGGATTCCTGTGGTTTCTATCCTATACCGTACTAAAGACTTCGTTGCTTCGCACATTCCTGCTTGCTTTCTTCGGCGCTCTCATCCTCCTGATTGGCATGTCACGCGTCTATTTGGGCCAGCACTGGCCGAGTGACGTGCTCGGTGCCTACCTTTTAGGCAGCCTGACACTGGTTGGCATTATCTACTTCTACCGCTGGGGAAAGACTCGTTACTTTGTGGATCAGCCTGTCGCGCCGGAGAAACCAAAGACCACACAACAAAGCGCGCAGTAGCGAATCAGCACTTCCAATAGAGGCCATTGCATTAAAATCAAACAGGGCTGAGACAATGCTGGAGGATCCCGCTTTCATGTTGTGAAGGATGATTTTGTTCCCGGGGCGGAAAACAGAGCAGCGCAGGTCGGACCCCCGAAGACCCTGCGCCACTCAGATAAAAGTGGAATGATGGAGCATATACTGGAAGCTGAATACACTTCCAGCCTTTAATACAAATATGGTTATCGGAAAGGGATCAACTTCCTTTCGAGCATTGATCTCCGCCAGGACCTTGAGAATCCTATCCGGGGTAATCCCAGCGTCTTTTGCCTGCTGCATGGCCAGGAGAGACTTCAAGGTCATTCCCCTGGCCAAGCCAACCATGGGATTCTTGGATATGCCTGGCACGTGTTTTTCCAGGATTTCCACTGCGTGGGTGTCTTTCAAGATCTCGCCAACTTTCGCTATGCCATTCTTTTTCCCTCGATCTGAGCGACTGTGAAAATGGACCTAATTCTGAGATAGCCATCATCAGTCAGTCCTGGTTGGGCAAAGAAATCTTAATGCAACAGACTGATATCGACTCGGGTGGCTGCCCGTTGGGGACCCCGGTTCACCGCGGGAAAGCCGTCAAAAACATGGTATCCTTTGAGAAGTCACTCGTTGCAGGTCTCAAATCTCCCCCAAAAACCACCCATCAAAACTTACATTTTCTCATATAGAGTTGATATCATAGCAAAATCCAGTCGGAGCCAACCATGCTGAACGAAGCGGATTTCTACAAAGAACTGCTCAACAACCTGCAGGACGGGGTTTACTTTGTCGACCGTGAGCGCATTATCACGTTTTGGAATAAGGGGGCTGAGCATATCACCGGGTACAATGCAGAAAAGGTGGTCGGGCGGGCCTGCCACGATAACATCCTCAATCATGTCACCGCCGAAGGCATCCAGCTTTGCGGGGAGCATTGTCCGCTGGCAGCCTGCATGCAGGATGGGCAGCCGCGGCAGGTGGAGGCTTTCCTGCACCACGCAGACGGTCACCGCGTGCCGGTCCTGCTGCGTGCCACGCCTCTGCCAGACGAGCATGGAAGAATCATCGGCGCAGTTGAATCTTTCTACAACAACGAAAGTGTCATCACCACGCGCCGTCAATTGCAGGATATGCGTCTGACTGCCAACATGGATCCAGTGACAGGGATCGGCAATCGCCGCTATCTTGAAGGCCGCCTTCGGGCGACTCTAGCTGAAGCCTCTCACACCAGGGTTGGAGTTGGATTGCTCTTTATCGATGTGGACCACTTCAAGCAGTTCAATGATGCGTATGGACATGATATCGGGGATCGAGTCCTATCCATGGTGGCCAAGAATCTTCATCTTAACCTGCGCATGACGGATACGATCGGCCGCTGGTCAGGCGATGAATTCATCGTGCTTCTGACGGAAGTACGAAACAAGCAGCATTTGAGATCGATCGCCATGAAATTGAAGCGGCTGGTTGAATGTTCGCGCATCGATCTAGAGGATAAAAGCCTGTTCGTAACCATCTCTGTGGGCGGTACGATTCTGCTGCGAGGCGACACGCCTGAAACATTCCTGCACCGCGCCGATGAGCTCATGTATTCCAGCAAAAAGCTGGGGCGGAATTACGTTACCGTGGGGTGACCGGGACGACGAGCACAGTCGCCAAGATGTGACATTTACCATGTTGACACACTAAATCGCATTCATCTACAATAGGGGGCACGGGCGAGTATACTTACAAGTTTGAGGCTGGGTGAAATTCGAGCCACTCCATTCTAAAGAAAAGTCAAAGAGACCGCACCTTGGATCTCAGGGGTTTGAGGTTCACATGAACGATCAAGAGAACAGAGACACACTGAACCAGGCCGAGAGCGGGAGGGCGCCAGTGATGGATTCATCGCCCGCGGGCATTTCCGCTACCCAGCCTGTGCCACCGCACGATGCCGGAAAGATTTTTTCACCGATCCGTTTCCTGGCGATTACGATCGGCGGAATCTTCCTGGCGGAGATCGTGGCCATGATCGTAGTTTACCGTCTCCAAGTGCTGCCTTATTCCATCCAGACCATGATCGACGCCAGCATCATGGTCATCATGATCTTCCCGCTCGTCTACAACTTTTCGCTCAAACCACTCTTACGTCATATCGAAGAGCGACGCCAGGCCGAAGAAGCGCTGCGTCATTCCGAAGAGCGGTTCATTAAAGCCTTTCACTCCAGCCCCGCGGCTTTATGTATTACGCGCATTGAGGACGGTCATTTTCTGGATGTCAATCGGAGTTTCCTCCATTTGTTTGGTTATGAGCGCCAGGAGGTCATTGGCCATACATCCATCGACCTAAACCTGTATGTGAATACAGAGGAACGAGTCAGGCTCATTCAGGAAACGGTCGCCCGGCAACTGCTTGCAGAGGAAGGCGTCCGTGACCGCGAAGTGGAGGCTCGCCGCAAGTCGGGCGAGATTCATACAGTTCTGATCTCAAGCGAAGCGCTTGAACTGGACGGGAAGGCCTCCATCCTCGCAAGCATCACCGACATCACCGAGAGAAAGCGGTCCGAGGAACAGTTAAGGCGGTTCAACCGTGCCCTCAAGATGATCAGCCGCTGCAATGAGGTGCTGGTCCGCGCAGAGAATGAGGCGGATCTCGTGCAGGAGATGTGCGAAATCATCGTTGACACGGGCGGCTATCGCATGGCCTGGGTCGGGTATGCAGAACAGGATGAGGCCAGCAGCGTCCGCCCCGTGGCGCTGGCCGGGTTTGAAGATGGCTATCTCAGCCAGGCGCAAATCTCCTGGGCAGATGCAGACCGGGGCCGCGGTCCGACCGGCACTGCGATCAGGACCGGCCGCATACAGGTCAACCAGAATTCCCTGATCAATCCGAGTATGTCGCCCTGGCGCGAGCTGGCGGCGAAGCGCGATTACCAGTCGAGCATTGCGCTGCCGCTGCGGGCAGGTAACTCCGTTTTCGGCGCGCTGACCATCTACTCTCAGTCGCCGGATGCGTTTGATCCTGAAGAAGTGCATCAACTGAGCGAGCTGGCAAGCGACCTGGAATTCGGCATCAATGCCCTGCGTGAACGCATTGAACGCCAGCGGGCTGAGAAACAGGTTCGTGAGATGGCGCTCTTTCCGGCCCTCAATCCGGACGCTGTCCTGCAAGTGGACGCAAGCGGATTGATTCGGACAACGAACCCGGCCGCCGCAGCGTGGGGACTCCGCAGAGGGGCATTCCTCGCGGAGCTGGTACCTGACTTGAGGAATTTTGACCTGGGCACGTGCATCACCGAAGGAACAACTCAGCAAGTCGCGGATACACGGCTCGGTGAACTCAATCTACTCTGGACCATTCATGGTGAGCCTGAACGCGGCCTGGCCTTCCTTTATAGCACTGACATGACGGAGTATAGAAAGGCCGAGAAAGTGATCCGCCGGCTATCCCGCATTGTTGAACAGACGGACGATAGCGTGGTGGTCACGAACCGTGAAGGCGTGATCGAATATGTCAACCCCGCTTTTGAGCACCTGACCGGCTACACAAAGGAGGAAGCGCTTGGCAATACCCCCAGGATCCTTAAGTCCGGTCTTCACGATGTCAACTTTTATCGCGAGCTGTGGGAGAGGATCCTCGGCGGGCAGGCCTTTCACGGGGAGATCGCCAATTGCAAAAAGAATGGCGAATTGTTCTACGAAGCCAAAATCATCACCCCGCTCAGAAACCTGGAAGGGGAAATCACGCATTTTGTCGCGACCGGCAAGGATATCACCGAGCACAAGCGCGATGAGGAGGAACTGCGCAGAGCGAACGATGAGCTGGAACTGCGCGTGGAGGAACGCACTGAGGAATTGCGGATCGCCATCTCTGAACTGGAGGAGGAGATCCACATACGCAGGCGCGCAGAAGATGCGCTTCGGCAGAGTGAGGAGCGGCTGAACCGCGCGCAGGAGATCGCTCATCTCGGCAGTTGGGATCTGGACCTCGAAAACAACCGGCTCACCTGGTCTGATGAGACCTATCGAATATTTGGGCTTCAGCCACAGGAATTTGACTCCACCTATGAAGGTTTCCTGGAGGCTGTGCATCCGGATGACCGAGCCGCTGTGGACAATGCCTATGCAGAATCCGTACGCGCGGGCAGAGACAGTTACGAGATCGAACACCGCGTCGTCAGACGGCCCAGCGGCGAGATCCGCTTCGTCCATGAGAAATGCGAACACTTCCGTGATGAACATGGCCGTGTCATCCGCTCCGTGGGAATGGTGCATGATATTACAGAGCGGAAAGCGGCAGACGATGCGCTGCGCGAGGCAGCAGAGCGATTCCGCATTGTCTCTGACTTTACCTATGACTGGGAATACTGGCGCGGCGCCAACAATCATTTTTACTATATCTCCCCCTCCTGCGAAGCCATCACAGGCTACTCGCGCGAAGCGTTTGACGAAGACCCGGACCTATTCCTGCGGATCGTTCATCCGGAAGACCGGGAACGACTGACCAGGCACTATCATGATGACCTGCTGAATGAGGAGCCATGTGAAATGGAATTCCGCATCATCAGACGTGATGGTCAGGAGCGCTGGCTGGGTCATGCCTGCCGGCTCGTCCTCGACAATGAGGGCCGCCGTTTAGGAAGGCGCGCCTCCAACCGCGATATTACCCAGCGCAGGCAAATGGAAGAGGCGTTGCGCCGGGCGCACGATGAACTCGAGCTGCGCGTCAAGGAACGGACCCGGGAGCTCGCGTTTGCCAACCAGGAGCTGCTAAGAGAAATTGCCGAACGCAAAGAGATCGAACGGCAACTCCGCATCCGCACCACGGCCATGGAGGCAGCGGCGAACGGGATCGTCATCACAGATCGCAGGGGCACCATTCAATGGACCAATCCCGCCCTGCCTCAGATCAGTGGTTATGATGTAGCCGAACTGATCGGTCAGAACATGCGTATTCTTAAGTCAGGCCAACAAGATGACGAGTATTACCGTAAGATGTGGAAAACGATCCGCTCAGGGCTTGTATGGCGGGGCGAAATCGTCAACCGGCACAAGGATGGCAGCCTCTACGTGGAAGAACAGACCATTACTCCGGTGCGCGACGAGAACGGTCAAATCTCACACTTCATCGCCGTCAAACAGGATATTACCCAGCGCAAACACGCGGAAGAAGAGTTGGAACGCCGCAACCTCGAACTGCAGGCAATCAGCACGGCCGAACATAAACAGCGGCAATTCTCAGAAGCTCTGGTGGAGGCAGCACTCGTCCTTGATAAAAGCGTGAAATTGGAGGAGTTGCTGTCGCTCATTCTGGAACAGATCAAGGGCGTCATCCCCTATCAGTTCGCGGATGTGATGCTCCTGGATGGGGAATCCTTCTATGAAGGCAGCCGCCAGGGAACTCTGGATCTTCCGGATTTGCAGACAGACCTCAAGCAGCACTTTTCACTGAGCGATTTTCCCGTGCTGAAGAAAATGCGCCAGTCGGGTCGGCCTGTTCTGATCGCAGATACGCAACAAGAGCCCGGTTGGTTTACGTTGAGCGGATTGGCCTGGAGTCGTTCATTCCTATCTGCTCCTCTGCTGGCGGAGCAACGGGTGATCGGTTTTGTCAATTTGTTCGCGGAACAACCGGGCTTTTTCACCGAGGAAATGTCCAGTCACTTGGTGGCTTTTGCAGCTCATGCGGCGGTTGCCATCCAGAACGCCTGGCTGTTTGAACAGGTGAGGGCGGGCAGCGAACGTCTGCAATCCCTATCGCGCCGCCTGGTGGAAATCCAGGAAAGTGAGCGGCTGTACATCTCGCGGGAACTGCACGATGAGGCCGGCCAGATGTTAACTGCCATGATGGTTGAACTCCGCATGTTGGAGCAAAACGCGTCCCAGCCTGAAGTGGTGCTCAGCAAGATTCCCAAACTGGAAAGCTCCCTGAATCAAGTCCTGGAGAATCTGCATCGTGTGGCGATGGCGTTACGCCCGGCCCGCCTTGACCACGTGGGACTGGTTGCAGCGCTGCGCCAGCATGTGGAATCGGTCGGTGAGACCCACGGCTTAAAGGTTAGTTTCAGGTCTGCCAAAGCACTTGAACGCCTGCCTGCCAATGTGGAAACCGTTCTTTATCGGATCGTGCAGGAAGCGCTGACGAATGTTGTACGTCACGCTCACGCCACCCGCGTGGACGTGGTTTTGACCAGACGGGATGACAAGCTGATCGTGATTGTCGAAGATGATGGGGTTGGATTTGACACCGAGGCAGCCTCCAACAGCGAGCGCCTGGGGCTGTTCGGGATGCGGGAACGCGCAGAGATGATCGATGGAAGGCTCTTGATCGAAAGCGCACCCGGAAAGGGGACAACTATAATGATGGAGGTAAAACATGGCGATACGCATAGTGGTCGCAGATGACCATGGTGTGCTGCGGGCAGGGCTGGTCGCTCTCCTGAACGCGGAACCGGGGATGGAGGTGGTGGGAGAAGCTGATGATGAGAACAGCGCGGTTTCGCAAGCCGTTGAGAAACGCCCGGATGTGGTTTTGATGGATGTCAGCATGCCGGATTCCGGCGGAATAGAGGCGACGCGGCGGATCAAACAATTGGTTCCTGAAGCCCGCATCCTGATCCTGACCGTTCACGAGGACAAAGGGCTGATGCAGGAAGCGATCCGCTCCGGAGCAATGGGATATATCCTCAAACGGGCGATTAAGTCCGAGTTGATCAATGCCATTCAAACAGTGCTGCGCGATGATCTGTACGTGCACCCGGCCATGGCGCGTCTGCTCCTGATGGAGAGCAACAAGGCTCCGGCAGTCCAGGCGGAAAGGTTCCTGCCCGAACCATTGACATCCCGCGAGATTGAGGTTTTGCGCTTGATTGCACAAGGTTACACGAACAACGAGGCCGCAGAACGCTTGAACATCAGTGTCCGAACAGTTGAATATCACCGCGGCAACCTCACTGCCAAGCTGAACCTGCGCAGCCGCGTCGAGCTGATGCGATATGCTGAGGAGAACCACCTGATCTAAATCCCACCGGTAATTCATACCAGCCCCGCCCGTAGAAACTACGAGCGGGGCTTTTTTTTATGCGGATTTTTCCCTAAAATTCGCTCGTGAAATTTGTGGCTATCTACAGATTACAGAAATATTAAGTTGCTGTAAAGTAGAACTGACAAAAATGAAAGCTGACGTGAACTTCGAGGCCCTGCATCCCTGGCACCATTTGGAAATGTCATGACCGGTAGTTGGAATGAGATCCCGCCCATCCCGAGAGAAACGGCTCGCAATGCGAGAGCCGTTTTTGGCTCTGACAATTTCTACATCCAGGTTGGAGAACAATTGGAAACCATTTTGAAGGAAATCCAACCGAAACAGTTATCAGGCAACGGGATGGAAGATGCGATCTTTCCACTGGTCACTTTCTTTCAGGCCCTGGAGGGATTGATCGATCCGCAGGCCATGGATGCCATCCGATCACGGATCGACTGGAAATTCGCGCTGCATCTGCCTGTCCAGGCACCCGTATTCCACGAGTGCGCCTTGTGCCAGTTCCGCAGCGAAGTGCTCTCCGATCCGCTCCGTCAGTTCGATTTCCAAAAACTGATCGACCGGCTCCGCCAGCTAAGACAGTCCGGCCGCCAGGGACCTCAGGATTTCAAATGCCTGCATGTTCTGGAAGTCGTAGAGGCCATCAACCGTATTGGTTACCTGCGGGAAGCGATTCGCCAGGCGCTGGAAATCCTGGCCCTCCGATATCCAGAGTGGCTGCAAAAGATCGCCCTGCCCCACTGGTATGGCCGATACAACAGTGTCCCACAGGGATTTTTATTCGCCAGGCAGACGGCACAGAAATCATTCCGCACGAAGGAGATTTCCGACGATATCCATTATCTCCTCGAGCAGATAGATCAGTCAGGTCCGAAGGGGATCAACGATCTGGAAGAGATTAAAACATTGCATCAAGTAGGGTGGCAGGAGCTCCAAAAGATGTCCCAGGTGATCGATGATGAAAACGAGACCCTGGACCTGCATAACTGCAGCTCCTGTACGAAGTCGGCAACAAGGAGGCAACTGGGATAAATGTTCGTCATTTCATATCAATTCAGGCAATTTTCACATACTCTTCTCAGGAGGAAGCATGTTAAACCGTAAAACTCTCAATATCATTCTTTCGGCGCTGATGATCGTTTCGCTCACATTGGGGCAGAGCGTTCATGTCAGCGCGCAGGCACAACCAAGCGCACAGGCGGGGAACAACGCGATGGCTATGCCCATGAGCGCCGTAGATGAGTCGAAGGTCCCACACTACTTTGGACCCTACTCGAACTACGCCAACAGCCCGCAGGTGCTGGCCGATGCGATCGTCACAATCAGTCCGGCTCCCGCTAAACCAGGCGCTGTTGGAAATCCACTCGTTGACCGCGGCAATGCTACCGACTATGCGACAGCACCAGGCACGCTCGGCAACGTTTTCGTTGTGATGCCCAACGCTGTATTGCCCAACGGCACGCTGAGTAACTTCCAGAGCTGGAACCAGGCAACAGCGGGGAGCAGTCCCACACCATCCGCTGGTGGCCTGTTCCATGCCTATGTGCTCCGCCCCACGGGAACAGCCAGCCAATATCAGGTTGTTTATGATAGCGGCGAACTCGCTGTCCCGGCGCTGTCCAACCCGAGTGTATCTGAAGTGGCGACGTATGCAGTTTCACCGGCGTTTGCCGTTCAAGCAGGTGATGTGCTCGGCTTCTATGGACAGGGCATCCCGGTGGACGTGGGCGGCGGCTCAGATATTCTGAGCTATCCTGCAACCGCCGACACCACCCTTGCGACCACTCTCGCGCCAGCTCAAGGCGACACGATCACAGTCGGCACGGACCCAGGCTACCCCTTCTATTCGCAGGATCGCATTTACTCCTTCGCAGCCACAGTGACCCCGTCGGTCGTTGACCCCGGCACTGGCGCGGAGGCAGCAGCTGTTGTCGATCCGAAGACCGGCGGCATCAGTGCCGTTAACGTCACCAGCCCAGGCAGCGGTTATCTCACCGCACCGAATGTCACCATCACGTCGGCTGGCGTCACGCCCACCGCCCTCGCCAGCGCAACGGCCCAGATCTCAGTCGGTGTGATCTCAAGCATCTCAGTCGCTGAATCTGGTTTTGGCTTTACCACTCCGGTAGTCACCCTGAGCGGTGGCAATCCGACTCCTGGTAACGAAGCCACAGCCGTCGCCAGTGGTTTCGTTGACAATGTGACAATTGCTGACGGTGGATCCGGCTATACGATCCAGCCGCTCGTTGAATTCTCACTGCCTCAACTGCCCGGCGGTATCCAGGCAACCGGTTTGGCGACCATGGACGCCAACGGAGCTGTGATTGCAGTTGACGTGACAAATCCTGGCTCGGGGTACACCTCCGCTCCAACGGTCAACATCTGGGATGGAGCTATCGGTCAGTTACCCAACGGATCTCAGACAACACCCGGCGTCTCAGCGACAGTCGCTGCAACGATTGGCATCAACCAGATCGATGTGACCTCCGGCGGTCAGGGCTATGACTCCGCCCCCACTGTGTCAATTCTCGATGGAGGCACAGCTGACCTCGGCGCCAGTGCAGTTGCCACAGTCTCCGTCCGTGGCGCGGTCACATCCATCACCGTGACGGCCCCCGGCGCAGGTTACCTGACCCCGGGCATCAAGAAATTCGTTGATACGCTGCCTGGCCTTGGACCCACGGCTGCAAATGATCTTGGTCAATATATCCCGGTGGCCGTTCCCGATACGACAACCTACCCCGGCACCGATTACTACGAGATCGCAGTGGTTCAGTACAGCATGAAGTTCCACCGCGACCTGCCGCCCACATTGCTCCGCGGCTATGTTCAACTTTCCACGAGCGTTGTGCCAGGCGCGCAAAAGCCTCTGACGAATGAACTCCTCAATGGCTCGAAAGTTCCGGCTCTCCTGCCTGATGGCACGCAAGCTCTGGGCGTGGATAATCCTCATTATCTCGGCCCGGCGATCGTCGCCACAAAGGACAAGCCGGTCCGGATTCTGTTCCGCAACCTTCTCCCCACCGGCGTTGATGGGAATCTCTTCCTGCCGGTCGACACTACAGTCATGGGTGCAGGTGCAGGCCCGAACATGATGACGCTCGATGCAAACGGTGTGCCGATGGAGATGGCACCAGATTTGGGCAGCGTCACCGATGGAGTTCGCAACCCGATGTGTGGTATGCCCGGCCAGAAGATGCCGGACTGCTACTCGGAGAACCGTGCTACCCTACACCTGCACGGCGGCATCACCCCCTGGATCAGCGACGGCACACCGCACCAGTGGACCACACCGGCCGGCGAGAACACTGACTACCCGCAGGGCGTCAGCGTCAGCAACGTGCCGGACATGCCCGATCCCGGCCCCGGTGCGATCACCTTCTTCTACACCAATCAGCAAAGCGCCCGCCTGATGTTCTATCACGATCATGCGTGGGGCATCACCCGCCTGAACGTGTATGCCGGCGAAGCCGCTGCATATGTACTCACCGACCCGATGGAGCAACAACTGCTTGGTACGGGAGGCGCTCTTGAAGGCCTTGGCATCGGCACTCCATTGATCATTCAGGATAAGACCTTTGTCTCCAAGAATATCGCTGCTCAGGATCCCACCTGGGATGCGAGCCGCTGGGGCGGTGAAGGCAGCCTCTGGGCGCCTCACGTCTACATGCCTGCTCAGAACCCGAACGATCCCTCCGGCATGAGCTCATTCGGACGCTGGATGTACGGCCCCTGGTTCTGGCCTCCGGCAAAGGATGCCAAGTATCAGCCGATTGCCAACCCCTACTACAACATGGATCCCAATGGCCCCGATGGCATCCGTGGTACGGCCGATGACTGGTCGACGCCTCTGGCAGTGCCATGCGATCTCAATGACCCGACCACCTGGCAGTATCAGAGCGATCCATTCTGTGAGCCTCCGTTGATCCCATCGACGACCAATCTCTCGGTTGGCATGGAAGCCTTCAACGATACTCCGATCGTCAATGGTACGGCTTATCCGACTACTAATGTTGACCCGAAGGCCTATCGCTTCCGCATCCTGAACGCAGCCAACGACCGCTTCTGGAACCTCCAGTGGTACGTGGCTGATCCCACCACTGGCACCCTCAGCGAAGTGGCTCTCAAGGCTTCTGAAGTCGCGGCTGCCCAGACCGACCCGAATGTCTTCCCGACGCCCGATACCACCAAGAGCCCGGCCGGTCCAAGCTGGATCCAGATCGGCACCGAGGGCGGCTTCCTGCCCACGCCGGTCGTCATCCCCAATCAGCCGATCACCTGGATCACCGATCCCACCCGCTTCGATGTCGGTAACGTCGACCAGCACTCCCTGCTGCTCGCACCCGCTGAACGCGCCGATGTGATCGTGGACTTCTCGCAATACCGCGGCAAGACACTCATTCTGTACAACGATGCCCCGGCCGCCTTCCCTGCCCGCGTCGCCTGCTATGACTATTACACGGGCGATCCGGACCTCTCTCCCGCCTGCGCTCCGAGCACCCTGCCCGGCTACGGCCCGAACACCCGCACCATCATGCAGGTCAAAGTCTCCACCGCAGCTCCGGCTGTCGCCTTTGATCGCCCGAACACCACAGCCGACCGCATGGGCACTCTGATGGCCGCCTTCGCTCATCATCTGGATGCCAATGGCAATCCTGCGGGCGTCTTTGAAGCTGGCTCAGACCCGATCATCGTTGGTCAGGCCGCCTACAACAGCGCCTATGGCACCAACTTTGTTGCCAGCGGCTGGTGCAATAGCCCCAGCAATCCATCCGCCAAGTGCGATGGCTACGCCCGCATCGCCGAGGGCTCACAGCCGACCGACAAATTCGGCTTCAATACGCTCGCGGCTCCCAACAGCAAGATGCAAATCCCATTCGAGCCGAAGGCCATTCACGATGAGATGAACTCGGCCAACTTCGACGAATGGGGACGCATGACGGCCAACCTCGGCCTTGAAGCGCCAGGCGCCACACCTCTGACGCAAAACATCATCCTGTATCCATACGTCAACCCGGCGACGGAACTGCTTGATTCGACCGCCCTGCCAAGCAGCCTGCATGTCGCACCGATTTCGTCCGCGGCCGATGGGACCCAGATCTGGAAGATCACCCATAATGGCGTGGATACGCACCCGATCCACTGGCATCTCTTCGATGTACAGGTGCTCAACCGTGTGACGTGGGACAATATCGTCATGCCGCCCGATCCCAATGAGCTAGGCTGGAAAGATACTGTCCGCATCAGCCCGCTCGAAGACACGATCGTGGCAGTGCGTCCTATTGTCCCGGTGCTGCCCTTCGCAATCCCGGATAGCAAGCGCCCGCTCAACCCCATGATGCCGATCGGCGCACGCGGCTCACAGAACGGTCCGAACGGGATCGAGGCCGGGTTCAACAACACCGATGCTGCCGGCAACCCCATCCCGCCGATCATCAATCAGGTCGTAGACTTCGGCTGGGAGTACGTTTTCCACTGCCATATCCTGAGCCATGAAGAAATGGATATGATGCGGCCCGTGTCGGTCCACGTAGCCAACGGACTTCCGGACGCCCCTGTGCTTACGTTCACTCGGGGCAGCGTCATCCTGAACTGGACGGATGGCACGCCGGTGGACTACCGGAATCCCGCCACCTGGGGCAGCCCCAAGAACGAGATCGGCTTCAAGATCGAACGCGCCTTGCTCGATATCAATGGTAACCCTGGCGCCTTCCAGGTCATCGCTACAGCTCTGGCGAACGTCACCACCTACACCGACCTGACCGCGGATCCCGCCTACAACTACGACTACCGTGTCACAGCCTTCAACAAGGCGGGCAACTCACAGTCGAATATCCTGCTGGTCACAGCCCTGCCTCCGGCGGATCCAACCAACCTTGCAGCCACAGCAGTCGATCAGACCCACGTGAGCCTGACATGGACGGACAATGCCACAAACGAGCTTGGCTACACCGTTGAACGCGCCCTGGTCACGAACGGCGTGCCCGGCACCTTCTCAGCGATTGACGGTCTCGGTGTAAATGCCAACTCCTATACGGATGCAACGGCTTCCCCCAACACCACTTATGCCTATCGTGTGTACGCCTACAACAGGGGAGGAAACTCCGGTTACTCTAACGTCGCACAGGTCACCACACCGGACCTTCCGCCCGCTGCTCCCTCCGTCTTAACCGCAAACCTGCAGGCTGGTCCGCAGATCGCCCTGGCATGGACAGATAATGCCAGTAACGAGACCAGCTTCGTGGTCGAGCGGTCGGTCAATGGCGGAGCCTTCGTGGCCTTCCCGGCGCTCCCAGCCAACACCGTCAGCTACATCGACACTGCTGTCACCGCTGGCAATACCTATGACTACCGTGTGATGGCTACCAATGCAGCTGGCCCGTCAGCCTACTCGAACACCGCCAGCGTGAACGTGCCCGCCCTCGGCCCGGCCGCTCCATCCAACCTGGCCGCCTCAGTCCTTGCCTTCCCGACCAGGGTCCGACTCACCTTCACAGATAACGCTACCAATGAGACTGGCTTCGTGGTGGAGCGTTCTGCAAATGGTGGAGCTTTCACTGTGCTCGCCAACCTCCCCGCTCTCGCTGGCACAGGCGGCGTAACGTACACAGATAGCACCGCTGTATCTGGCAACACCTACGCCTACCGGGTGAAGGCTGTCAACGCTGGAGGCTCATCCGCTTACTCGAACACGGTCAATGTGACGATTGGAAGCGGTCCTGCCGCTCCCTCCAACCTGACGGCGACCCTGTTGGGCAACCCGCTGAGAATCCGCCTGACCTTCCGGGACAACGCCACCAATGAGGCCAACTTCATAGTCGAACGCTCCGATAACGGAGGAGCATTCAACCAGATCGCGACCGTTGCAGCACGGACTGGTACAGGCAATGTGACCTATACCGATGCCTCTGTGGTGGTCGGCAACAACTATAGCTATCGAGTGAAGGCCGTCAACGCTCTAGGCTCGTCGGCCTACTCGAACACGAGTGCTGTAATAAACATCGCTGTTCCGGCCGCTCCGTCCAATGCAGCGGTTACAGTGGTCCGCAATGGCACGACTGACCGGGTCACTCTGACCTGGACAGACAATGCCACCAACGAGACCAGCTTCCGCATCCAGCGTTCCACGAGCGCGGCATTCACAACCGTGAACACTTACAACGTCGCCGCCAACTCTGTAACATTCCAGCAAAGCACCGCTCGGAACCGGACGTACTATTACCGCATTCAGGCCGTAAACAATATTACTGGCGCTTCTGCGTGGGTGGTCTTCTTGCCCTCGCCAATCGTGACACCATAGTCTGATACAGTCTGGGCCTCAGCCTCTGGTTGACGCCCAGATCCCTTTAGAAATAAGTTCAGCGCTCCGGGGGGCAGGCTTCGCCCCCCGGAGCAGTCTCAGAAAGCTCTCAGAAGCCTGTGATGTGACAGAAGATTTAGAAAACGATCTTCATTCGAAGAACTTTTTCATCTGATCTCTCGATCTGTTCAAAATTAGCGGTGCCTGCAGAAGATGGTCCATATCTTCCAAATGGAGGCAGCAATGTTAACAAGGCGAGATTTTCTCAAACTGACCGGTGCAGGGATCGCCGCTCTCTATGCGGCGACGCGCGCCAGGTTCATGCTCCGTGCTCGTGCCTACCAGTCTTCCAGCTTGAAGAAGTTCATCCAGCCGCTTCGTGGGGTTTATCCACTCGATCCGGGCGGAATTCCGGTAGCGGTACCGGATGGCAAACGGCGCTGGGGACACACGATTGCACAGCACTACACCATTGACATCAATCAATATACCGATCAATTACATCCCGCTCTCGGCCCCACGACCCTGCGAGGTTATCATTCACGGCAGAATCTGGGCGGGGATGTTGGCCAGCGACATCTGGGCGGCATCATCGTCGCACAACGAGGCAGACCAGTACAAATTACTTTCCAGAATAACCTGGAGGGCGATCATCCTCTACCTGTGGATGACACGCTCATGGGGGCCGACCTTGGTCATAACCGCGCGGCAACGCACATCCACGGCGGCGAAGTCCCCTGGATCAGTGACGGCGGTCCCTTTGCCTGGTTTGACAAAGATGGCAACTACGGCGAAAGCGTTTCAATGGATATGTATAAGAGCCTGAACCGTGACCTGCTGCCGGGCCAGGCCGAGCACTATTATCCCAACAGACAGAGTGCCCGCTTCATCTGGTACCATGATCATGCGGTCGGCATTACGCGCCTCAATGCCTATGCGGGGATCGCCAGCGGATACATTATCCGCGATGCCTTTGAGGGGCATCTGCGCAACCTTGGCCTGCCAGATTTCATTGAAAACGGCGGGCGCGAGATTCCGCTTGTTATTCAGGATAAAGTGTTCGTGGGTGAGGACATTGCCGCAGCAGATCCGGGCTGGTTAGATTTGCCTGTGCCCAAGACGCCCGGCAGCCTCTGGTATCCACACGAGTACGATGGTGAACCGGGGCCCGGCTGGCCGCCTGCCGGATTCGACCCGAATCTCTCGTGCGTACCGGAAATGTTTGGTGATACGCTGCTGGCTAACGGTGTAGTGTTTCCCTATGCGCCGGTCGAGCCGCGCCGTTACCGACTCCGCGTGCTCAACGCCTGTCAGGCGCGCTTCCTGAACCTGCAGCTTTATGTATGTAACAGTGCCGGCCTGCCTGATAAGACTCAACCGGGACCGAACTTTTTCGTGATCGGCACGGAGGGTGGCTTCCTGACAAGGCCCGTGTCAGTTCCATCAGGCGTTCCCTTCAGCCCGATTACACTCGGTGGGAGCCTGATCACTGCCCCCGCGGAACGCTGGGACATCATCATCGATTTCAAGGGCTTTGAAGGAAAGAGTCTCATCCTGTACAATGATGCACCTGCACCCTTCCCCATGGGCGATTCTCCCTTCGAGAGCGGCGAGGATCAGGGACCGGATGCCCGCACGATCCTGCGGTTCGACGTTGCCAGGGGGATCACCGGACCGGCCGACCCGCCTCTCCGGATTACCACAGAAACACCCCTTTCACTCAACCCTCTGGCGGAGATCGCAGCATCCCATGTTGGATTGTGGAGCAGAAAACCACAAAAACTACCGCGACGCGTGAAGGTCCGCCAGTTGACACTAAACGAGGACTTTGATGGCTTTGGCCGCCTGATCCAGATGCAAGGGACAAATGTTGAGCCAGTGGCTGGAAGCGGGTTTTATGGGCGAGGCTATGGGGATGAAGCGACAGAGACGCCGCGGGCGGGCGCCCTGGAAGTCTGGCAGATCGCCAATCTGACCGGAGATACGCATCCCATCCATTTCCACCTTGTGAATGTCCAGATCCTCTCGCGGCAGCCATTCGATGCCGCAATCTATAATGGCACACCCAGCTATATTGGTCCGGCTCGGGGACCTGAGCCTACAGAACTCGGCTGGAAAGAGACGGTCAAGATCAATCCCGGTGAGGTTGCGACCGTCATTATGAAGTTCGATCTACCCAGTGTTCCCTTCAAAGTTCCATCCAGCCCGCGCACCGGCGGTCACGAGTACGTGTGGCACTGTCACATTCTCGAGCACGAAGAGCACGACATGATGCGGCCGCTGATTATCACGTAGTCAATGACGTAGATGCAAGACCTTTAATTCTCCCTCGAGTTTGGCTTTTTGCTCGAGGGAGGTTCTTTTTTTGGAGATCGATAGGGTAAGGTCAACTCCCCGATGGATAGGTGCTTTCTTCTTCCTTTGCCTTATCCCTTAGTGTGACAGTCCGCTCTTCCTTCTTATCAAGTATCGCTTGCTCATACACTTTGCTCAATTGCTTCGCCAGGTGATTGATATCAAACTCCCGCGATTTTTTTAGCGCCCGGGAGGCGAAGCGTCTCATCTGCCTGGGATCAGAAAGCACTTTATCCATCGCGGCGGCTAAAGCAGATGCATCATTCTCGACCAGAATACCCTGTTCCCCATCCTGCACAATATCGCGTGTACCGCTTCCATCCACGGCGACAATTGGCAGGCCCGCAGCCATTGCCTCCAGGGTGACGAGTCCCTGTGTCTCGGTGACAGAAGCAAAGCCAAAAAGGTCCGCTGCGCGCATATAAGCTGGCACATCGGTAAACGAGAGAGCGCCGGTCAAGGTCACGCGTTCTGCGATTCCCAGTTCCGCTGCCAGAGTTTCGAGCGATTGTTTGGCCGGGCCGTCACCGATCAACACCAGCCGCACATCGGGATGACTCTGACAGATCTGAGCAACTGCCTGAACCAGAGTCTCCCAATTTTTTTCCGCAGCCAGCCGCCCGATCGAAACAATGACCTTATCGTTTTGCCAGCCCATTTGCCTGCGCAATGCATCCCCGTCCGCATCCTGGAACGGCTCCAATTCCGTGCCGGTGGGAATCACAGTATATCCATCCTGTAAGCCATATTCATTGACAAGGTATTCCTTAATGCTCTCGGAAGGAATGACAACATGCTGGCATTTGGAAAGATAACTTCTCAACCAGGTATGAACTGCATTCTTTAGGAATTCCTGCACCACCTCCTGAGGGAAGGGCACATAGTGAGTGTATTCCCAGTACTGCGTATGGAATGTGAAGACCAGTGGCAAATTCATGTCCGCGGCCTTGTTCGCCGCTGTCTGTCCGAGCAGGATCGGATGGTGAGCATGGATCACATCCAGCTTGAGCGAGGGCAGCAGCTGGTCAACAAATGATGAAATGGGAATCACAGCCGGGATATCGCCGGGCAACGGCAGCGTCAGGCTTGGGTAGCGGAAGATGAACTGTTCTTCATCTGCATAGGTACCGTCTGACTGAGCGAACACAAAGACATGATGTCCCTGCTTGATGAGCGCGTTGCGAAAGGCTGCCACCGAGCGGACAACACCATTCACGACCGGATGATAGTAGTTCGTAAAAAATGCAATGTTCATCTTCACTTCCTATTCTTGCTAACAAGAACGAGCAGCCCGCTCTTAGCCGCCCTGGTTTCAAAGATATGATAGGCATAAATGACCATGCCGGCATTCCAGATAAGGGGAGATTCAAAGTGATACCAGAGGCTCGCCAGAGGTTCGCCGTTCGGCCCATGCACTTCGTTCACCTGTTGATCGCGCACAATCACATCCGAGATGCGCAGGAGCAGTTCATGAGCTTCTTCCAAATTCCCGGCTTTGACCAGCGAGATGACATGCCACGCGCCCAGCCACAACCACGCCGCGGTCGTATGATAGTTCGAGAGGCCCCCAAGATGATTTTCCAACGCGATCAGTTCCGCGGGATAGGCCGGGTACGCCGCACGCGTCGGCACCGGCTCTGCCATCTTCGCCCCTTTCATGACCTGTAGGATGCTCTCGGCCTGATCTGGCTGCGCCAGCCCCCAGGCAATTGCCAGCAAGTTGCCATCGCTGCTTAATTGCTCCAGGAATTCACTGGTTACAAAGTAACCGAGGTCTGGCCTCCAGAAGTGTTC
Organism: Chloroflexota bacterium; assembly: GCA_029782225.1. Taxonomy (GTDB): domain Bacteria; phylum Chloroflexota; class Anaerolineae; order Anaerolineales; family Villigracilaceae; genus JAKOVF01. The sequence goes on along the minus strand of JAKOVF010000334.1, from coordinate 7,117 downwards.
CTGGATGGCGCTGGAAACTTCACCAGCATCCATCTCATAGCGCTGTGCTTCATCTTTCCGGTTTAAGGTCAACGCGGCCTGTGACATGTCACACAGAGCTTTCCAGTACACGACGTTCGTATACAGCACACGTCCACGCCGCGCCACCGAGTCGGCCCAATCGGCAAATGCACCCTGCACGAGCAGAGGCGAAGAAGGATCACGGCGATAACCGTCCAGCCATTTTATGGCAAGCACCAGCTGCTCCCAGTATTTTCTAAGGAAGATGATATCTTCGGTTGCCTGAACATAATTCAATCCGGCGATGACCAGTAACGCCTGACCATCCAGGGCCGGCGCGCCATGTGCGCTGAAATACTTCGGCCGGAGCATGTTTTCGGTGGGCTGCTCACGTCCAAACAGGGAATGGAAAAAACGCGTCACGACATCCATCGAAAAGAGCTTGACCGGCAACTGCCCATCCGTCTTCTGGAACCATAGAAAAGCCTCCAGCGTATCCTCGACGACCTGGTTCTGCTCGAGAGCGAGCAAACCATACGCCGCGAAGCTGAAGTCGCGCGCCCAGCTTTCGCGGAAATTGCGATAGCCCGCATGCAGGATATCCTTGCTCATTGTATGTGTCAGGCGGCGCGGAAGGATCCCCGATTTCAGATTTTCCGTGGCAATAAACATCGCCACGGCTTCCTTGGTCTCGAATTTCTCCTCACTTGAAAAGATCGCTTTCGATATCAAGCGCGGACTTCGGAGGATGCCGTGGAAGTATTGATACGCGAGCAGTGACACGATCCCGGTCACCATACCGAACAATGCCCCGCTCCAGAACCCCGTGCGGTGACTTGCCCCTGTAAGTTCGTTTTTCATTGATGGTTGGGCTCGTTAGATGTACTGATCTCCAGTTCGTTGATCACCCCTCGGACTCCGAAGACATTCTTCGCCAATGATTCAACAGTTTCACTCACCTCATGGGTCGGCACAGTTCCCTTTAGAGTGATGACCCCATTTTGCTCCAGTATATCGATGCCGTATTCACGGATCTGCGGGTTATCCATGATCGCTTGTTCTACCTTGAAATGTAATTCACTGTGTATTGGTTTCATAGGTGTACCTCATAGTATTGAACCTAATGGCATTCTCAGCAGAGCGAACAAACTCATGCGCGTTGAGAATGTCCACCCAACCATTTGGTTTTTGATACGCAGGTCTGCACCAGAATTCTCCACGCGAGGACCTGCTACCAGTAATCTGGATGCGGGCGCCCGCAAACTTTCAGTGGTCTCAGCCTGATACGCACCGATCGTTTGGTCGTCCATGTAATTCATTGCAGCCTCCTGAAACTGGTTTCGTTACCTATATAGGAGAGAACGAATAAGTGAAGGTTGTGTTCTGCCTTTCCTGACCCGCTAGATAAAGATAATGGTGCATAACGTACTCTTTGGAATTCATACGGTGGGAATGCCCATCTTTTGCTTCTCTGAAAGATCCATGGCCGCCGTGAGATGAGCACCAAACAAGACAATGAAGGAAATCAGGTAGATCAAGAATAACAAGATAACGATGGCTCCCAGTGAGCCATAGATCAATTGGTAGCGATCAACGCCGGTTTTCAGATACCAGGCAAAGCCAGCCGTCGCGAGTTTCCAACCGATGGACGCGGTCAGCGCGCCCCACAGGGATGCCCTCCACCGTACGCGGGCCGCCGGGGCAGAATGATACAGGGCCAGTAACATCAGGAAAACCGTCAGCCAGGAGATAAAGCTGGTGAACGGCCTCAGCAGGCTCGGGGCCGAGAAGGACGCGTTCACAAAATTCAGGAAGGGAATCATGTGGGCCAGCCAGTCCAGCAGAATGGACAGGACCAGAAGAATACTGATGCCGGCGATCATCCAGAAACCGATCAGCCGTTTTTGAAAGAAGTTTCTGCGGCGCGCCATCGGCCAGGCAAGGTCAATATTGTAGGCCAGACTTGTAAAAGCGCCTGAGGCCGACCAGAGCAGGGTCACCAGGACAACGATTCCTACAGTTCCGCGATCCTGCAATACATGACGGAGGTTCTCTGTAAGCAACGCATGAGAAACAGGGATAATCTGTTCCACTGACCATGTCACCTGAGAGAACACCCGCTGGCCGTCGAGAAAGTAGCTGCCCGCAATAATAAAAACCAACAGGAGGGGAAAAAGGGAAAAGAAAGCATAGTAGGCGAGCGCGGCTGCGGCCTGTGCCGCGCGGGCTTCGTTGAAACTTGTAAAAGCCATAGTGAGAATATGAAAGCGATCCCTGCTGATCCGATTTAAACCCACCATGATGTCGCTCACTTGTTTGCCGTTCATACGGAATACTCCGTGAGTTAACTAGGCTTGCTGAGGGCTGCTTTCAAGCAGGTGAATTAAGTCCTTTAGCGTAAGGTCATCCAATTCCTCTTCGTGGCTCTCCAGCCATTTCATTTTGACCCGGCTTCCGTCATTCGACACAACCAGGAAACGGATCGAGGGGTGGCTTACGATATACGAATCTACCCACTCTGGCGTCTTTTCATCAAAAGGCAGGGAAATGATCACCCAGTCTGCGTCGGAAGCCTGGATCGCGGAGGGAAGTTCGTCTAGGTTTTGAATTTCCTGCACGATCTCGAGGTGCCTGGCTTTGTAAATCACAATGTGCAATAGCTCGCGCAATAGCCGCGAGCCGTTAATTAAAACAATCCGTTGGTTATCCATAATTTATCCTGACTACTAAAGTTTAGAACAAGCATCGTATCAATCGTCGGAAAACTCTATATATAAGGTTATAGAGGGGAGATATAATCAGATATAGAATGAAGCTCAAAGGGACTAGACCTGGACCTCCGCTCTTGATTGCTTCTTAATAAAGGCAAGATACGCCGCGGCCTCTCCACGGCTGCTCACCTTCATTTCTATCCAGCATATTATGCACATGGTTCTTGACCGTCCCGACTTCGATCACCAATACGCGCAGACTGTTCGTTCATTTCACTCACCTTTTTCATTATAACTGGCATAGATTCTCAGGGCTGCATTTCAGCACAAAGGATTCCCCTAGTAGGAGTTTGCCTCTTCCCCTAGCTGCTTAGATGATATTGACATGCTCTGTCGCTTTCTATAACTCTTCTGAATCATGCTCGTTATTCATAAAGAGTATCAAAGAGGTACAAGGTAAGTCCCAAGGGAAGTTACAGCCTGAGTGGCAAAAATCCTTTTCACAAGCGTGAAAAGTCCACCATAAAAGGAGCAAGAAATGACGGAATTCAATCGAAAGGCAGGGGTGCTGTGGACCGGTGATCTGGAGCAAGGCTCCGGAGTGGTCAGCACGGAAAGCCGAACACTTTATGAATTGCCTTACAGCTATCAAACCCGTTTTGGAGATTCAACCGGGCTGAACCCGGAAGAACTGATCGCCGCGGCTCATGCAGCCTGTTTTAGCATGGCACTGGCAAACATTCTCAAAAGGAAGGGCTATACCCCGGTCCAAACCGAAGCGAATGCCACGTGCACGATCCGCTCGAAAAACGGATTCTATGAGATTGTCAGTATGTTGCTGCATGTACGCGGCGAAGTGCCGGGCATAGACCAATCCACCTTCAAAAAACTTGCGCTCGATGCGCACAAGGAATGTCCCGTCTCAAAGATTTTGCGCGATGGGCTTGAAATCAAAATTGACGCCGACCTGATCAACTCATAGACAGGACCACGGTGATCACAGAGTCCACTGAGAAAACCAATTGAATCTCCGTGAACTCTGTGGTGAACCAGGATCTCAACTTTCCACGAGCAAAAATCCCGGCTCTTCCACCATCTGCTTGACGTGTACCAAAAACTGAACGGCCTCTCGGCCATCCACGATGCGATGGTCATAGCTTAACGCGACATACATCATAGGGCGGATGACAACCTGTCCGTTCAGTGCGATCGGCCGATCTTCGATCTTATGCATTCCGAGTATGCCAACCTGCGGGGGGTTGAGAATCGGTGTGCTCAACAATGACCCAAATACGCCGCCGTTTGTGATCGTAAACGTACCACCGCGCAAATCTTCAACCGATAATTTTCCTGCATCTGTTTTTGCCACAAGATCCTTCACCTGCTGTTCGATTTCCGCAAATGACAGGTGATCGGCATCACGGATCACCGGCACCACCAATCCCTCCTCAGAGCCGATAGCCATCCCAATATCATAGTAGTACTTCAGAAGAATCTCATCCCCCTGGATTTCCGCGTTTACCTGCGGGAAAGCCTTGAGCGCGCTGACACAGGCCTTGACAAAAAAGGACGTAAATCCCAGCTTCACGCCATGTCGTTTCTGGAATTCTTCATTGCGACGTTTGCGCAAATCCATGACTGCGCTCATGTCGATCTCGTTGAACGTGGTCAGCATGGCCGTACCTTGCCTGGCTTCCAGCAAACGCTGCGCGATGGTCCGCCGTCGGCGCGACATTCGAATCCGTTCTTCGAGATGCTCAGATGGACTCACCGTCACTGGCTTTTCGACTTTCGGCTGACCGGCAGTCTCAACCTCTTGTGATTTTTCTTCTCTTTTTGGGAGCGCTTCTTCCTCTGTCGGCATCTGTTTGCTGCTTTCTCGGGCTTTTTCCTGCGCCTGGAGGAATTCTTCAACATCGGTTTTGGTGATGCGCCCTTCGCTACCTGTTCCTGCCAAGTGGCTGACATCTACATTTCTTTCACGCACCATGCGAGCCGCGACCGGCGTCAATTGCGGCGCTGCCTGATCTTGCGTCTTCTTTCCGTCCGCGCTGGCCGGTGCCTGTTTTTCCTCCACAGGCTGCGGCTTTGAGACTTCCGCCTGTGCAGGCTCCTCCTTCGGCCGGACACTTTCATCGATCGTTCCCAACACTTCTCCAACTTTTACATCACTGCCTTCCGGCACATCGATCTTTGCCAGCACGCCGTTGCTCTTGGCTCCCACTTCAAGATTGACCTTGTCCGTCTCCAGCTCGACCAGCACATCACCAATGTTCACGGCCTCCCCTTCTTTCTTCAGCCAGCGTGATACCGTCGCTTCCAGAACGGACTCTCCCAATTCAGGTACCAATATTTTCGTCGCCATCTCAACCTCTCTCCTTCACCACACTTCTCACGCGCGTCTGCTTCTCAAAATGGAAAGCCTGCTCGATCAATTCCTGTTGATTGACACGATAGGCTGTCGTCGAACCCTCTGCAGGGCTGGAACTCTCCGGCCTGCCGACATAATGCAACGATGGGCCGACACCCACCAGCTCGCGCAGTCGCGGACGCAGGTAATTCCACGCTCCCATATTCGATGGCTCCTCCTGAACCCAGATCAACCGCTCCAGGCTGGGATAACTTGCCAGCAGCTCCTCCAGTTCCTGCCTCGGGAATGGATAGAGTTGTTCGAGGCGGCCAATCGCATCGTCAGCGTTGTCTTTTCGCAACTCACTGGTGACAAGGTCAATATAGATCCGACCGCTGCAAAGGATCAGGTTCCTCACGTCCTTTCGCTTGCCAGGCAATTTGGGATCGTCCATCACAGCCTGCCAGCTTCCTTCACTGAATTCACTGGCCGGCGCAGCAGTGAGCGGATGACGCAGCAATCCCTTTGGGGTAAATACGATGAGCGGCAGGGGATCCGTTTTCAACAGAAGCGCCTGCCGTCGCAGCAAATGAAAATATTGAGCGGCAGTAGAAGGATAAGCAATGCGGACATTCGTTTCCGCGGCCAAAGCCAGGAAACGCTCGATGCGAGCGCTGGAGTGATCCGGTCCCATGCCCTCGTTACCATGTGGCAGCAGCAAGACCAGAGACGGAGTCAGACCCCACTTGGCCCGGCCTGCGAGCAGAAACTCATCCAGCATGGCTTGTGCCACGTTGATGAAGTCTCCGTATTGAGCTTCCCACAAAACGAAACGTTCTGGCGCCTGCACGTTGTAGCCAACCTCAAATCCCACCGCACCTGCCTCACTGAGCGGACTATTTAAGACTTCAAACGATGCCTTCGCCTGTGGAATGGACTGCAGCGGGATGTATGCCTGATTGGTCTGAACATCGTAAAACGCGGCGTGGCGCTGACTGAACGTCCCGCGCACAGTGTCCTCGCCCGTCAGCCGAATAGGGATGCCTTCCTCTAAAATTGAAGCAAATGCCAGTTCCTCGGCAGCGGCCCAATCAATGTTTGAATCTTTTCCTTGATCGAACAGCCTGCGGCGGCGATCCACCGCTTTTTGCAGCTTTGGATTCAAATGAAAGCCTTCGGGGAATTGCATCAGTGCTCCGTTCAAATCCTTCAGCGCCTCGAGTGGGACAGTGGTGTTAACCTTTTGTGCCGCGCCCTGTGGAGGTGCCTTGGGAAGCGACTCTTTCAGAGAAGCATCGTCCAACTTATCGCTGACCTCCTGCAGGCGCTGCAATTGTGACTGCAACAATTCATTAGCCTTCCCTGCCTCAAGCTGACCCTTCGCTTCCAACGCGGACGCCCAGAGCTGTCTCACCGAAGGATGCTTGTCCACACGCTGATACATGACGGGCTGCGTAAAGCGCGGTTCATCTCCCTCGTTATGACCATAACGGCGATAGCCAACCAAATTAATGACAAAGTCTTTATGAAATTTTTGGCGGTAGGCAAACGCAGTCCGTGTGGCTTCAAGGCAGGCCAGTGGATCGTCGGCGTTGACATGGATGACGGGAATCTCAAATCCTTTCGCCAGGTCACTCGCGTGCAGGCTGCTGCGGGATTCGGTATCGTTGGCGGTAAATCCCAACTGATTATTCGTAATGATATGCAGACTTCCGCTCACGGAATAGCCGGGCAGGCGCGAAAAGTTCAGGGACTCGGAGACGATTCCCTGCCCGGGAAAAGAGGCGTCTCCGTGGATCAGGATCGGCAGCGAAGCGTTGTCAAAATATCTGGGCGGCCCCGGTTCATCCACCTTTGTATCCGCCGCGCGCGCCATCCCCAGAATGACCGGGTCAATATGTTCGAGGTGACTGGGGTTGGCGGGCATCCGGATGACCGAATCGATGCTTTTATCCTTCATGGGCAGTTTGTACGCACCCAGGTGATACTTCACGTCCCCGGTCCAGCCGAATTCATCCCAGGTTGTTGAGCGGCCCTTCGGGTCACGGAACTCTGC